>NZ_FO538765.1:303125-606250 GCF_000968135.1 Magnetospira sp. QH-2 | reverse complement strand
CCGTGGGCTTGGGCGGTCATGGTACGGCAGGTCAATACAAGGGAGAAGTCTGTATGTCGCAGCCCGCCATCCATGTCACCGATGTCGCCGTGGTCGGTGCCGGTCCCACCGGTTTGTTCGCCGTGTTCGAATGCGGCATGCTGAAAATGACGTGTCACGTGATCGACCCTTTGGACATGGTCGGCGGACAGCTTTCCGCTCTTTATCCGGAAAAACCCATTTACGACATTCCCGGCTTGCCCGCCATTCAGGCCGGCGATCTGGTGACCAACCTGGAAAAACAGGCCGCGGCCTTTGATCCCGTTTATCACCTGGGCGAGCGCGTGGAAAAGCTGGTCCGCACCGACGACGAACGCTTCTTGCTGGAGACCTCAAAGGGTACCCGAATCGACGCCAAGGCGGTGATCATCGCCGCCGGAGCCGGCGCCTTCGGACCCAATCGTCCGCCCTTGGCGAATATCGAGCAGTACGAAGGCGACAGCGTCTTTTACATGGTCAGCCGCCGCGAGGCTTTCCGCGGGCGGCGGGTGGTTATCGCGGGCGGTGGCGATTCGGCGGTGGATTGGGCCCTGTCGCTGCATGAACTGGCGGAAAAGATTTATGTGGTGCACCGGCGCCCCAAGTTCCGCGCCGCGCCGGAAAGCGCCGCACGCCTGAAAGCCCTGTCGGAAGACGGCACGGGCAAGCTGGAACTGGTGGTGCCCTACCAACTGGATTCCCTTGAGGGCGAGGGCAGCACCCTGTCGGCGGTGAACGTCAAGACCCTGGATGGGGATATCCGCCGCCTCGATGCCGATGTGCTGCTGCCCTTTTACGGTCTGGCCACGGACTTAGGCCCCATCGCCGAGTGGGGTCTGAACCTGGACATGCATCATATCACCGTGGAGTCGGGAACCCTGGCCACCAATAAGCCGGGAATTTTCGCCATCGGCGATGTGGCGACCTATGAGCATAAGCTCAAATTGATTCTGTGCGGGTTCTCCGAAGCGGCCATGGCCGCCCATGCGGTGCGCGATCTGGTCTATCCGGACGAGGCCCTGCATTTCGAGTATTCCACCTCGCTGGGCGTGCCCCACGCATGAAGGCTGAAACTCAAAGGGTCGCGCTGGTGCCCCATGGCCCCTTGGGCGGGCTGGCGCTCTCGGTTGTTCGGGCGCTGCCTCCCACCATGGGGCGGAAAGCGGCAAGACTATTTTGGCAAATGGGCATGCTACGCCATGTTGCCGACAACGACCGCCCGGAGTAGACTGCGCGCCCATGAACGATTCCATCGACCCGATGCATTTTACCCACCGTCATCTGCTCGGCATCGAGGGGCTGACCCCGCCGGAAATTTCACTGATTCTGGACAAGTCCGAAGCCTACGTGGACCAGAATCGGCAGGCCAACAAGAAAAAGGACCTGCTGAACGGACGCACGATCATCAATCTGTTCTTCGAGGATTCGACCCGTACGCGGACCTCGTTCGACGCCGCGGCTCAGCGCCTGGGCGCGGATGTGATCACCATGAACGTGGCCACCAGTTCGGTGAAAAAGGGCGAGACCCTGATCGATACGGCCATGACCCTGAACGCCATGCATCCCGACGTGCTGGTGGTGCGCCACAATCAATCGGGGGCGGTGAAGCTGCTCAGCGAAAAGGTCCATGGCGCGGTGATCAATGCCGGAGACGGGGCTCATGAACATCCCACGCAGGCCCTGCTGGACGCCCTGACCATCCGCCGTCGGCGCGGGCACCTGGATAACCTGACCGTGGCGATCTGCGGCGATATCGCCCATTCACGGGTGGCCCGTTCCAACATCCATCTGCTTAATACCATGGGCGCCCGGGTGCGGCTGATCGCGCCTCGAACCCTGATCCCCCGGGGTATCGATGAACTGGGGGCCGAGGTCTTTTTTGATATGCGCCAAGGCCTGAAGGACGTGGACATCGTGATGATGCTGCGCCTGCAACGGGAGCGCATGCAGGCCAACTATTTCCCGTCTATCCGTGAGTATTTTCACTTCTTCGGCCTGACTTACGACAATCTGGCCATGGCCAAACCGGATGCGCTGATCATGCACCCCGGTCCCATGAACCGAGGCGTCGAAATCGATTCGGAAGTGGCCGACGATTTTGGTCGCAGCGTGATCCGTGAACAGGTGGAAATGGGCGTTGCCGTGCGTATGGCGGTCTTGGAGGTGCTGACCGATAACCTGCCGCCGATCGAGGGAGCAGGCTGATGGCCGTTACCGATATTCCACCGCCCCCCACCGCTTACGTCAACGCCCGGCTGATGGATCCGGCCACCGGCCTGGATCAGCCGGGGACCCTCTATGCCGAAGGCGAGACCATCGCCGATCTGGGCCCCGGACTGTTTGCCGACGGTGTACCCAGCCACGCTCAGACGGTGGATTGCGAGGGCCTTATTCTCTCCCCCGGGCTAGTGGACATGCGGGTGCAACTGCGCGAGCCGGGAGAAGAGCACAAAGGTACCCTGGCCTCGGCCGGGCTCGCCGCGGCCGCCGGAGGCGTGACCTCCATGGTCTGCCTGCCCAATACCAGGCCGGTCATTGATGATGTCTCAGTGGTGGAATTTGTTGCCCGCCGAGCCCGCCTGCTGGGGCTGGCCAAGGTCTATCCCTATGGCGCCGTGACCAAGGGGCTGGAAGGGCAGGAACTGGCCGAGATGGGCATGCTGGCGGAATCCGGAGCCGTGGCCTTTACCGACGGGACCGTTCCCGTTGCCGACACGGCGACCATGCGCCGGGCTTTGCAATATGCCGCCACCTTCGATCTCTTGATCGTGCAGCACCCCGAAGAACCGGGCTTGGCCGGAAGCGGTGTGGTCAATGCCGGGACCATGGCCACCCGCCTTGGCCTGGTGGGCATTCCGCCCCAAGCCGAAGTGATGATGATCGAGCGGGACTTGCGGCTGTTGGAGCTGACCGGCGGACGCCTGCATTTCGCCCATGTGACCACCGGCGAGGCCATCGACGTGATTCGGCGCGCCAAGGTCCGGGGCCTACAAGTGACTTGTGACACCGCGCCGTTCTACTTTGCCCTCAACGAATTGGCGGTGGGTGACTATCGCACCTTCTCCAAGCTGTCGCCGCCCTTGCGCACCGAGGATGACCGCCTTGCGGTGATTGAAGGCCTGCGCGACGGCACCATTGATGTGATCGCTTCGGACCATGCACCGGAAGACGAAGAAGCCAAACGCTTGCCCTTTGGTCAGGCGGCCTACGGCGGAATCGGCTTGGAAACCTTGCTACCCATCACCTTGGAACTGGTCCGCAACGGTCATCTGGAATTGATCGAGGCACTGCGCCTGATCACCTCGGCGCCCGCCGACCTGCTCGGCCTGACCGGCGGGCGGCTGACAAAAGGTGCTCCGGCGGACCTTTTGCTCTTCGACCCGGAGAAACCCTGGAAGATTGACCGGGACGATATGATCAGCAAATCCAAGAATACCCCCTTTGATGGCTACCTGACCCAAGGTCGGCCCAAGCGCACCGTGGTCGACGGACGCACGGTTTTCCAATTTTGACGGAGCTCCCATGGGCCAGGCCGACTATCCGACTATTACCTTGATGCACCAAATCGCGGCCCTGAGCGGTTATCTGATCGGGTCCATCCCTTTCGGGATCGTCATGGCCAAGTTGTTCGGGCTGGGCGATCTCCGCAGCATCGGTTCAGGCAACATCGGCGCCACCAACGTACTGCGCACCGGCAACAAACCGGCGGCTTTTTTGACCTTGGTACTGGACGCGGGCAAGGGCGCCATCGTCGTATTGCTGTTCCTACATGCCTTTGACTACGAAACCACCCTGGCCCGACAATATGCATTGCTTGGCGGGTTGATGGCGGTAATCGGGCATAATTTTTCGATCTTCCTGAGATTCCAGGGCGGCAAGGGCGTGGCCACCACCCTGGGCACCCTGTTGGCCTATGCCTGGCCGGTGGGCCTGGGGGCTTGTGCGACCTGGCTGGTGGTGGCCTTGGTGCTGCGCTATTCATCCCTGGCCGCGCTGGTGGCCTTGGCGGGGGCGCCGGTCTATGCCCTTTACCTCAGCGATAGCAACACGGTGATCCTGGCTCTCGCTCTGGGACTGTTGGCTTTCGCCCGGCATCACGAAAACATCCGCCGCCTGATTCGCGGCAAGGAAAGCAAGATCGGCAAAAAGAAGCCGGACTGACTATTCTTTGATCGTCTTCATCAGGTGCCGCAGAGCCGCCGCCACTTCTTCGGTATTCCAATCGGTGGCGCCCAGGACCCCTCCCAACACATAGCCATTGGGACTGATGATCAAGGTGGTGGGCAGGGTATCGGAGCCAAAGATATCGATCAGCTTTTGCGCCGGGTCGGCATAGAGAGTCAGGGCATCCAGTCCCCGCTCCTCAAGGAATTTGCGCGGCGACTTGCCCATCTGAGAGCCCGAGGCCACCGCCACCACATCCAGGGGCTGATCTTTGAAGCGCACCTGTAAGGCGTTGAGGTCGGGCATTTCCTTGATACAGGGCGGGCACCAGGTGGCCCAGAGATTGAGCACCACCACCCGTCCCTTGAAGTCGATCAGACGCACCGGTTCGTCCATATTGCGGATGAACACCACCGGCGGCACCGGAGGCCGGTTCACCGCAAGCCGAAACCCATCGATCTTAGCCGCCAATTCTTTGAATTTGGGATCAATCTCCGGACTTCCCGCCGCGTCGCCCCCGGTCGGCAACATCAACAGGCCCAGCAACAGCAAAAAGCGGATCATCGGTGTTCTCCTTGTCATCTGCCCTATGAATAACGCCGATGGGGCTTGCGCGGCAAGCGGCGCCCGTGTCAAAACCGGCCATTCCCTTTCACGAATGAGTGAGACCCATGCCCCGCATCGCTCCGATCCTCGCCTTTCTGCTTGCTGTCGTGACCTTTGCCGATCCGGCCTCGGCCAATGCCGTTCGGGTGTTCGAGGCCCAGCAGGGTGCTTGGAAGGCCTCTTGCTACAAGGACCCGGGCAGCGACGAGCCCTACTGCCATCTGATGGTCATCCATACGTTCGCCGATGGCTCCAAGACCGGAAACTTCGTGCGCTTCGGGCCGGTGTTCGATCGCGACAAACGCGGTGTCGTGGTGGCCAGCTATCTGGGTTTCGCTAAAAAAAGCAAGATTTCCATCCAGGTGGATATGGACGGCGCCGAGGACAAGAAATGGTCCGACCCGGCGCCCAAGACCAACCATCTGGTCATCCCCGAGCAGGTCAGTGGCGAAATCCTGACCGCCATGGAGGCCGGACAATCCTTGCGGCTGAAATTCAAACCGGCCACCGGCATCGCCCAGAATATCAAGGTCTCTCTCACCGACTATCGGGACCTGTTGAAGGCGGTGACCAAGGTGCTGGCCGGGGAAACGGTCAGCCGCTGATGGTCAGGTCATAGGCCACGCAGGGATCGATGGCCGAGACCAGCAACGAGACCCGTCGTCTGAGATCGTCCTCCGACCCGGCCTCGGTGCCCACCAGTCCCCGAGACAACGGCCCGTCCGGATGGAAGTTCCACTCGGTGGGCGCCACGGTGCGATAGTCGGCCACCGTCTCACCGTCCAAAACCACCCGATGAGCCAACAGACCGCGTGCTGTTTCCGCCAGACCCACGCCGACCCCGGCGCCATCGTCATCGGCCTGGAGCCCCGGGATCCCCGGCTCGCTCAACACACCAACCAGCCGGGCGGTCATGCGCGCCAACAGGCCCGCACCGTGTTCGGCGATGATATCGCGGACCAGCGGATGGTGGCGATGCCGGGCCAGGGGTCCGGTCTCGGCGGGCTGCCCCTGCCAATCGGGACAAGCCGCGAAACGGTCACCATCCTCATTCGCCAGTCTGTGATGGAAGAAGGCCGGGGTCGCGGAATCCAAGAAACGGCCTTCCGACGCACCGAACCCGGCTAGGCCGTGGCGCTCCACCCATTCGAGGACCCGGGCCGCCGGGGTATCGCCCTGTTGCCACCACATCCGGGCCCGCGTCAGGCTCTCAGGCACGCGCCCGCGCGGCTCGCCCAGCAATAGCTCGGCCAGTTGCCTTCGGAGCAAGATTTGAAAATCAGACCAGACGTCTTGATCCAGGATGGCGGCCCGCTCTCCCGGTCGCCGCCAATCGGGGCCGGAAACCAAGGCGGTCCCGTCGGCAAGAGTGGTTCGCAGATCGCGCAATGTCGTGACCGAAGCGGCACCGATGGTTTCCGTCGGCCAATCCAGGCACAGGCGTAACAGGTCCTGATCCAGGGCCTCGGCCCGGATCATAATCTCGCGCAGGCTCTCGGTATCCGGATCCGGGGTCAGGCCCTGGGCGGCCTCCACCGCGCGCAGGGCGGCACAGGTCTGAGCGGTACCGCAGATGCTGAACACCAAGCCCATCATCTTCGGCGCGGCCTCCGCCGGGCGCCCCACCAGCAATCGCCCGGCCAACCGGGGCCGAGCCACATCGATGGTGACCGCGTCGACTCGTTCGCCAGACAGAGTCAGAGCAATATCCAGCCGCCCTTCATCCATGAATTTTCCTCGCTCGCTGCCGATTAGATGACCTATCCTGATCGAACGTGCAAGAGGGGTAGAGAGAATGGCCTCAAAATCTTCTCGGCAACGATGGCTGTCAGCCATTTTGCTGATTGTCATCGTGCTCCCCGCCGCATTGGCGGGCTGGGCCCTGCCCCGCTACGTGCCGCTCTTGGCAGCCTTGGAAAACCGCTTGGCGGATTTGCGGGTTGCCACCCTGGCCCCGTCGTTGCCGCCTCACGAGCGGATCATTCTGGCCACCCTCACCGAAGAGACCCTGGCCCGCTTTCCCTACCGGTCCCCCGTTGACCGGGGATTCCTGGCGGACCTCTTGACCACCTTGCAGGACAAGGGGGCGGCCGCGGTGGGTCTGGATATCCTGCTCGATCAGCCCACCGAGTCGGCCAAGGACTCCGTACTGCGAAGGGTGGTTGCCAACCTCCAAATGCCATTCATTGCGGCCTATGCGACGGAACAGGATCAACTCACGGCCCAGCAAGCCGCCTACTTGGATGAGTTTCTTTCAAAGGACCATAGGGCGCTGGTCAACCTGATGCGCGACCGGGTGGACGGGGCGGTGCGCTGGGTCTATCCCGGCGGCGAACGCAATGGCACCTGGGTTCCCGGCTTCGTCGCCGCCCTGGCGGCCAGCCAAGGCACCACGCCGCCGAAGACCGTCCAGCCCATGGTCTGGCGCCAGCCACCCGGCCCCGACCAGCCCGCCTTCAAGCGCTTTCCGGCCCATGCCATGGGCTTTCTGCCCGCCGACTGGATCGAGGGCAAAATCGTGCTGATCGGTGTCGATCTGCCGTTCGAAGATCGCCACCGCACGCCCTTTTCCGGTTTCCGTGACGGCCCCGGAGATGTGCCCGGCGTGGCCATCCATGCCCATGCACTCGCACAGGTCTTGGACGGCAGCCGCCCCACGGGCCGCGAGGACTGGGCCGCATGGATGGTGATTGCCCTCGGTGCCCTATTGGGCCTGCTGTTGGCCCGGCCGTCCTGGAGCATGGCGCCAAAGGTCCTGGGGGGTTTGGCCGCCCTGGCAACCGGGTGGGTTATCCTGTTCGCCCTTTATGCCACGCTGCAATGGCAACTGCCCCTCATCGGCCCTTCGGCGGCCTATGTGTTGGCCTTTGGCGTGACCCTGGCCTTCATGGCCGACCGGATGCGAAAGCAGAAGATGTTCGTCGAGGGAGCCTTTTCCCGCTATGTGGACCCGGCGGTGGTCAAAGAGCTGGTGGCCGATCCGACAAAGCTGGCCCTGGGAGGGGAACGCAGGGAGATCACCAGCCTGTTCACCGACCTGGCCGGCTTCACCAGCATGATCGAGCAGCGCCAGCCCGGCGAGGTGGTGCCCCTGCTCAACAGCTATCTGGACCGCATGTGCCGCATTGCCACCGACCATGGCGGTACCATCGACAAGATCATCGGTGATGCGGTCAGCGTGCTGTTCGGGGCTCCCCTGGACCAGCCGGACCATGCGCAACGGGCCGTGGACTGCGCCTTGGCCATGCAGGCCTTTGCCGAGTCCTTCGCCCAACGGCAGCAGGACCAGGGGATTCCCTTTGGCCACACGCGCATCGGCATCAATACCGGCTCGGCCCTGGTCGGCAACTTCGGCGGCGAGGTATTCTTCGACTACACCGCCCATGGGGATACCATCAACACGGCGGCCCGTCTGGAAGGGGCCAACAAGTATTTCGGCACCCGGATCTGCGTCGCGGAGACCACCCGGGTGCAATGCCGAGACCTGGTGTTCCGGCCCATCGGATCGGTGGTGTTGAAAGGCAAGACCCAGGGCCTGATGGTCCATGAACCCCTGACCATCGAACAGGCCGCCGCGCCCGCCGTCGCCGCCTATCTGGAGGCTTTTCAGGCCATGGAAAAAGACCAGGATGGCCTACCGCAATTGTTCGCCGACATTGCCCAACGCCACCCGGATGATACACTGATTGCCTATCATGCCCGCCGCCTGGCCGAGGGAGGCCGAGGTATGACCATCGTGTTGGAAGGAAAATGACCATGTCCCGACTGTTTGGACTCTTGATCGCCCTGATCCTGTCTTGGAGCACCTCGGCGACCGCGGGGCAGTTGGTGGTCATCGAATCCAGCCTGCCCGCCCTGGCCCCGGGACAGATGATCGACGCGGCAACGGCGGTGACCGTTCCCGATGGCGGCAAGCTGGTGCTCATTTCCGACCAAGGTACGACGCTCACTCTTACCGGTCCCTTTTCCGGCAAACCCGGCGGCAAGATGAAAGACATCAAGGGCGGCGATGGCAAGCTGCTCACCTCCCTGTCCAAGCTGGTCAGCGGCAAGCAAGCCGACATGGCGGCCTTGGGCACTTTCCGCTCCGGTCCTTCCAACCTGTTCCCCCCCCTGTGGTCGGTCAATGTGCAGCGCTCGGGCCGTCATTGCCTGCCGCCATCGGAACCGGCCAAACTATGGCGCCCCAAATCCGATGGTGCCGCCAATCTGCGCGTGAAGCCACTCCCCTTGGGCGATGCGCTCCGAGTAACATGGCCTGCCGGGGATCAGCAAATGGATTGGCCGGAAACGGTGCTGCCATCCAAGGATGGCTCCCGCTACCTGGTGCGGCTCGAAGACCGCCCGTCCGCCGCGCGGGTGGAATTCAAGCGCCTGCCCGGCGATCTGCCGAGCCGCATTCACCAAGCAGCCTGGATGGCCGATCATGGCTGCGGCAATCAGGCCTTGACCTTGCTGTCCAGCATCACCGGATCGCCTTAGGAGGGTTTCGCCATGCTTGTCCGCCTTGCCTTGATCCTCTGCCTGATCGTCATGGCGGGCGGACCGATGCCCGCCGTCGCGGACGGTCTATCCGCCCCCCAGATTGCCCAGAACGGCCCCCCAACGAATAAAAAAGCTCTCGCGGGGTACTACTTAAAACAAGGCGAAAAGGCCCGCAAAAAGGGGCGGCATAGCGAGGCCTACAAGCATTACCAGAAAGCGGCCAAGCACCTGAAGAAATCCAAATTGCCGCCACTCAAGCGGGCGTTGGTCCTCACCCGCCTTGCCTCGTCCGAACAGCTTCAAGGGCATTACCGCAAAGCCATCAAAATCCTGGAAAAGGCCGTCGGCATCGCGCCCATGCCGATCAGCTACAAGGCTCTGGTCAAGCTTCATACCCGACTGGGCAACTTGGATGACGCGGAATCCGCCCGTCGGCGCGGACAGAGTCTGGTGACGGAAAAAGTCACCAATGTCCATGTACCCGAGCACAAGAAACAGATGATGCGGCGTGACGGCTACGAGATGGACATCATCTATTTCTCCGACAAGGGTCAATGGACCAAGGCCGAAGAACAAGCCCGCAAGCTGGTCGAGTTGACCGGTCGCATGAGCGGCGAAATGAGCAAAGCCAGTCATCTGAAATCCCGCCTGAACCTCCTTCAAATTCTCAATAAGCAGCAGCGTTTCGTGGAAGCGGAAGTGCTGGGCCGCGAACTATTGCAAGAGGCCGAAACGACCTTTGGCAAGAGTGAGCAGACCGGCTCTATCGCCGTGCAACTGGCTGTGGTTCTTACCGGACAAGGACGCCTCCAAGAAGCCGAAGGCCTGATGCGGCGCGCGCTCGAGATCTATGGCGCTTCGGGCATGCGCGAAACCACCCGTTGGTTCGTCGGCGCGCGGCGTGCGCTGGCCCTTTTGTTGGCGGCGCGGGGGGACTGGGCCGGAGCCGTGGCCGAGTTCGACCGGGTGATGGCGCTTTATGCCGACAAGGGCAAGAAAGGCATCGGCTTTGCTACCGGTCGCCCGGCCCTCCCCCTGGCCTTGCTGGAAGTGGGCCGGGGCGAGGAAGCCCTGCGCCTTTTGGAAGCCGGGTACGAGAAAGAAAAGAACAACAGCGGCCTGAAGCATCCGCGCACCGCGCAGATGGGGGGGGCGCTGGGGACCGTGCGGGCCCGCCAGGGAGACCTGGAAGGCGCGCGGGCGGTGTTTGCCGACAGCCTGGCCGTGCTGATGTCGAGTTCGCGGGGGGATGCCCAAGCGGACAGCAGCGAGACCACCCGCCGGATCTGGCGGGTGCGCATGGTCGAGGCCTATATGGAATTGCTGGCTGACCTGTTGGAGGCGGGCAAAACCGACAAACAGGATACCGCCAAGGAGATCTTCAAGCTCGCAGACTGGATCCGGGGGCAATCGGTGCAGCAGGCCGTGGCCGCCTCAGGGGCCCGGACGGCGGTCAATGATCCACAATTGGCCGACCTGATCCGGCAGGAACAGGATGCCCGCCTGCAAACCGCCTCACTCAACGCCCTGCTGGCTGATCTTCTATCCCTGCCCAAGGACCAGCAGGACGACGACGGCCAGGAGTCACTGAAAAAGGAAATCGACCATCTGCGAGAGACCCGCGCCGATCTTATGGAGGAAATCGAAGACGATTATCCGGACTACGCCGCACTGATCAATCCCAAGGCTCCGACCCTGGAACAGGCCCGCGCCTTGTTGAAACCGGGCGAGGCCTTGATCTCCACATACGTGGGACGTCGCCGCACCTTCGTCTGGGCCCAACCGTCGGATGGGGAAGCGCGTTTTACCGCCATCGCGGCCGGGCGCGATGACATGGGCGATCTGGTCGCGTTGGTCCGCTCGGCGCTGGAGCCCCATGCCGCCACCTTGGGCGATATCCCGCCGTTCGATGTGCAGGCCGCCCATGATCTTTATTCCCTGCTTTTGGCGCCGGTGGCCGAAGGTTGGCAATCAGCCCAAAGCCTATTGGTCATCGCCCACGGACCCTTGGGCTGGCTGCCCTTCTCCGTGCTGCCCACCGGCGCTGATCCCCTGCCCGCCGAGGAAGGCCTGTTGTTCGCCAATCATCGCCAGGTGCCCTGGCTGGCCCGCAAGCATGCGGTTACCGTGATTCCCTCGGCTTCGGCCCTGGCGACCCTGCGCGCCCTGCCGGAACCGAAAAAGGGCCGCCGTCCCTTTGCCGGGTTCGGCGATCCCCTATTCAATGCCCAACAGGCCGCCGCCGGTCCCATAGCATCGACGAAGACCGCCGGTCTGGCCACCCGGGGCCTGCCCCTCAATTTACGATCCGCCCCGATCCGGCGGGACAGCGGCGCGGCCCGGAACTTGGGCCTGTTGCCCCGCCTCCCCGACACCGCCGACGAAGTGCGTGGCATCGCCCTGACCTTGGACGCGACGCCGGACAGAGATTTGTTTTTGGGCAAACAGGCCACCGAGAAAACCGTCCGCGGTGCTGACCTGTCCAACTACCGGGTGGTCGCATTTGCCACTCACGGGCTGGTGCCCGGCGACCTGGATGGATTGGCTCAACCGGCCCTGGCCCTGACACCGGGCAGCCTGAATGGCGGCGACCAATCGCCGGACAACGACGGTCTGTTGACCATGGAAGAAATTCTGACCCTGAAACTGGATGCCGACTGGGTGGTCTTGTCGGCCTGCAACACCGCTGCCGGAGGCGGTGCCGGGGCCGAAGCGGTCAGCGGTCTGGGCCAGGCGTTCTTCTATGCCGGGACCCGGGCCCTGCTGGTCAGTAACTGGCCGGTGGAAACCACCTCGGCACGGCTCCTGACCACCGACCTGTTCCATCGCCAGGCCCGGAACCCGACCCTTGATCGGGCCGAGGCCTTGCGCCAGGCCCGCATGGCCCTGATCGACGGCCCGGGCCGCAAGAACGCCTCCGGCAAGGCAATCCACAGCTACGCCCACCCGCTGTTCTGGGCTCCCTTTACCTTGATCGGTGATGGCGGCGGCGGGAGCTGACGCCTATTCCGCCCCGTCCACTATCGCTGCCCGATCGGCCTTGCGCTGTTCCAGCCGCTGATCTTTGAGCACTTCCGAAATCAGGAAGGCCAGCTCCAGCGACTGTTCGGCGTTGAGACGCGGGTCGCAGTGGGTGTGGTAGCGCGCGCCGAGGCCATCATCGGTCACCGGATGGCCGCCCCCGACACACTCGGTTACGTTCTGGCCGGTCATCTCGAAATGCACGCCGCCCGCATGGGTGCCCTCGGCCTGATGGGCGGCGAAAAAGCCCTTGACCTCGCGCAGGATGGATTCCACCGGACGGGTCTTGTAACCGCTGTCCGAAGTGATGGTATTGGCATGCATGGGATCACAGGACCAGACCACCCGGCGCCCCTCGCGCTTGACGGCGCGCAATAACGGCGGCAGCAGGGCCTCGACCTTTTCGGCGCCCAGGCGCACGATAACGCTCAGGCGACCGGCCTCGTTGTCCGGGTTCAGTACATCGATCAGCCGCAACAGATCGTCGGGGCTGGTGGTCGGACCCGCTTTGACTCCCACCGGATTGGCAACGCCGCGCAGGAACTCCACATGGGCGCCGTCCAACTGCCGGGTTCGGTCGCCGATCCACAGCATATGGGCCGAGGTGTCGTACCAGTCGCCGCTGATGGAATCGATACGGGTCATGGCCTGCTCGTATTGCAGCAGCAGGGCTTCGTGGGAGGTGAAGAACTCGGTCTCGCGGATCTGTGGCGTGGTCTGGGCGGTCAGGCCGCAGGCAGCCATGAAGTCCAGGGTTTCGTCCAACCGGCAGGCCAGATCCCGATAGCGATCGCCCAACGGGCTGTCGCCGACGAAATCCAAATTCCATTGATGCACCTTGTGCAGATCGGCATAGCCACCCTGGGCGAAAGCCCGCAGCAGGTTCTGGGTGGCGGCGGCCTGGTTGTAGGCCTGCACCATGCGTTCCGGGTCCGGTACCCGACCCTCGGTGGTGAAGGCCATATCGTTGACCATGTCGCCGCGATAGCTGGGCAGGGTAATGCCTTCGCGGGTTTCATTGTCCGAGGAGCGCGGCTTGGCGAACTGACCCGCCATGCGACCCACCTTGACCACCGGGCAGGCCGAGCCGAAGGTCAGCACCACGGCCATCTGCAACATCACCCGGAAGGTGTCGCGGATGTTGTCGGGATGGAATTCGGCAAAGCTCTCGGCGCAGTCACCCCCTTGCAGCAAAAACGCCTCGCCATCCACGGCGGCGGCCAAAGACTTTTTCAGTTGCCGCGCTTCCCCGGCAAAAACCAGCGGCGGATAGCCGCGCAGGCGGTTTTCCACTTCGTCCAGCTTTGCTGCATCGGGGAAGGTGGGGACCTGTATCACCGGCTTGGAGCGCCAGCTGTCCGGTTGCCAATTGTCTGCCATGGGGTGCCTCGATCGGGCCAATTGTTTTTGGAAGGGCCGTTTAACCCTGAAACCCGGCGGGAATCAATGGGAATCCGGTGCGCAGCAGCCTCAATCGTCACCATCCAAGGCATGATCGGGGGTATCGTCGATGGAGCGGCCATGGCGGAATCGCCGGTATAGATACAGCCCCAACAGCCCGGAAACCAGGAACAGCGCCACACTCAGGGTGATACGCAGTTCCGGATCCACGTCCACGCCACTACCCGCCAGGGCAAACACCAGAGTCTGAGGGATATAGCCCAAGGCCGACCCGGCGATGAACGGCAGCGCGCCCACCGACGTCACTCCGGCCACCAGATTGGTCACCAGATTACTCCCCGCCGGCAGCAGCCGGATCAGCAGGGTCATGGAAAAGGGGTTGCCCGCCAGGAAAGCATCCACCCGCGCGATGCGCCGCCCGAACTTGCGGGCGATGAAGGTGCGCCCCATCAGCCGGGCATAGGTAAAGGTGGTGGCGCAACCCAAGACCACGGAGAGCAGAGCCAGGAGGGTGCCCTCGGTCAGGCCAAAGGCATAGCCGCCGAGAAAGGCAATCATCTGACGCGGCAGACCGATGGCGGCGGCGACGGACCCGACGGCGACGAACAGGGCTTCCCCGGCCAGGCCTTGTCCCCGCACCTGGTTATCGATCCAGTCGGCATCGAAGTCGGTGCCCAGGGTCTTCAAGGCGAAGCCCACAGCGACCATGGTCAGCAACACGACGGTGCCTTTGATGAACATACGGGGAGACAAGGCCGGGGCGCCGGTCAACGGTCGGGCTCTTCGACCTGGGGAACCGAGCCGCGCTTTTGCAGCCAGATCACGCCCAACAGGTCGGAAATACCAACCAGGGCCCGGTCGAGTGTGCCGTATTTGGAGGCTCCCCGCTCCCGGGGCCGATGATTGACCTGCACCGAGGTCACCCGTCCGCCGCGCCGGATCATCAAGGCAGGCAGGAAGCGGTGCATATGATCAAAGCGCGGCATGTCGAGAAAGGCGGCGCGGGTGAAGACCTTCAATCCGCAGCCGGTGTCCGGGGTATCGTCTTTCAACAGCCGCGCCCGCAATCCATTGGCGAAGCGGCTGGTGTAGCGTTTGACCGCCGTGTCTTTGCGCTTGGCCCGCCATCCCGCCACCAACAGCAGATCCGGCTCGGCCTCGCTTTCCAGGGTCGCCAGCAAATTGGGAATGTCCGCCGGGTCGTTCTGTCCGTCACCGTCCAGGGTGGCAATGATCGGCGCCCGGGCGGCCTTGACCCCGGTGGCCACGGCGGCGCTCTGGCCACAGCATTGCACATGACGCAGCACCCGCAGTTCCGGCGCCTCGGCGCGCAGGGCCAGCAGCTTTTCCAGGGTGTCGTCCTTGGAGCCGTCATCCACATAAAGGATCTCGAACGCCGGGCCATCGGCCAGGGCGGCGCGGATCTCGGCAATCAACGGGGCGACATTGTCCACCTCGTTATGCACCGGCACGACCACCGCCAGACGCAGGGCTTCCGAAGGAGAGGCGGGATTTTGTGGATCGGACATATCAACTGCTTTGAGGCTGCAACGAAGCGCTGCCGCCTTTTACACGGACCCCAGGCGCAAGGCAAATGAGATGTGCCGCTCCAACTGGGAAGGAACACTCCTTGCTCATCGCGGCAACACACACTCCTCTATATATAATTGTATAATTATTTTTTTAATTGTTTTTAATAGCATTTATTCTACGGCCTGATATCCCCCTCGCAACGCGGTTCAGACCAACAAATAAGCGAAAGGCTTTGGCAGGCTGCTTCTGTAATCGAGTCATTTGAGTCAAGCTGATTTCCAAGCCGTCGGTTTGAACCTGGGGTATGTGGCGCCCTTTGCTTCTGTCCGCGGTCGACGTCGTCGCCGCATGATGGGGATCAAGGGGGATCGGGTGCAGCAATCTGAAAAGCGTGGTCTTACGCCACTGCAGCCTGCGCGCTGTCATCCGAGCCCCGCGCGTCGCCACGCGTCCTGGCCGCCCTTCAGGCGATCTCGGTTTTCGTTGTGTTTAGATGGCGGTCTCCTCCTTGCGGTACTGGAAGTCCGTGCCGTCGATCCACATGCGATGCATGATTACGGCGAGACGCCGGGCAACGGCGACCTTGGCGCGTTTCATCCCGCGCCTTTTGGCGACCGCGAGCCCCCAGTGTTTGAGCCAGGACCAACGGCGGGTTCGAGTGAGAAGTGCATTGGCGGCCTCGAACAAAAGCCAACGAACCATGGCATCTCCGCACTTGCTGATGGGGCCGCTTCGGTCCTGCTCTCCCGAGGCGTATCTGCGTGGGACAAGCCCGAAGTGGGCGCCGACCATGACCGACTTTTGAAACCGTTCCGGCACGTCGAGTCCTGTCCTGAAAGCGAGGGCGGTAACCGGGCCGACGCCGGGAACGGTCATCAGGCGTCGGCAAACGCTATCATCGCGCGCAGCGGCATGAACCTGCCGGTCGAGCTTGTCGAGTTGTTCGAGCAAGGCTTGGCGCGCAAGCAAGAGCGGCTCGGCGGCTGCGCTGAGGTGCGGGTTATCAGCCGTCAATTCCCGAACCCGCGCCGCGAAAAGGCGTCCGCGCGCCATACCGACCTTGAGGCCGAAAGCTTTCAATGTTCCTCGTACCGTATTGGACAACTGACGGACCTGATGAACCAGGGTCTCCCGATGGGTCAGCACCATCCGGAGCTCCTGACTGCGCGCGGTCTTGACGTGGGTCGCGCGGTACAAACCGGTCCGCATCGCCTGGCTGATCAAGCGGGCGTCGCGACGGTCCGTCTTGACTGGGCTGGCGCTGGCAAAGGCCTTCATTTGCCGGGTCTCGATACAAATCACAGGGAGGCCCCGACTGGACAGTCCTGCGTACAGCCAAGGCGCCAGAGGGCCAGCTTCCAACCCAATTCGCGCAAAGCCACGCCCGCTTTCCTCGAGCCAAGTGGCGACCGCCTCGGGTGTGCTTGACACCTTGCCTTCGCGAATGACGGTTCCCTTTGCATCAATCTCACAGATCGAAATGCTTGCCATCGATACGTCCATTCCAACAAAATACTCCATAGCTGGTCTCCTCTGTTCCATGTCCAGGAATTGACCCGGATACTTGATCAAGACCGAGTGTGGAGACCAGCTGACTGTCTAGGCAATCCCTGACTGCTCGATTACCGCCATCTGAAAAAGCCCGATTTCGAGCATATGGCGACACATGCTTCGACAAGCTCAGCATGAGGGCCTTTGAACTTTCAACATGTTAGCCTCACCCTGAGCTTGTCGAAGGGCGAGGCGGGCCGTCGGACAGCACTTTTTCAGCAGCCTGTTAAACGGTAAAAGACGATGATCGCGGAACTCGACGCCCCCCCCACCCGAAAAGCTGGCAACGGCTTTACGCTCTTACCGTAAGCATCATGCCCAGGACGAATGCATCCAGGGCACCTTGAACCTCTGAGACCGCCCAGCCTCAGAACGGCTCCAACTCGCTGTCCCAATAAAGAAAATCCCGCCAACTTTCATGAAGATAGTTTGGCGGGAACGAGCGTCCATTGTGCTGAAGCAGATAGACCGTGGGTTCTATCGGCTCCTGCTTGGGATACATGCTCGTTCGGTCGGGCATCCGGTTGGATTTGCGCAGATTGCACGGGGCGCAGGCCGTGACCACGTTGTCCCAGGTGGTCATGCCACCGCGCGACCGAGGCACCACATGATCGAAAGTCAGGTCATTGGCCATGAATGGCTCGCCGCAATACTGACAGGCGAAGCGGTCGCGCAAGAAGACGTTAAATCGGGTAAAGGCCACGCGTTTGGCCTGCGGCACGTATTCCTTTAGCGAGATGACACTGGGTAGTTTCATTTCCATGCTGGGAGAGTGAATGGCCTGATCATATTCGGAAACCACATTGACCCGACCGAGAAATACCGCCTTCACCGCTTCCTGCCAGGACCACAGGGAAAGCGGAAAGTAACTCAGCGGACGGAAGTCCGCATTGAGAACCAGGGCCGGTGCGTCAAAGGACACCACTGTCTCCTTTCTGATCGATCGGCGGCAGCATACAACATCTTGTATCTTGATCCAAATAGCTGGACGATGAAATTCACGTTAAGATACCTTCCTTGCCATGAATCGATCCGTCACAACCCGCTTTGCCCCCAGCCCGACCGGCTATCTGCACCTGGGCCATGCCTATTCGGCGCTGTTTTCCCATCAAAAGGCGCAACAGGCTGGTGGGCGGTTTTTGCTCCGTATGGAAGACATCGATGTCGGTCGCTGCCGATCCGAGTTCCATGATGCGATCCTCGAAGATCTGGCTTGGCTGGGCCTGACCTGGGAAGGCCCGGTTCGGCGCCAATCGGAGCACATGGCCGTATATGCCAACGCCTTGCACCGCCTGCGCGAACGGGCCCTGCTCTATCCCTGTTTCTGTAGCCGCCGCGAGATTGCCGAGGAGATCGCCGCCTCTGCCTCGGCACCGCACGGGCCGGATGGACCACATTATCCAGGCACCTGCCGGACCATGGACCCCCAAGTACGGCGGGAACGACTGGACCGAGGCGATCCCCATGCCCTGCGCCTGGACATGCAACAGGCCATCCACCAAGCCGGTATTCTTGGATGGAGCGATGCGGAACAGGGCGACCAAGTCGCGCGACCGGAAATCTTCGGCGACGTGGTGCTGGCCCGCCGGGATGTGGCCACCAGCTATCATCTGTCTGTCACTGTCGATGATCACCTTCAGGGCGTGACCCTCGTCACCCGGGGCACCGACCTATTCGAGGCCAGCCATGTGCATCGATTGCTGCAAGCGCTGCTGGACCTGGATAGGCCTCTGTATCATCATCACCGCTTGTTGGTAGGCACCGACGGCAAGCGCTTCGCCAAGCGGGACAAATCCCTGACCCTGCGGGCCTTGCGCGAGGCCGGACGGACCGCCGAAGAGGTACGAACCATGGCCCTGGGCCAAGACAGAAAGGAGACCATGTAATGGGGGAAGGCATTCTGCCTTTGAGTCTGGTTTCGGCGGGTGCCGCTGGTGTTCTGGTCTTGTGGATTCTCAAAGGGCCCGGATACCTGATACCCCGCGCGGTCGCGGGTGCCGTCCTGCTCGTGGCCCTGGCCATCTGCTGGATCGTCATCTTTCAGTCTGGCTGGCAAACCCCCACGGGACAGGATGCCCTGGGCGGCAGCGTCGTTGTCTCCATCATCGCTTATTTCGCCCCGGTGGTGCATCGGCGCATGCTGGGGATCCGGTAAGGGGTTTCAGCCAGAAACCGGCACAACAAAAAAAGGCCTCTGATCAGGACCCTCATGTTCTTCACCGTATCGGATATCGGTAAAAAACCGAACCCGAGACGGAATACCTTCCGAAGATGCTTCCTCAACCGGAAAACACGTCAGAAACAGACCAAACGCCCCGTTCATGAAATATCCGGGCGAAAGGCTTTAGTCGAGTTTGCGTACATCGGCGAGATGGCCGGTGACGGCCGCCGCGACGGCCATTTCCGGGCTCACCAGATGGGTCCGGCCACCGCGCCCCTGACGGCCTTCGAAATTGCGGTTGGACGTCGAGGCGCAACGCTCGCCGGGCTCCAATTGGTCGCCATTCATGGCCAGGCACATGGAACAGCCGGGCTCGCGCCACTCGAAGCCCGCCTCGATGAAGATCTCGTCCAGGCCTTCATGTTCGGCGGTTTCCTTGACGATACCCGATCCGGGCACCACGAAGGCCTGCACATTGTCGGCCACCTGGCGCCCCTTGGCGACCTCGGCGGCGGCGCGCAGATCCTCGATTCGGCCATTGGTGCAGGAGCCGATAAATACCTTGTCGATGGGGATATCGGTCAATGCCGTTCCCGCCTTCAGGTCCATATAGGCCAGCGACCGGGCGATGTCCTTGCCCTTGGCTTCGTCGCGGGCCGAGGAAGGATCGGGAATGGTCGCGGAAATGGGCAGTGCGTCTTCCGGGCTGGTGCCCCAGGTGACAAAGGGCTCCAGGGTCGCGGCGTCGATGATCACTTCGCGGTCGTAGCGGGCGCCGGCGTCGCTGGGCAGGGTCTTCCAGTAGGCCAGCGCCTGTTCCCAGGCTCCGGCTTTGGGCACCATGGGGCGGCCCATCAAATAGTTGTAGGTGGTCTCGTCGGGCGCCACCAGACCGGCGCGGGCGCCGCCCTCGATGGTCATGTTGCAGACCGTCATGCGGCCTTCCATGGACATCTCACGGATTGCCTGACCGGCATATTCAATGACGTAGCCAGTGCCCCCGGCGGTGCCGATCTTACCGATGATGGCCAGCACCAGATCTTTCGGAGTCACCCCCGTGGGCAAAGAACCATCGACCCGCACCAGCATGTTTTTGGCCGGTTTCTGCAACAGGGTCTGGGTGGCCAGCACATGCTCCACCTCGGAGGTGCCGATGCCGAAGGCCAGCGCCCCAAAGGCGCCGTGGGTGGCGGTGTGGGAATCGCCGCATACGATGGTCGTGCCCGGCAGAGTAAAGCCCTGTTCCGGTCCGACGATATGGACGATGCCCTGGCGGATATCGTCCATGGCGTAATAGGGCACGCCGAAATCCCGGGTGTTGGCTTCGAGGGCTTCCACCTGGATGCGGGATTCGTCGTTGGCGATGCCCTGAGAGCGATCAGTGGTCGGCACGTTGTGATCGGCTACGGCCAGGGTCTGATCCGGCCTGCGAACCTTGCGCCCGGCATTGCGCAGGCCTTCGAAGGCCTGCGGGCTGGTCACTTCATGGACCAAATGCCGGTCGATATACAGGAGACAGGTTCCGTCGTCCTGCACATCTACCATGTGGCTGTCCCAGATCTTATCGAACAGGGTGCGTGGTTGCTCGGCCATGGTTTCGCTCCCCAGGCTTTAGGTCGATCCGAAAAGAGCGAAGACGTTAGTCTTCGGAAGCGGCGTTGGCGCCAGGAGCAGCCTTGGCCTTGCGGTTCCAGTCCTTCTTCTCGGCGATACGCGCGGCCTTACCGGTGCGGCCTCGCAGATAGTAGAGCTTGGCCCGGCGAACGGCACCGCGACGCACCACCTCGATGCCCTCCACGTTCGGCGAGTAGATGGGGAACACACGCTCCACGCCTTCGCCATAGGAGATTTTACGCACCGTGAAATTGGAGCTCAGCCCCTTGTTGGCGCGGGCGATGCAGACGCCCTCAAAGGCCTGGGTCCGGGTCCGTTGACCTTCGACCACCTTCACGCTGACCTTCAGGGTGTCGCCCGGATTGAAATCGGGGATCGACTTGCCCTCGGACATCTTGGCGATCTGGTCCTGTTCGTGTTTGGCAATGATATCCATCGTTCTATTCCTCGTTCATATCTTCCGCGTCGCGATGTACCGTTCCCACAGATCGGGACGCCGCGCTTTGGTCGTTTGCTCAGCCTGTGCAAGACGCCAGGCCCTTACTTTTCCATGGTGCCCGGAGAGTAGAACCTCCGGCACCTCCATGCCCCGCCACTCCCGTGGCCGGGTATAGTGGGGATATTCAAGCAATCCCCGCTCGAAACTTTCCTCGTCGCCCGAATCGGCGCTGCCCATTACCCCGGGCAGCAGCCTGACACAGGCGTCGATCAGGGCCAGGGCCGCCGGTTCACCACCGGACAACACGAAGTCCCCCAAACTGACTTCCTCCACGGACCGGGCCGCGAGCACCCGCTCATCGACTCCTTCATAGCGTCCGCAAAGCAAAGCCACGCCGGGACCTCCGGCCAACTCCGCCACCCGCGCCTGGGTTAATGGCGCCCCACGCGGGCTCAAATATATCAGCGGCACATCCGCCGCGTTCTCCGTCGCCGCCCGGATGGCGGCATCAATCACATCGGCCCGCATGACCATACCGGGACCGCCGCCGAACGGCGTATCGTCCACGGAGGCGTGTTTATCGCGCGCAAAGGCCCGAATGTCCACCGTTTCCAACGCCCAGGCCCCCGTTTCCAGGGCTTTTCCCGCCAGTGACAGGCCGAGCGGTCCGGGAAACATCTCCGGAAACAGGGTCAAGACCCTGGCTGTCCAAATCCGGTCGGCCTCTTCACTCATCCTTCTCGGGCTCCTCAAGCAGGCCCGGCGGTGGGTCCACCACCAACTTTCCACCCGCCAGATCCACCGTCGGCACCACCGCCTTGGTGAAAGGGACCATCAACGGCTTGCCATCGACCCCGGTGATCTCCAGCACATCTCCGGCACCGAAATCAAACGCCCAACGCACCGTCCCCAGGGCCGTCCCGTCGGGCAACTCCGCCTTCAGGCCTTCCAGGTCCGAGTAATAGAACTCGTCCTCTTCCGGTTCCGGCAACGCCGCGCGGGGCAGATAGAGCCGCGTCCCTTTCAGGGCATCGGCCTTGTCCCGGTCAGTCACCCCGTCGATCCGGCCCAGCAACTGGCCCTTGTGTGAGCCGGTCAGGGTGAGCACGAATGCCCGGGTCCCGTCGGCGCTTTGCAGCGGCCCGTGATCGACCAGGGTCCGCGGATCCTCGGCAAGACACTTGATCCGCAGTTCGCCCTTAAGGCCCCGCGCCCCGGTCACGGCACCCAGGCAGATCAGCCCGGGCGGGTCTTCGGAATGGCGGTCGACCATGGAAGGCGAACCGGCCGATTACTCGGCGGCGGTCTCCTCGGTCTCGGCCGGGGCCTCTTCCGCGGGAGCCTCTTCAGCAGGGGCTTCCTCGGCGGGCGCGGCGGCGGCCTCGGCAGCGGCAGCGGCAGCAGCGGCAGCGGCTTCCTCGGCGG
This sequence comes from Magnetospira sp. QH-2, assembly GCF_000968135.1. Taxonomy (NCBI): domain Bacteria; kingdom Pseudomonadati; phylum Pseudomonadota; class Alphaproteobacteria; order Rhodospirillales; family Thalassospiraceae; genus Magnetospira; species Magnetospira sp. QH-2. The sequence goes on along the minus strand of NZ_FO538765.1, from coordinate 583,832 downwards.
CATCCTTGGCGGCCTGGACTTTCTCTTCCTTCTCGCGCTGACGCTCCTGCGCCTTTTCCTTCGGCAGATGCTTCTTGCTCTGCTCGCGATAGCCCGGCTTCTCGCCCAGACCAGCGGTGGCCATCAGGTGGGCAACCCGCTCGCTCGGCTTGGCGCCGGTGCCGACCCAGTATTGAATGCGCTCGGCATTGAGCACGATGCGTTCCGGATGATCCTTGGCGACCATCGGATTGTAGGTGCCGACCTTCTCGATGAAACGGCCATCCCGCGGGCTGCGGGAATCGGCGACGACGACACGGTAGAACGGCCGCTTCTTGGCACCACCCCGGGACAAACGAATTTTCAAAGCCATAACTTGATACTTCCTTCTTGGTCTAGGTGTTCACTTGTTCAATTGATTTAGCGACCGGATCCAAAAGGCGGCATGCCACCCATGCCCTGCAACGCGGACATGCCGCCTCGCATCATGCCTTTCTTACCCAGCTTACCCATCTTCTTCATCATGCCGCTCATTTGCTGGAACTGCTTGAGCAGGCGGTTGACTTCTTGCACCGTCGAGCCGGAACCCGCCGCGATGCGGCGGCGGCGCGAGGCATTGAGCACTTTTGGATTTTGCCGCTCTTTAGGTGTCATGGACTGAATGATCGCCTGCTGACGCGCCACCATCTTGTCGTCGATGTTGGCGTCGGCGAGCTTGTCTTTCATCTTGCCCATGCCGGGCAGCATGCCCAGCATGCCCTCGATATTGCCCATCTTACGCAGTTGGCCCAATTGCTCGCTCATGTCTTCGAGGGTGAATTGGCCTTTCAGCGCCTTCTTGGCGGCCTTTTCGGCGTCTTCCCGATCGATGGTCTCGGCGGCCTTTTCCACCAGACCGACAATGTCGCCCATACCGAGAATACGTCCGGCGATCCGGTTGGCGTCGAAGCTTTCCAGGTCTTCCAGCTTTTCGCCCACACCCATTAACTTGATGGGGCAGCCGGTGACTTTACGCATGGACAGGGCCGCGCCACCCCGGGCATCGCCATCAACCCGGGTCAGGGCGATGCCGGTGATACCGACCTTTTCCTGAAACTCCTGGGCTACGGTGACCGCGTCCTGGCCGGTCATGGCATCGGTCACCAGCAAAGTTTCGGCGGGCTTGGCCACGTCGCGAACCTTGGCCACCTCGTCCATCAGGGCTTCGTCGATATGCAGTCGGCCCGCGGTATCCAGGATGACCACGTCGTAGCCTTCGCGACGCCCCACATCCATGGCCCGCTTGGCGATGGCCACCGGTTGCTCGCCGAATACCACCGGCAGACAGGGCACCCCGGTCTGCTCGCCCAGCACGGCCAGCTGCTGCTGCGCCGCCGGGCGGTAAATATCCAACGAGGCCATCAATACTTTTTTGCGATCCCGCCGGGTCAGGCGCAGAGCCAGCTTGCCCGAGGTGGTGGTTTTACCGGAGCCTTGCAGGCCAACCATCAAGATGGCCACCGGCGGCGCCGATTGCAGGTTGATCTCGGATCCCGCCTCGCCCGCTTCGCCGCTGAGCATTTCCACCAGACCGTCGTTGACGATCTTGACCACCATCTGGCCCGGGGTCACCGAACGCAGCACTTCTTGACCGATGGCCCGTTCTTTCACCGTGTCGACGAAGCTTTTGACCACCGGCAACGCCACGTCGGCTTCCAGCAGCGCCACGCGCACTTCGCGCAGGGCTTCGGAAACGTCGGCCTCGTTGAGGGCACCACGCTTCTTTAGGCGTTCAAAGACATCGCCTAGCCGGTCTGAAAGACTCTCGAACATGGGTCGCGGGGCTCTTTCTCAAAACGGTTGAACCAAACACCAACGGCGCCAGTGCGCGAAACTCGCGGATTGGCGGCGCCCCGTAAGGCGAAGGGTGACAAATATCCCTCGGATGTGGACGGCGGACTTTATGGATCGTCGTCGCCTATGTCAAGGCCCACGGCGCGACCCGTTTTCCTTTTCCCTGAAGCGCCGCCCCGGACTCTCCGCCCCTGACCCGCAGATTGCATCTGAACAATATTTTATGCCGATGAGGTATTTATTCAAATCATAATTGCGTTTATGATTAACCTTCACGACAGGGGAATCGAACTCATATGACTTCCGACAAATTCGGGCATAGTCGCGGTACCAGCAACAATCATGCGACTCAGGAGCCCACCAACGATCCCCGGGCTTCCGAACCGCACCCCATTGATGTCGCCGTTGGACAACAGATGAAGGAGCGACGAACCGGTTTGCGGATCAGCCGCAAAGTGCTGGCGCGGGACATCGGCGTCTCGCCCCAACAAATTGCCAAGTATGAGCATGGATTAACCCGTATCTCAGCCAGTGCCCTCTACGTCATCAGCGATACTCTCGGCATCCTGGTGGAGGAACTCTTTCACGGCGTGGATGACCGTTTGTGCACGGTTGGTCCCACCGATTCGGCGCCCCTTGACAATCATGCGCTGAAGAATGACCTCATGGACTTTTTAGAGGTATATGTCCGCATTGAAAATCCGGTTATCCGTCGCACATTGCTGGATGTAATACGCGCCATGGGTAGCACGGAAAGTTGACCATTAAGGCTGCGAAGGCCCTGGCGAAGAAAATAATGGGTAGCATTTTGCATTCGTGAATGTGATAGTATGCGCACTAACGTACAGTGATTACGGGTGAAACGAAATCACTTGAGATACCTAATCAGGGGATAAGGGCAGTATCATGGAAAAACGGCGTACAAAGGGTTCGGCGGATCCCATCGACAAATATGTCGGCACGCGGGTCCGGGCCCGACGGATGGGTTTACGCCTGAGCCAAACCAAGCTGGGCGAGGCCATTGGGGTGACCTTCCAGCAAGTTCAGAAGTACGAAAACGGCACCAATCGCATCGGATCCAGCAACTTATTCAAGATTTCCCGCGTCCTTGATGTGGATGTGAGCCATTTCTTCGAAGGCATCCCCGATGCCACCTTGGTTAACAGCGGCGTACCGGTACCCGGCATGTCCGACCAGCCTCAGGTGACCTTCGATCATGATCCGATGAATTCCCGCGAAGCCATCGAGATGATGCACAATTATTATCGCATCGCCGACGAGGATGTCCGGAAAAAGCTCTATCAATTCGTGAAATCCCTGGCCAATAGCTATACCCAGGGACATGACGAAGAGGGCGATTGAAGAATAGGGCGCAATCGACCTTTAAGGAATAAGGACGGGCTGCAACGGGGTCGGGCGGCCCGTTTTCTTTTGCCTTGCATTCGGCATGTCGCTGGACAGGCTCCCGATCTCGGCCCTATATATCGCCCATGACTGGACGCAGCTTCATAAAGATGCACGGCCTGGGCAACGATTTCGTGATCTTCGATGCCCAAGGGACCCCTTTGTCCCTGACCCCGGCCATGGTGCGATTGATTGCCGACCGCAACAGCGGTGTCGGCTGCAACCAACTTGTGGTCATGGAGCCGCCCACTGACAACGATTCCGATCTGTACATGCGGATCTACAACGCTGACGGCGGGGAGGTCGAGGCCTGCGGCAATGCCGCCCGCTGCGTGGCCGCCCTTGCCATGGGGGAGCGCGATACGAACAGCGTTCTCATCGAAACCAAGGCCGGACAGGTGGAGGCTCACAACACGGGCACGGGAATGGTCACCGTTGACATGGGCCCGGCCCGCATTCAATGGGATCAGATCCCCCTGGCCAGTGCCATGGATACCCTGCATGTGGATATCGCGGCCGGACCATTGACGGACCCGGTAGCGGTCAGCATCGGCAATCCCCACGCGGTGTTTTTCGTCGAGGAGGCCGAGGCCATCGATCTGGAAAATCTCGGCCCACAGGTGGAAAACCATCCTCTGTTCCCGCTGCGCACCAATGTGGAAGCGGTCCAGCTCCTGGCCCCGGACAAGCTGCGCATGCGGGTCTGGGAGCGTGGTGTCGGCATCACCCAAGCCTGCGGCACCGGCGCCTGTGCCAGTCTGGTCGCCGCCCATCGACGCGGCCTGACCGGCCGGCAGGCGGATGTCATTCTGGATGGTGGCTTATTGGAAATAGAATGGCGTGACGATGATCGCGTGCTCATGACCGGCCCGGTGGCGGCCACCTTCACCGGCCACTTGCATCCCGATCTGCTGGCCGAGCACCGTTGAGCCATGGCCGCGCCCGCCCGCATTGTCACCCTGGGATGCCGCCTCAATACATATGAGTCCGAGGTCATGCGCGCCCATGCGGATCGCGCCTCGCTGACCCGTGACACGGTGGTGGTCAATACTTGTGCTGTCACCGGCGAGGCCGAGCGCCAGGCCCGCCAGTGTATCCGTCGCCTGCGCCGGGAACGGCCCGAGGCCCGCATCATTGTCACCGGCTGCGCGGCCCAGCTGCACCCGGAAGATTTCGCCGCCATGCCCGAAGTGGATCAGGTTCTGGGCAACCGGGAAAAACTGGAGGCCGGAGCCTATGAAGAAGGCGCCGATGATCTGCGCGTCTCGGACATCATGAATGACGCCGCAATCGATTTTCCGGCCCTGACCACCTTTGCCGAACGCACCCGGGCCTTCGTGCAGATCCAGCAAGGCTGCGATCACCGTTGCACCTTCTGCATTGTCCCCTTCACGCGCGGACCCGCGCGGGATCTTTCCCCCGACGAGGCGGTGGAGCGGGTGCGAAGCATCGTCGAGTCCGGTCACCGCGAAGTGGTGCTGACCGGGGTCGATATCGCCTCCTATGGGCCCGGCTTGGGGGCCCTGTGCCAGCGCATCCTGAGCGCGGTGCCGGAATTGCCGCGTCTGCGCCTGTCCACCGTTGATCCGGCGGTGATGGACGAGGACCTGTTCCGGCTGATGGCCGAGCAGGACCGCCTGATGCCGCATGTGCATCTCAGCCTGCAATCGGGTGACGACACGATCCTCAAGCGCATGAAACGGCGCCATTCGGTGGCCGATGCCCTGACTTTCGCCCGACGCCTGCGCGATGCGCGGCCGGAGATTGTCCTGGGGGCCGATCTGATCGCCGGGTTTCCCACCGAGGATGAGGCCATGGCGCTGCGCACCGAAGAGACGGTGCAAGCGCTGGATCTGGTCTGGCTGCATGTGTTTCCTTACTCAACGCGCCCCGGAACGCCAGCGGCGCGCATGCCACAGGTTGCCAAGGCCACGCGCAAGCAACGGGCGGCGCGGCTGCGGGCCATGGGCGAAGAGCGGGCCGCCGGCCATTTGCGAGAAAAGGCGGGACGCACCGAAACCCTGCTGATCGAAGAAGGCCGGCAGGCTCGCTGCGCCGATTTCACGCCGGTGGAACTGACCACCGAGGGCCCTGTCGGAAACCTGATCCCCGTCACCCTGCGCCTCCAAGACAACAAGCTTTGCGGAGAATTGGCATGAGCTACAAGGACATCGTCGATCGTGCGGACGAACAGGACGACGGCGACCAGAAAAGCGGCTGGCTGGGCAAGCTGAAGACCGGGCTGAGCCGCTCCTCCACCAAGCTGGTGGGCGGCATTTCCGATCTGGTCACCAAGCGGCTGCTCGACGATGACGCGCTCAACGACCTGGAAGACCTGCTCATCACCACTGACATGGGCATGCCCGCCGCCACCCGGGCGGTGGAAGCCATCGCCGAAAGCCGCTTCGGCAAGGAAAACTCATCCGAAGAGATCCGTGAAGAAGTGGCCGCCGTGCTCACCGAGAGCCTGGAACCGGTGGCTCATCCCTTGCGCCTGAACCCGGAGTTGAAGCCCCATGTGGTGCTGGTCTGCGGGGTCAACGGATCGGGCAAGACCACCACCATCGGCAAGCTCGCCAAGCAGGACGTGGACCAGGGCAGAAAAGTCATGCTGGCCGCCGGCGATACGTTCCGCGCCGCCGCCGTTGAGCAATTGAAGATTTGGGGCGATCGCACCAATAGTCCGGTGATCGCCCGCGAACTGGGCTCCGACGCCGCCGGATTGGCCTTCGACGCCCTGGAACAGGCCAAGACCGAGGGCGCCGACGTGCTTTATATCGATACCGCCGGGCGACTGCAAAACAAGGCCGGACTGATGGATGAGCTGAAGAAAATCATCCGCGTCATGCGCAAGGTGGACGAAACCGCCCCGCACACCTGCCTGCTGGTGCTCGACGCCACGGTGGGCCAGAACGCCCTGTCGCAGGTGGAAACCTTCAAGGCCATGGTCGATGTGGACGGCCTGGCGCTGACCAAACTCGACGGCACCGCCAAGGGGGGTGTTATCATCGCCCTGGCCGATAAATTCGGCCTGCCCGTCCACGCGGTCGGCGTCGGCGAAGGCGTCGAGGATTTGCGCCCCTTCGAAGCCCGGGCTTTTGCCAGAAATTTGCTGGGGCTGGAGGCGTAAGGGCACAGGCCCCGACGGCGCACCCGGAATAACGGTGACCCAATAACGGTGACGCAGTACTAATTATCCGAGACCAAGGGCCCGCCACCGCTCCAATCAAGTCCCGAGGACGCCTGGGACGGCACGGGCCGTGCGGGGCGCTGAACAGGCCGTTTGACACCCCGAGCATCCGGCTTAAATCAGAGGCGCATCCGCAACCAAGATACCGTCGGGGTCGCAATAGACGTATTGCCCCGTTTCAAACAGAACATGGCCGAAAGCCACCGGCACATCAACGGCACCAACGCCTTCTTGCCGGGGCCGGATGAAACAGCTCCCCAGTGCCTTGACGCCAATATCAATACCGCTCATCTCCGCCGCGTCGCGGATGGCGCCGTGAATGATGATCCCGGCCCAGCCATTGTCCCGCAGGACAGCCGCCTGGATATCGCCCAACAATGCGGTGTTCAAGGAGCCGCCCCCGTCGACAACGATCACTTGGCCGTTGCCCGGTTCCTGAAACAGGGCCTTGGCCCGTTTGGTGTCTTCCATGGTCACGATGGTACGGATCGGGCCACAGAAGTGGTTTTTGCCGCCAAAGTCGATGAAAGGCAGGCTGCAACGCCGGACCTTTTCCGGGTGGGCGTCGTTTAGATCGGCGGTGGCGAAACGGTCGGTCATCGGATCCTCCTTTCTAGCGCGTGTCGGGTCCAATCGGACCCGCTAGACACGCGCGACCTTATTGGAATCGATCACGTTTTTCATGTTTGATCGAATCCGATCAAACACGACATGATTCAGGTGCCCGGGTCAAGGTGCCCGGGTCTGGGCATCGCGCACAAGGGCTGCGAGACGGTAAAAGCCATGGGCCATTTTCGAGTTGGGCACCAGGATAAAAAAGGCAAATACCGCACCCAGGTGCAAGGCGAGCAGGCCCGCGACCCAGCTTGTCCCGGTCGCCGCATAGAGGGCCAGGCCGCTCACGGCAACGACAAACAGCAACAGCACGAAAGCCATCTCGCCCCCCCAGGCCGAAGCCGCGCCGAGGGATTTCTTGGCTTTGGTCTTTAGAATAGCGAGCCCCCCACTGCCGACCGCCAGCCCGATTCCTCCGGGCACCCCGAGCAGCTTGGGCAGGCTGATCAGGTCATAGGGGGCCGGGAGATCCATCAGGTAGTGCATCACGGTGGCAAAGCCGGTGGCCGCGAAGCAAAGCATGAATCCGTACAGCACCGCTTGATGAAACCAGCGGCGGGCGTTGGAGTAGCGGTCGCCAATCTCGAAATTGCACCCTTGTCCCTGGCCGCCGGAGAGGTCTTTCAAGCGGGCCGCATGGGCCAGCGCATGGATGATATATCGGGGCCGGATCGCCGTGCCCTCGACATGCTTCCAATAGCGACGCAAACCAATACCCATGACCAGCAGCGGCAACAGAAACGCCGGGACAAAAACCGCGACCATCACGTTATGCGGCATGACCGCGTAGAAACCGTCGCCGTCGCCCTGCCAACCCGCGGCGATGGCCAGAAGCAGACCCACGGCGAAAACCAGGAGCGCCGCGACCGCCACGCCGTGGCGTTGAAACAGGCCGCCAAAGCCCACGGGCCAGGCGAACCGCTCCCAACTGTCTGTTCGCACATCGGCCAGAACCGCCGGGATATTCAGCGCGAACTCATGGGGATGGGTATATTGACAGGCGTAATAACAGCCCCGGCAGTTGTGACACAGGTTGGCCAACTGAGTCACATCGCCATCGGAAAACACTCTCTTGCGGGTAATGGCGGGAAACACCGAGCAGTAGCCTTCGCAATAGCGGCAGGCATTGCAGATTTCCAACTGGCGGCGGGCTTCCGCAAGGGAATCAAGCGGCATGGGAGGCGGCCTCCCGTCCAGCAATGCGACCGAACACGGTCCCGATGGTCATCCCGAACCCCGCCAAATATCCTTGTCCCAGAATAGAGCCGGCCATGATCTCTCCGGCGGCCCAAATATTGTCATAGCGCCCCTCGGGTCCAGAGACCTGGGCCGTTTCGTCGACCTTCAGTCCCAGATAGGTGAACGTCACCCCGGTGCGCAGGCTGTAGCCATAATAGGGCGGCACATCGATCGGCCGGGCCCAGTTGGTCTTGGCCGGGGTCAGGCCCTCTGTCGCCAGGCCATCGAGTTCGGTCGGGTGGAACGGACCTTCCCGGCAGGCGCTATTAAAGGATTCAATGGTGTGCCGGAGCTTCTCCGGGGCGAGGTCGAATTCTTCCGCCAAGTCTTCGATGCTATTCGCTTTCACCGGCGGAAAAACCGAAGGCATGAACAAGTCGAGGCTTTTGGAATCGACGATCACATAGGCGACCTGATCAGGCTGAGCCGCGACCAGGCGGCCCCAGATGGCATAGCGTTTGGGCCAGACGTCTTCGCCTTCGTCATAGAAGCGTTCGGCATCTTTGTTGACCACGACGGCAAATGGCACGCAGTCCAACCGGGTGACGATTCCGCCATCGAACTTCGGCGCCCGTCCATCAATAGCCACCGCATGACACTGGGTCGGATCACCGACGGTTTTCGCCCCTTGGTCCTGCATGTCCTTGAGCACCGCGCCCTTGTTGTAAGGGGTGCCGCGGATCAAAAAATTGCGCGCCGCCGGACCCCAAGCTTCGGCCAGCCAATCCACGTCAGACTGAAAACCGCCGCAGGCGAGGACGACACTTTTGGCGGTGATCTCGCAAGGCTGGCCGGCGATCTCGACCTGAAGGCCCTCGCACCTGGAACCCGTCACCTGCACATGGCGGACCTGGGCCTCGTAGACCAGGGTCACGCCAAGATCTGCCGCCTTGTTGTAGTAGGCATTGACCAGAGCTTTACCGCCACCGAGGAAAAAGGCGTTGGTCCGAGACAGGCTGAGGGTGCCGGATAAAGAAGGCTGGAAGCGGACGCCACGGGCTTCCATCCAAGGCAGGCATTCTTCCGATGTGCGGATGGCCAGACGGGCCAGATCCTCGTTTGTCTTACCCTTGGTCACCAGTCGCAGGTCATTGAAGTATTCGTCTTCTTCGTAAGCGTCGGTCAGCACGGACAGGGGCCCCCGATGCATGCAGCGGAAGTTCCGCGTATGACGGCTATTGCCACCACGATAGGGTTTCGGCGCCCCTTCCAAGATCACGACGCGGGCGCCAGATTCCGCCGCGGTGATGGCGGCGCAAAGAGCCGCATTGCCGCCGCCGACCACCGCGACGTCCCACTGGGTTCCGGCAAGGGTAGGCAAATCGGTCATTGATCAGGCCTCTTTCCCTCACAAAGATTGGCGATCTGGTTTTCGCTGGCTTTCATGACAGGATTCCCGTAAGCTGCCCTTATATTGTATCCTAATGTATACAACTGGATACAATTTTTGTCAAGCCCGATACCGAGATCCGGGACGCGAGGAGCAGGCCCCCTATGGCGCGGACAACCAACCAGAGGATCGCCACCCTTTTCATCGCCGGGGTTGGGACAGCCGTTTTCTGGTCCCTTGAACTGCCACTGCCCTTTTTGTTCGGTCCCATGGCTGCCTGCTTGTTGGCCGCATTGCTCGGACAACCCTTGAAAGGCATGGGGCAGGTTTCCGTTGGGGCGCGGACGATCCTTGGTGTAGCGGTCGGGGCGGCAATCACACCCACTCTGATCGGCCAATTGCCGACCATGGCGGTATCGGTAGCGCTGATCCCGGCCTATATCCTGATGATCGGCTTGGTCGGTATTCCCTATTTCCATCGTGTTGCGAAGTTTGACAAAACCACGGCCTATTACGCCGCCATGCCAGGCGGCTTGCAGGATATGGTCATCTTCGGCACCGAAGCCGGCGGCGATGGTCGGGCCCTGTCGTTGATCCATGCCACCCGGGTGCTGTTCATCGTCACCCTGGCACCCATCTTGGTGACCAATCTGTTCGGGGCCTCCCTCGACAACCCCATCGGTCGACCGGCCTTGGAACTGCCGTTGGATGAAATGGGGTGGATGATATTGGCGGCCTTGATCGGTTGGAAGGGCGGCGAGCGGATCGGCTTGTTTGGCGCTTCCATCCTCGGACCGATGATCGTCACGGCGGGATTGTCCCTCGCCGGATTGATTCATACCCGGCCCCCGGCAGAGGCGATTCTGGCAGCCCAATTCCTCATCGGCATGGGCATCGGCGTGAACTATGTGGGCATTACCGTCGGTGAGATCCGCCGGTTTGTCTTTTCCGGGATGATCTATGTTGTCCTGTTGGCCTTGCTGGCGACATTGTTCTCGCAGATCGTCACCCGCCTTGGTCTGGCCCCGCCGCTGGAAGGCTTCCTCGCCTTCGCCCCGGGTGGGCAGGCGGAAATGGCCGTCCTGAGCATCATCGTCGGGGCCGATCTGGGCTATGTGATCGTCCACCATCTGGTCCGGATCATCCTGGTCATTACCGGTGCGCCCATCGCGGCCCGCCTCATGGGGGTCAGGGCTGCCAAACCTCCGGATTGATCATATGGATGGGCGCACCCTCGGCATAGGCCACCACTTGATCAAAAATATCGGCGAATTGGTTTTCGAACTCATCCTGCGTGACAAAGCCGATATGGGGCGTGCAAATCACATTGGGATGGGCGAGCAACGGGTCGTTCGGATCCGTCATGGGTTCGCTGTCGAACACGTCGATGGCCGCCATGCCGGGACGCCCCTCGTTCAAGGCATCCACCAAGGCATGGGGCGCGATCAACCCGGCCCGCGAGGTATTGACCAACAGGGCATCCGGACGCATTTGGCCCAGGTCTTCGGCGGTGACAAGGCCCCGAGTCGTCGGCTTGAGACGCAGGTGCAGGCTGATCACGTCGCAGCCACTGAAAAACGCCGCGCGGGTTTCGGCGACGGTTTCCCCGTCGGCCTGGGCGCGCTCCCGGCCCTCGTCCGAAGACCACCAAAGAACCTCCATACCGAAGGCCCGGGCATAGTCGGCCACCAGTTTTCCAATCCGTCCATAGCCGTAGAGCCCCAAGATCCGACCGTGTAGGGTCTTGCCGACACCAATCTGCCATTGCCCCGCCTTAGTCGCCGCCATTTGTTGTGGGATCTGACGCATGGCCGCCAGGATCAGGCCCCAGGTCAATTCCGCCGCCGCATAATTGGGGGCGCCGCCTTTGGGCTGTTTCGAACAGAACAGCACCTTGTGGGCGCTACAGGCCGCCACATCCACATGGGGATAGACGCCGCGCTGGCTGATCAGCTTGAGATTTGGCAGGCGCCCCAACAATCCGGCGCTGACCTGCGTGCGCTCGCGGAACAAGACAACGGCCTCGGCCTCTTGCAATCGTTCCCCCAAAACTTCCGAGTCCTGCACGTGATCTGTCCAGACCGTGACGTCGTGGCCGTCCAGTTTGGAAAAGCAGGGCAGTCCCCGCAGGGTATCGAACCAGTCGTCGAGAATATGGATTTTCATTGGCCATTCCACACATGCTTGGACACAAATAGTTCACCGGCGGCGAGCTTACGGGCGGTCCGCACCAGCCCAGCGGCGTTCAGCGAGAAGCCGTCGGTATGATCATAATCGATGATCACATCCATCAAACCCTGAGGATGTTCCAAAACCACGGTGACCGGGCTGCCCTCGGGCCGCCCCAGCAGACCGTCCGCCACCGTTCCCGGGGTCAGGGCACATGAAGCCATGCATTGGGACCCGGTGACAGCCATGGTCGGGTGAGTCGACCAGGGCATGAAATAGCGGGTGGCGATGGTGCCCCCTTTGTTGGCCCGGGCCAGGAGGCCGAATTTGGGAGTCACCGACTTGCGACAATCGCCCATGCCCATCTTCTCTCCTGCCTGCAGACGGACGGATTCCATTTGCGCAAAGAACGCCTTGTTTTCGTCCAATTGCTCCCGGCTTTCATGGCCGGTCAAGCCGAAGTCGGCGGCCCGGGCGATGACCATTGGCATGGCCACATCCATGCAAGTGACCTCGATCTCATCGATGACATCACGCAGGTTGCCGGTCGGCAGAAAAGCGCCGGTGGACGATCCCGCCACGTCCATGAAGTTCAACTCGATGGGCGCGGAGGTACCCGGCACTCCATCAATATGCACTTCGCCTTCATAGCTGACCTGGCCACCCGGGGTTTGGACCTTGGCGACCACGCGGGCGCCGGTATTCACCGCCCGGATTCTCACCTCCGTTGCGCCGACCGTGGCCGGATGCAGGTTCATTTCGATGGCGGCGGGACCGACACCGGAAAGAATATTGCCGCAGGTCGGTTTGAAGTCGACCAGAGATTCTTCCACGGCAACCTGGGCAAAAAAGTAATCCACGTCGGCCCACTCATCGTCCGACCGGGACAGCATGGCCACCTTGGTGGTAACCGCATTCCCGCCACCGATCCCGTCGATATTGAGCGGATGCCCAGCACCCACCGCAGCAACTAACACCCGGGCCAGATGATCCCGATCAGCGGGCAGATCATCCCGCTTGATATAGGGCCCCCGGGACGTGCCACCACGCATGAACAGGAAGGGTATGGCAGTCTGAGCCATGTCTTGCTCCTCAGGTCAGGGGCCAGGGCAGATCAACAGTGTTTTGCAACAGGCCCGGAGGGAAGTCCCGGTTAAGCAACCAGGCCATGGTGCACATGAAGGCGATTCCGGCCGCGGTATAAACCCCGGCCATGGCCCAACTCAGCCCCGCGCGGAAGCGCATGAACACCGCCAGGAACACCAGCAGTGCCAGGATGAACCCGACCAGCGAGGACAAGATCAGCAGCAGGCCGAACCAAGCCAGGGTGGACCACAGACCATGGTCGGTGCTGTCGGCGGCGACGACGACCTCATTGTCGGCGAAGATGATATCGGTCTCGGGTTTGCGCATCATGCTCACCAGCATGGAGACGCAACAGATCAGACCGACGGTGGCAACGAACAAGGGAAAGATCTTGTCGGTCACCAGGCGATCGGAAATCAACGAGGCATTGTAGAAGCTCACCAACAAATAGCCGGTGACCAGCAGCAAGAAGGTCATGGGCGCCCGCTTGCCGCCGGAGGGCACCTCGCCTTCGGCCATAATCTGCTTCGCCTGCCGGATACCGAGAACGACGGAAACGATGGTAACGATGATCAAGATGATAACGATCGGGCCAAAGATATAGTCGATGCCCACGTCGAAGCCCTGACGGAACTTGGAACCCGCCACCTGATAGGCTTGGTTGGCGAAGGTCTCGGCCGGGTTGGACAGCACGAAGCCAATCAGGAAGGCCGGACGGGACCACTCGAAGCGACGCAGGAAGATGCCCAACAGACCAATGGCGAACAGTGCCACCAGGTCGGCCAGGTTTTGGCCGGACTGGAAGGCGGCGAACGAAATCAGCATGAACAGAAATGGGGCCAGCAGGGTAAAACGGATGGTCGTGAGCTTGGCAATGGTGCTCGACATGCCGATGCACAGCAAGGTGCCGATCACGTTGGCAAGAGCCAACAGCCAGACAATGGAATAGGTGATGTCCAGATAGTTGGCCGATAGCATCTGCGGGCCAACTTCCAGATCCCCCGAGCCCAGCAAGGCCACGGCGCCGATGAACACCGCCATGGAGCCCGAACCCGGAATACCAAAGATCAAGGTCGGCACCAAACCGCCGCCTTCCTTGGCATTGTTGGAGCTCTCCGGGCCGATCACGCCGCGGATCTCTCCCTTGCCGAAGTTCTCTTTGTTCTTGGTTGTCTGTACCGAATGGCCGTAGGCGATCCAGTCAACCACCGAACCGCCGAGACCGGGGATCACACCGACGATGACGCCAATGATGGAACAGCGCACGGACAGCCAAATGTTTTTCCACCAATCCTTGACGCCGTCCAGCCAACCGCCACCCAGGACGGCCTGTTGGGAGATCGACCTATCTTGTCGCAGCAAGGCGACAATCTCGGGAACGGCGAAGATCCCCAGGCCGACGATGACTAGTTTCAAGCCGTCGGCCACATAGGGCAGGTCATAAGTGGCCATGCGCAAGGAGCCCCCGGCATCCGCTTCGCCGATGGTGCCAACAAGCAGACCCAGACCCGCCGCGGCGAGGCCCTTGAGCGGAATACGCCCGGCCAGGATCGCCACCATGGACAAGCCAAGGATGGTAATCATCAGCATCTCGGGCAACCCGAATGCCAGCACGATGGGCCGCGCAATCAGAATAAAGAAGGTAAGGAATAAGGCGCCGACCAGACCGCCGAACAAGGACGAAGCAAATGCCGCCGACAGCGCCCGCGCCGCTTCACCCTTTTTGGCCAGGGGAAATCCGTCCAGCACTGTTGCCTGCGACGCGGAAGACCCGGGTATACCCATCAGCACCGAGGCAAAGGTATCGGAAGTTGGCACCACGGCGACCATGCCGATCATCAGTGCCAGGCCACTGACCGTATCCATGCCAAAAATAAAGGGAAGAACCAAAGAGAGACCCGCGATGCCGCCCAGCCCGGGAAAGACACCAACGGCGAGTCCCATGACCACACCAAGGGCAAGATACATCAGCACGCCGGGCTGCAGAATCAGCGCGAAGGCATCGCTCAACGCCGGTAATACTGTTGTTATCAAGTCCAATTTAACCACCCTCCCTGGCCGAAAAAGATCTGCCCCACCAAAAGGGCGGGGCAGACGCATTCTTTATCGCTTATTTTAATTCGACGCCGTAGTCGGTTTTCAGCCAATTGATGACGTAGGCCTTGGCGGAATCCGGCACGGAGGTGGCCCGATCAAGGGCATCTTTGGCGCCCTGGCCGACAAACATCGGATACTTGCCCAGGCGCGCGGCAGAGATCTTGGCGAAGTCGTCCCGCGCTTTGACCTTGGCAAATGCCGCGACAAATGTATCGACGACGTCCTGCTTCGTCCCCTTGGGAAGGAAGGCAAGCTTTTGCACCGGGAAGCCGGAGATGAAGAAAGCCTTCCAGGCCTCCCAGGCCTCTCCCGAGGTTTGGCAGCCATCGGTTTTCTCGCAGACTTCCTTAAAGGTCGCCACATCAGGGAACGTCGGGTCGCGAACGATATTGCCATCATCATCCAACGCGCCCCATGTCATCATCGGAACGGCTTTGCCATCCTTGACCAACGGAACGACACCCTTGAGATAGCTCGACGACGTTTGATAGTCGATGTTGGCTTCGCCGCGCTCGAACATCAAACGACCGTCTCCCCGGCCCTTGATGCCGAACACCGGTTCCACGTTCAGACCAAGCATTTTCCAGGCCAGCAAGGGCACCAGATCAAGGCGGGTCGCGCCTTGCGAGCCATAGATGAAGTTGATGCCCTTGAGCTGATTGGCCGAGCCGTCGAACTTTTTCGCCAGGTCGGGTGGAAGGTAGGCGACACCACCGGTACCGGTAGCCATC
Organism: Magnetospira sp. QH-2; assembly: GCF_000968135.1. NCBI lineage: Bacteria > Pseudomonadati > Pseudomonadota > Alphaproteobacteria > Rhodospirillales > Thalassospiraceae > Magnetospira > Magnetospira sp. QH-2. The sequence continues at coordinate 568,159 of NZ_FO538765.1, read as the reverse complement.
ACCGGCATCCAGTCCTTGTATTCATAACGGACCCGGGGATCGTTCAGCAGATAAGGGAACTGGGTCGAGCCGGAAGACCCGAACATGACGGTCCCATCGCCATTCTTTTGTTTCTGGAACCAATTGGCTCCCTTGGTCGAACCGGCCCCGGGCATGAACTTGACCACCACCGTGGGCTGACCCGGCAGCGCCTTGCTCAATAGAGGGGCGAAAAAGTTGGCCCACTTGGCCGAGCCGCCCTTTTCAGAGAATGGAATTGTCCACTCGACGGTCTCGCCTTTCAGGTTGACCTCCGCCTGCGCGGAAACCGACATGCCGAGCGCCGTGACGATCGCTAATCCTTGCATCGACCGACGCAATAGCTTGTTCATTGATGACATCGTTATCCTCCCGAATATCAACTACTTCAGAATCAGATATCCGCGACCCCATCCGAAACCATGCATAAATAGATGGGCCTCGCGACTTGATTGGACCATCATTGCATTGCAAGCTTGCACCAAGCTTTCCAGGGAGGAATTAAATTGCGCCTCGTGATCATCGAGGACAACAAATCTTTAGCGACCGGCATCGCGCACCGGTTCCGCGACCATGGTCACGCCATCGACCTCCTTCACGACGGGCAGGAGGGGGATACGTTCTTGTCCCGCGAAGGCGCGGACTTGGTAATTCTCGACATCAATCTTCCGGGCATGAATGGCATGGACATCCTGCGTCGCATGCGAGAACGCAATGACCTGACTCCCGTTCTCATGCTCACCGCGCGCACGGATATCTCGGATCGGGTTCAAGGTTTGGATGCGGGCGCCGACGACTACCTGATCAAGCCGTTCGAAATGGATGAGTTGGAAGCCCGGGTGAGAGCGCTTTGTCGTCGGCGTGGCGCGGCGCGATCCACCGCCCAAGCCATCGGGACGCTCTCTTTCGATATCGCGGCACGCATCCTGCGCAGCGGCGAAGAGGTGCTCGATCTGCGGCGGCGGGAATTGGCGGCATTTGAGTGCCTGTTCGAACGCCGCGGCAGACTGGTCCCGAAGTCCCTGTTGCTTGATCAAATGTATGGCATCGGGGCGGATGTGGACGAAAAAGTGGTCGAGGTGACGATTTCCAGACTGCGCAAGAAGCTGGCCGGTCACCGGGTCAAGATCAAAGCCGCGCGCGGATTGGGCTATCTGATGGAAGACGCTGATCGATGATGCGCTTTTTATCCTTGCGCACGCGCTTGATGATCCTGACCCTCATTCCCTTAACCATTGTTTCGCTGGGCGCCGGGTATTGGCGCATTTCCTCTGCGGCCGATACGACACGCGAGATTTTCGACCGCACGCTGATCGCCCTGACCCTGGCAATTTCCCGCGATATTGTTGTTTCGGGGGGGGACGTGGTCTCGGAGTCCACCAATCAATTGTTGCAAGACAATTTTGGCAGCCAGCTTTTCTATCACGTCTACGGTCCCGACGGGGCCTTTGTCACCGGATATGCCACCCCCCCCGTGATCCCAGCCCATATTGAGCTGAGCGACAACGTGCCTGTTCTGTTTGAATCGACCTACCGGGGCGCAGCCGTTCGGGTTGCCCGGCTTCGGGAGCACTCGCGTTTCGAAGGGGCCAGTGGTTTCGCGGCCGTGACTGTCTGGCAACCCATGGCCAGCCGGGAGGAATTTGTCCAACAACTGGCCAGCCGGGCGATCATGGTCATTCTCTCGTTGTACGTGACGGTCACGGCCGTGGTTTGGTTCGGCATCAATTTGGGGCTGAAACCGCTCACCGATCTGCAAGACGCCATTGCCTTGCGGTCTTCGGATGATCTCAGCCATATCCGCCGCCCCGTACCCACCGAGGTCAAAGGCGTGGTGGCAACCTTGAACTCTCTGTTCGGTCAGGTCCGCGACACCATGGCAAGCCGCGACCGGTTCATTTCAGACGCGGCACATCAATTGCGCAATCCGGTTGCCGGACTGTATTCCCTGGCGGAGGCGGCCCGGGACGCCAAGACGGCGGAAGATCGAAAGGCGCGGGTTGGACAGGTGGTCGAAGCCGCCCGACATGCCTCTCGGCTGACCAATCAATTGTTGTCCTTGGATCGGGTCAAGGGGCAGACAGGCCATAGCCGATTCGAGATTGGTGATTTGAATCAGATTGTCCGGGAGGTCTGTGAACGCAATGCCGAAGCGGTATTGGATGCCGATATCGAGTTCGGCTTCCATCCTCACCCCTCCGCCCTCTCTGTCTTCGCGCATAAAATCCTGCTTCAAGAAGCGGTGCATAACCTGATCGACAACGCTTTGAAACATGCGGGCCCCGGGAACAGGAGAATCCTCGTCAGCGTTGCCTCGGTCGACGGCCGGGGGATTGTATCGGTCTCAGACAAAGGAAAGGGCCTGGACCCGTCGGACAGCGACATCGCCTTCTCCCGCTTCGGGCAGGTGGAGCCCGGAGAAGGGAGTGGTCTTGGTTTGGCGATCGTGATGGAAATCGCCCAACGCCACGGCGGATCTGTCAGCATTGAACCCTCTGAAGTGGGCGCCACTCTCTCGCTTGCCATTCCGCTGGGATCGGGACCACCGGGTGTTTGAGACCATTCGTTCGTCATGCCCAAACGCGAATGGGCCGTTCGTCATCGGGCACTACCTGGCATGGGCGGGAAGGGCGTATGGTTTCTTTCAACAACCCTCCCTCCAACGGAAACCAAGTCATGCATACCTTAAACCTCTCCTTCCAGTTCCACCCTCTCGAAGTCTTGGCCGAAACCATGCACCGTATCGCCAATACTCTCCGGGAGACCGAAAAATCCTTGAATGCCGCGCACCAGGCGGCGGCTCTGTTCGAATCTGGTCGTCCGGTCAATCGTGAAGCCCTTCGCCAACTGGGATATCTGAAGTAAGCTGGGCGAATGCAAAGCTTCGATATCGTTACGCTGCGGGTCTTTCTCGCCATCGCCAGGGCTGGCAGCATTGGTGCTGCGGCCCGCAACGAACATATCGCGGCATCCGCCGTCAGCCGCCGCATCAGCGACCTGGAACACGACCTGGGTATCACGCTGATCCGCCGAACCCCGGCGGGTGCCACCCTGACCCCGGCGGGTCAAGTGTTTGCCGGCCATTGCGAAACCAGCCTCAACCACTTTGCCAACGTGCGCGCCGAACTGAAGCGCTATTCCGAAGGCAAGGCCGGCGAGTTGCGTCTCGCGGCGGTAACCTCCGTCATGGCCGGTCGGCTCCCCAAGGTCCTGAAAGTCTTTCAAGATACCTTTCCCAGCGTCGATGTGACCCTGACGGAAATCTATTCCGCCGACGGGATCCGTCAATTGCGCGAGGATCTGGCTGATCTGGTGGTCATTGCCGATACGTCTGACACGCGGGGATTCGATGTCCGCCCCTATGCCAGCGATCCGGTATGGGTGGTTGGCGAAAAGGGTCATCCTTTGTTCGAAGGGCGTCAATCAGAGGCGCCCATCGCTTTTTCGGAAACCCTGGATTTCGAGCATCTTTCCCTTCACGAAGGCGGCGTGCTGGATGAACTGGTCGCCAACGCCACCCGCAAGGCTGGCCGACAGCCCAAACGCCGCATCCGCGTGGCGCGGTTCGACGCCCTCCGCAGCTGTGTCAGTGCCGGCCTTGGCCTCGGCTTCCTTCGTGAAAGCTCGGTCAAACCCTACCTGGAGCTGGAGGGCTTGGTTGGGGCACCTCTGACCGATGCCTGGGCCGATCGCCGCTTGATCTGCGTCTTTCCCAAGGCCCAGGATGTCTCGCCGGTGGTCGGTGAATTCCTGTCCTTGCTTTAAAGTCTATGAGACGAAGTGACAGGCCGAAGCGGCAGTCCGGGTATCCATGTTGCGGCCGCGATTCAGGTGATCATCGATCTCCGCCGCGCACCCCGTCATGCGCCCGAACAAGAAGATGGTAAAGGCCGCCGTTTCCATTTCAGCGTCCGATATTTTGCCATCCCGATAGCGGGGCCAGAACAGCTTGAACAGGGCGGCGGCGATAACCGCGTCAATGTTCACGCAGAACACGTTGCGGGTGACGCCCAATTCGAAAAGCCGTTCCACCAGGATATGGTAGAAATCCAGGAAAATGTTGGTTTCGTCCCGTTCGGCAAAAAAGTCGCGAATGAAGGCCTCGCGCGGGTCCAGGTTGACCGGCTTATTCTTGAATACCGGATGGTTGATCCCGGGAACGGCGGTCACATTGGATCCGACGGCCTTGGCCGCTTTTTTTTCGGCGGCATACTGCTGGACGAAACTATCGGCGATCTCGGTCAGCGATAGTCCATGCTGCGCGTCGCCGGGGTCTTTCAGGCCGCTACCCTTGAACCGCTCGGCAAGGAAAGCAATGCCCTCGAAGCCATTGCCGCCATGGGCGAATCCGGTATGGGTGAGAAAGCCAACCATGGCCTTATTCAGTTGGACCCGGTCCGGGGTGGCCGGTCCGTCCGCCGAAACCGCGCCCTTGGCACCCTGGGCCGAGATGGCCCCCGGGCCATTGGTGATCAAAAGGCCGAGCAGCACCTGAAATGCCAGCAGATCCTCTGGTCGGGCTTCCTCGCCCACCAGGGCATCAAAAGCAATCTCGCTCAAAGAGAGATGTCCGAGCATGCGATCCATGGCCACACCGCGGAATGTCTCTGACCCGTGTTCCGCCGCCGGGACCGCCGCGCCGATCTGGGTACCCAGGAGATCAAGCATCCACGGGAGATTGATCAGCGACTGCCGGGAAATACGCTTGCGCATCAGGGACCGCCAGCCAACCGTTGCCGACAGTGCGGCCAAGACCCCGGCTTTGGTCGGATGTCCGGGGAGGGATGACACATAGTCCACGAAGATTGATTTCAGCCCCCGTTCGGTGGCCGCGGTGACCAGCGACTTGGCTGAGGCATCCTCGGTCTCCTGGGAGAAAAGGGGCGCCCATTCGGTGTCCATGTCGGGAAATGCGACCCGAGCTTCTTTCGGCGACGCAATCCCGGCCTGGCCGAAAAGCTCAATCAGGACCCGGACCGCCTGACGCGAGGCTTGCACTGATTTCGGCCCCTTCATGGTCAAGGCGGCGGAGAGAATCAGGTTTGGCGCGCTTCCAGACTCCCGGGCCGCCTCCACGGCCGTCAAAGCCGGCGTGCCCTGCAAATTGACATGGGAAGCAATCGCCAGGGTCAACGCGGCGGCCTCGTCTTCGGTCACGGCTCCCCGGGTCAGGGCAAGCCCGATGACCTGATCCATCGGTCTTTTGGCCACATCCAAAACCGACACCCCATGCAGGCTGGCAATCTGGGTCTTGGGATCCATGGCCGAGGCCCCGGACGTATCCTTCATGGGCTGACGCGGAAACAGAGCGCCGACCTGGGTATCCAGGGAGGCTAGTTGCGCCGCATAGGGTTCCGGCGCGGTTTCCACCGACAGATTCAAATTGGCCGGAATCTGTAGTCCCTGGTCGTTGGCAATCCAAGGTTTCAGCGACAGAGAGCCTTGGGGCGCATAGTCCGGGTCGTAGATGCGCCCGTGGTAAGGCTCGATGATTTCCACGATCAGCTTCACGATGGCTTCCGGGGTGTAGAAGACACCGCCCTTCTGACCCTCGGCCATGGCAAAGTTGCCGAGGAAGTATTCGTAGACCTTGCCGAAGGCGTCACCGGTTAGGTCCACCGGAGCCAACAGCTTCAAGAGTTCCACCAGGACGGAGTTCTCGATCTGGGTATAGGTGCGGGGCAGTGCGCCCTTGAGGTCCGCGTTCTCGTCCTCAACGGCCTTCATGGCCTCGTTGATGGCCTTGCCGATGTTGTCGCCCTCAGTCAGCGACAGGAGGTGGGAGAAACGGGCCTCGGGTGGTAGGAATATCACGCCCTCGGCTTCGTAGTCGGCCTTGCTGATCTTACGGCGACCGCCAGAGCCAACCGGCCCCAACTTGTCTTCGGCTTGGGCGTACTTCTTCTCGGCGTAGCGAAGGAAGATCAGGCCCAGGACAGGGGTGGAGAACTCGCTGGGTTTCAGTCCTGTGTTGGCCCACAGCTGGTCTGCGGCTGCCCACAGTCTTTTTTCTACGTCACCGGTTACCACGACTTCCCCCTCATTGTTCTTGTTGTTGATCTTACGCGGAATGGGAGATCAGCACCACTACCTGAACGATCAAGCCGCGATACGCTCCAGCCGATCCAGCAGATTCCGCACCGAAGACTTGTGCCAGCGGCCACCACGAGGCGTCAACATGCCTCGCTCGTTCAGGGCTTCCGCCACAGCGCCAAGGCTCTTGATGCCCTCTTCGCGTAGAGCGTCAATGACCGGGGCGAGGTTGGTGGCGTGTTGATTCGCGCCCGCTTGAATGGACCTCACGGCGGCCTTGTTCCCCCTGCCAGCGCGACGAAGAGACGCGGCCCCGTTGGGGTTGCCCAGTTTCACACCACGCGCCTTGGCAGCCGCCAGGGCCTCCTTGGTGCGCTTGGAGATGGCCTCCCGCTCCTGCTGCGCCACAAGGGCCATGATGCCCACCGTCAGGTCGTTGGCTTCCGGCATGTCAGCCGCAATGAACGCCACCCCGCTGTCCCGCAGTGTCAGTAGAAAGGCAGCATTGCGTGACAGGCGGTCCAGCTTGGCGATCACCAACGTTGCCCCGGTTACCTTGGCAAGGTGCAGCGCCTTCTCCAGTTCGGGCCGGTCGTTGTTCTTGCCGCTCTCAACCTCGGTGAATGAGCCAACAAGCGTCCCGCCCTTGCTCCGGGCGTATTCCTCGATGGCCCGTGTCTGTGCTTCCAGGCCCAGGCCACTGGAGCCTTGCTTGGTGGTGGATACGCGATGGTAAGCGACGATCTTCATGGCGAAACCTCAGCAGTACAAAATTCCGTAACGTTCGTTTGACCTTCCTGTACCCCTCAATCGAGGTCAGAAGCCCCGATCTCGATCACCCGCTCCATCAACGCGTTGTACGCCGCCTCTTGAAGGCCCGGCGTTTTGTTCTCGTAGTGGCGCTTGATAACCTTGTACGGGTTCCAGATCAGGACGTAGCTGATTGGGCCAGACGGTCCCTCCTTGATGTCGATGAAACCAAGGTCGGCGAGGATTTTGACACGATCTCGCCATGTGCGGACCGCTCGCTGTCCGCCGAACCCCGCGCTGAAGGCCATCTCTTGCTGTTTGTTCGTCACGACGTACGCGTCGTTGTTGAACGTACGAAACCATAGATCAAGGTAAACGGACGAGACCGGTTTACCGTTGGAGAGGTCGTCCATGATCCGCAAGATCAGGGGCATGGCCCTTGGCACAAGAAGCCAGCCAGGCTTGTCCGCGTCTCCTTCCCACAGGTTCTCTGGTTCAATCTTCCCCCAGAGGCGCTCCCGCATCTCTAGCTTCTTGCGTTCGATTTTGCGCATCTGCTTCTTGGTTGTCAGCGTTGTCGGCATTACCATTTCTCCTTCGTGAAGAGGTGGAGTTGGGGTGGGCGTTGGAGACCCACCCCGAAACCCTCACCGGGCCTTGCGCCCAAAGCCCAGGTTTGGACCCTGGGTGGCGGCGACCTTCACCTTTTTTGTATCGTCTTTTTCCTTTAAACTCAAAGACTTAGATGTCACTGGGATGCCTATAAGGGACATTGAAGGTGCTTACTCATTATGCTCAGTATGACACATTTGTGTCAATGCCAAATACCGAGATGGAATCGGCTCGTTGGTTTTCTCGCGCATTATCAATGAATTACGGCGATTTCGCTGTGTTCCTGGGTGCTCCGGTGCTCCGGTGCTCAACCGTACTCCCGTGTGCTCCTGGGGTGCAGGGGGCGCAGGGGCCACTCCTGTCGCAAAAAAAATCGGGGGTACGGGGGGAGTTTTCGGTCTTGCCGAGTAGATATACCCGCTCACATTTTTCTGCCTGAAACTGGTCGTTCCCTATGTGAGGTGCGACAGGTCCAGTCCGTCGTAACGCAGTTGGCTCATGGCCTCCGCCAGCTTCTTCAGGACAAACCCCCGTCCGTACCGACCGGACATGCCTTCCTCACCATGGCCCTGCAGGGCATCCATTACTTCCTTGGAGATGTCGGAGTCACGACAAGCATCCTCGAAGCAATGGCGGAACGAGTGGAAGGCGTTGCGGCGGTTCTTGATGCCCACCGCCTTCAGGAACCTGTTGAAGTGTTTCGAGAAGGGCGACGAGTAGTAGCCATCCGCACCCATCTTCAGATCGGGGAACAGACGTTGCTTCCCTTGCTTTCGCCGTTGGGCAACATGCGTCAGGAAGCCAAGGTCAATCAGGGTTTGGTGCAGGGGAACTACACGATGGCTGTGGGCCGTCTTCAGGCGCTTGTCATCGCCGTCGTCGTTGACGTCCAGATACCAGATACCGTCCTCCTGGCGTACATCATCGACGTACAACTGGATGACCTCACCGGCTCGCGCTCCGCTGAACAGGCTGACCAATGGCACCCAGTAGATTCCGGCGTCACGGGGCACAATGTCACCGGGCTTTGACCACTCCCGCACGGACCTGCATCCCGTGTACACAGGCGCGGCGAAGATGGCCTTCAGTTCGTCCAGCGTGAACGGATTGCGTTCATCCCGGACGCTACGCTTGCTCTTCTTCACCTTGAGGCCCTTGAAGGGGTTGTCTGGGCAATCATCGTAGTTGTTGTCAGCCCAAGACCAGAAAGCAGCTACGCAGCCGATGATCTTGTTCAGGTTGCTGTCTGACATCGGTGGCATCTCCAGCGCCTTCGCTCGATCAGCTGCTTCCGACAGCGACAGCCCCTTCAACTGGAGGTGCTTGTTCCAGTTTGCGGGTAGGTTCATCAAGACCTGCTTGAAGGCTCGACCATCTTCCTTCCCGTAGGTAGTGAGAGGCCGGTCGCCAGCAAGGTCGATGAAGTGACCCTTCCAGACACGGTGTTCCCGTTCGGTCTTCGGTACCCAGGAAGTTCGTGCCTTCTCCGTTGCCCATTCTTCGACCAAGTCCGAGAGCAGGGGGCCGCTTGATGCTACCGGTGTCGTGGCGCTGTTGCTTTCTGTGGGAGTGGAAACTTGAAGCTGGGGTGTTTCGATGACCTCGCCTTCGTTACGAAGTCGCTTTGCCTTGGATGCTTTGATGCTGGCGGCCTGAAGGGTGCGAATGACTTTTCGCCAACCAGGTGACGCCGGGGCCAAATGGAGGTCAACGTTCTCCCAACTCAGAACCTCTTCCGCTTCATCCTCGAAGAAGAACCCCGGTTCGCCCCGTGCGTAGTCGTGACGGTTGATCTCGTCCAAGTCATCGACATCCTCAGCATACTCGTCGAATGATCTGCCCTCGAAGGCTTCAAGGCGCACTTCTTCATCTTCATCGAGGAGGTGGGCGTAGTAGACGTCACCGATGTGTTTGATCTGTTCATCGGTGAGATCATCAAGGGGTGGACGGGAGCGACGTTCCGTCAAGCGTCGGTGGTCGTCGAACAGAGCATCCACCCGGACTGCCTCGATGCGCACCAGCTTCAGGGCTTCGTGGTGGTCCTTCGTCTTGAGCGAGAAGGTTTCTTCGGACTTCGGGTACGTATCTTTGATGTCCACCGGGATTGCAGCGCGGTGGTAGTAGGTCGCTCCGCGGCGGTAGAGTCGAGGGTGTCCTGGCATCTTTTCCATGCTCCCAATGTAACAGTCAACTGGAGCAGTGAGAAGAATTTACTGTTTGATTTCAGGTGATTGCTTGTTTCCCGGACTTCTGCGGGAAAATGGCGGAGAGACAGGGATTTGAACCCTGGGTGGGATCGCTCCCACAACGGTTTTCGAGACCGCCCCGTTCAGCCGCTCCGGCACCTCTCCATCATTACACTCTAAAGGATTCGGCCCTTTGCTCCGCATTCCTTTGAGACTCACCAAAAGACCCTTGGATTGCTTCCAACGGCTTTCAGCGGTGGCGCATCTTTAGCACTGCCCCCCGACCTCATGCAAGCCACGATCAGAGGAAGATTGGAGCCCTCTGCCTGCCCTTGGTCACAAGGGGGTAGAATTTGTCCGAAGCCCCCCTCGGGACCCCTAGTGATGCAATATTCGCATCATAACGAGGATAAATTAGCAGTATATCGAAGCGCCCTCTCCTGATCAGATACGCATGAGACTGGCCAACGAGAGTGCATCATGCTGCAAACCCAATCCTTTCAGATCCCCGACCTGCACGCCGCCTATGAGGATGGCCTGAGCCCGCTCTCGGTGGTCGAAGAAGTCTATCGGCGCATTGAAACGGTGGCCGACGAAGGCATATTCCTCCACCTGATGGACAAACAGGCGGTGCGGGCCGAATGCGCCGCTCTTGGAGCTTTTGATCCCCTTGCCAAACCCCTGTGGGGCATTCCCTTTGCCATCAAGGACAATATCGACGCGAAAAACGCACCGACCACGGCCGCCTGCCCGGCCTTTGCCTACGACGCCGAAGAAGACGCCTTTGTCGTGGCGATCCTGCGCGCGGCGGGCGCCATTCTGATCGGCAAAACCAACCTGGACCAGTTCGCCACCGGGCTGGTCGGTGTCCGCACCCCCTATGCGGCCCCAAGGAACGCTTTGGACCCTGACATTGTACCCGGCGGTTCCAGCTCCGGTTCAGCCGTTGCGGTGGCGCATGGGCTGGTCACGTTCGCTCTGGGCACCGACACGGCGGGATCGGGCAGAATTCCGGCGGGACTCAACGGGATCGTCGGGTTGAAACCGACCATCGGCGCCATTTCCGCCAGCGGGGTTATTCCCGCCTGCCGCACCTTGGATACGGTTTCCATATTCGCTCTCAGCGTGGAGGAAGCCCACGAAGTCTTGCAAGTGGCCGCCCGCTTCGACCCGGCGGATGCCTATGCGCGCCCGATCCCGGTGCCGCCGCTAGGTCGGCCGGCTCCCGCATTCACCGTTGGCGTGCCCGACCCGGCCAGCCGCCAGTTTTTCGGTGACGAGACCCAGGCCATCTCCTTCAGCGAAGTCCTTGATGACATCACCGCCCTGGGCGGAACCATCGTCGAGATGGATTTTGAACCGCTCTATCAAGTCGCCAACATGCTTTATAACGGGGCCTGGGTCGCCGAGCGCTATACGGTGATCGAGGACCTGCTGCGCGACAACCCCAAGGCGTTATTCCCGGCCACCCGACAGATCATTCAAGCCGCCGAGACTCTATCCGCCGCCGATGTATTTCGCGGTTTCTATCGTTTGCAGGATCTGAAACGGCTGGTGGCGCCGCTTATCCAATCGGTGGACATGTTTTGCGTGCCGACCCTGCCGACCTTCGTCACCGTCGAGGAATTGAAACAGGATCCCGTGACGCCCAACACGCGGCTCGGCACCTATACCAATTTTGTCAATCTGTTGGATTTGTGCGGCATTGCCGTTCCCACTCAACCCCGACGAGACGGGCGCCCGGGCAGCGTGACTCTCTTGTCCGGCGCCGGACAAGACGGACAGATTGCCACCCTCGCCAGTGCCCTCCATCGCCGCTGCGGCGGCATGACGGGCGCCACCGGATGGGCTCTGGCGGACGCGAAGCCCATACCCCCCAAGGCAGGGGCGGGAGAAATCGCCTTGGCCGCCGTGGGGGCCCATATGTCCGGCCTGCCGTTGAATGGCGAATTGACCAAGCTCGGCGCCCGCTTCTTGTTCGCGGGCCAAACCGCGCCGGAATACAAACTTTATAGCCTGCCCGGCGGTCCACCCCATCGCCCCGGCCTGATTCGCGATCCGGGCGGAACGTCCATCGCCCTGGAAGTCTGGGCGGTCCCGACCGACCAGGTCGGCGCGTTCCTTTCGGGCATTCCCCATCCCCTGGGCATCGGCACCGTCACCCTGGAAGACGGTTCCCAAGTCAAAGGGTTCATCTGCGAGCCCATCGGTATCGAAGGCGCCATGGAGGTCACCGAACACGGTGGCTGGCGCGCCTATCTGCAATCCCTTTCCTGATCAAGACAAGCTGCAAGGAGCCAAATCATGCAAAGACGTGACTTTCTCAAAACCATGGGTGTCGCCACCGGCGCCTCGGTGCTGCCGTTTCTGAAGTATCTTCCCGCCGAGGCGGCGGGGCGCAAGGATACCCTGGTGGTGGTCACCGGCCATGGCATCAACAGCCTGGACCTGCACCGCAAGGGCACCAATCGTCCCAGCTACCAGATCACCGTCAATATTTATGACCGGTTGGTCCGATTTGGCGTCAAGACCCTGGAAGACGGCTCCATGGCCTATGATTCCACCAAGATCGAGCCGGAAGTGGCGGAATCCTGGACCGTTTCCGACGACGGCAAGTCCTATACCTTCAAGATCAATCCGAAAGCCAAGTTTTGGGATGGATCCCCGGTCACCGCCCAAGACGTCAAATGGTCCTTCGATCGCGCCGTGAGCCTGGGCGGCTTCCCGGCGGTGCAGATGAAGGCCGGGTCCATGACCAAGCCGGAGCAGTTCGTGGTGGTCGACCACATGACCTTCCGCATCGATATTCCCAAGCCATCGAAGCTGACCCTGCCGGATCTCTGCGTACCCATCCCCTTCATCATCAATTCCAAGGTCGCCAAATCCAAGGCCACCAAGGACGACCCCTGGGCCACCGAGTACCTGCATAAGAACCCCGCCGGGTCCGGCGCCTTCAAGATCGCCCGCTGGGACGCGGGTCAGCAGTTCGTCTATGAGCGCAACGAGGATTGGGCCCTGGGCCCGAAACCGGGCGTGCAGCGAGTCATCGTCCGCGAGGTGCCGTCGGCTTCCACCCGTCGGGCGCTGACCGAGCGCGGCGATGCCGACCTCTACATGAACTGCCCGGCCAAGGATGCCAAGGAACTGGCTGCGGGCGGCAAGGTCGCCATTTCCGGCGCACCCATCGACAACTGCCTGCATGTGCTGGGGCTCAACCTGAAGCACAAGCCCTTCGACAACGTGAAGGTCCGCCAGGCCATCGCCTTTGCGCTGCCCTACAAGGATATCGTCTCCACTTCGGCTTATGGACGCGGCAAGCCCATGTACGGCGGCACAGAAAAAATGCCTTCGACCACCGCCTGGCCGCAGCCGTTCCCCTATGACACCAATCTTGACAAGGCCAAGGCCCTGTTGGCCGAGGCGGGCCTGCCCGATGGCTTCGAGACCACCTTGTCCTATAACCTGGGCCTGGCCGATTGGCAGGAACCCACCGCCCTGCTGATCCAGGAAAGCCTGGGCAAGATCGGCATCAAGGTGACCCTGGACAAGATCCCCGGGGCCAACTGGCGGACCGCCTGTCTGGTGGAGAAGAAGCTGCCCATGCATCTGGAGAACTTCGGCGGCTGGCTGAACTATCCGGACTATTACTTCTTCTGGGCCTACAAGCACGGTCACCTGTTCAATTCCTCCAACTACAAGAACGAGGAAGTGGAGAAGCTGGTCGACGACACCCTGCACATGGCGGTGGACGATCCGCAGTATGCGGTGAACGTCAAGAAGATGATGGCCATCGCCTTCGAGGACGTGCCCCGCATTCCGCTGTATCAGCCGTACCTGGACTCGGCCATGCAAAAGAACGTGGGCGGATATGCCTCCTGGTTCCATCGTCAATTGGACGTGCGCGCCTTGAGCAAGGGCTGATCCAACCATGCGGACCAAATTGATCCAGATCGGACAACGACTGCTGCAATCGCTGCCGTCGGTGTTCGGGATTGTGGTGATCTCCTTCGTCCTCACCCGGGCGCTGCCCGGGGACCCGGCGGTCTATTTCGCCGGGGCCATGGCGGACGAGGAGTCCATCGCCCAGGTCCGCAAGGCCTTGGGGCTGGACCGGAGTTGGGTCGAGCAGTTCTTCATCTACGTGGGCAACCTGATCAACGGCGATTTGGGCATGTCGTTGAATACCGGCCTGCCCGTCTTGGAAGAACTGCTGACCCGCTTCCCGGCTTCCATTGAGCTGACCGTTACGGGGTTGGGGCTGGCGGTCATGATTGCGGTTCCCCTCGGCGTGCTGGCGGCCACCAGACCGGGGAGTTGGGTCGACCATTTCTGCCGGGTGCTGGTCACGGCGGGGGTCTCCCTGCCCACCTTCTTCACCGGCCTGTTTTTGATCTATGTGTTCTATTACCTGTTGGGCTGGGCGCCGTCGCCTCTTGGAAGGCTGGACATCCTCTACCTGTCGCCGCCCCATGTGACAGGCTTCTATCTCATAGACAGTCTACTGGCCGGGGATACCGAAACTTTCGGCGCCACGGTTCGGCAACTCATTCTGCCCGCCATCACCCTGGCCCTGTTCGCCCTGGCGCCCATTGCCCGCATGACCCGGGCCTCCATGCTCACCGCCTTGGCCAGTGACTACGTGCGCACCGCCCGGGCCAATGGCCTGTCGCGGGCGGTGGTGCTGGGCACTTATGCATTCAGGAACGCCGCGTTGCCGGTGCTGACCACTCTGGGCATGGTGTTTTCCTTTTTGCTCGGGGCCAATGTGCTGGTGGAAAAGGTGTTCTCCTGGCCCGGCATCGGCTCCTTTGCCATCGAGGCCCTGGTGGCGTCCGACTATGCCGCCGTGCAGGGCTTCGTGCTCTCCATGGCGCTGCTGTTCGTGGTGGTCAATTTGACCATCGATGTGATCCTTACCCTGATCGATCCGCGGGTGGGCCTCGATGACTGATGTGACCGCCCCCAAGGCCGCCTTCTTCGGCCATGTGCGCTATGTGCTCAGCGAGAACCCGGTGACGGTGGTTGCCTTCTCGCTGTTCGGATTGATTGTCCTGCTGGCCCTGTTCGGCCCCTGGTTGGCGCCCTATGACCCTTTGGCCACCAATGCCGCCCAAACCCTCAAGGCACCCACCTGGGCCCATCCCTTCGGTACCGATCACCTGGGCCGGGATGTGCTTAGCCGTGTCATCGTGGCAACGCGCCTGGACTTGGGAATTGCCTTGTCGGCGGTGGCCCTATCCTTTGTCTTTGGCAGCGCGCTCGGTTGCGCTGCCGGGTTCTGGGGTGGCTGGACCGACCGGATCATCGGTCGTCTGTCCGATACCATCATGGCTTTCCCGTTGTTTGTGCTGGCCATGGGCATTGTCTCGGCGCTGGGCAATTCGGTGGAGAACATCGTCTATGCCACGGCGATCATCAATCTGCCTTTCTATGCCCGGATCTCTCGGGCCGAAATCAGCCTGCGCCGCAATGTGGGCTATGTGCAGGCGGCGAGATTGAGCGGGAGTTCCGACGTCCGCATCCTGGCCACGCAACTGTTTCCCAATATTCTGCCGCCGATGATGGTGCAGATTTCGCTGAACATGGGCTGGGCCATTCTCAATGCGGCGGGGTTGTCGTTCATCGGCCTGGGGGTGCGCCCTCCGGACGCCGAGTGGGGGATCATGGTGGCCGAGGGCGCGACCTATATTGTGTCCGGCGAATGGTGGCTGGCCCTGTTCCCCGGCGCCGCCCTGATGCTGGCGGTATTCTGTTTCAACCTGATGGGCGATGGTCTGCGCGATCTGGTCGACCCGCTGAGGCGCACATAAGATGACCGCGACCCCCATCCTTGCCGTTGACGCCCTGTCGGTGGAATTCCGCACCCGCAAGGGCACCGTGCGGGCCCTGGAGGACGTGTCTCTATCCCTGGAAAAGGGCGAAGTGCTGGGCATCGTCGGCGAGAGCGGCTCGGGAAAATCGGTGACCGCCTTCACGGTCATCGGCCTGCTGGACAAGGCCGGTCGGGCGGTGGGCGGATCGGCGGAGTTCGATGGGATTCCCCTGACCGGCGCCCGGGAGTCCAGTCTGCGTAGCCTGCGGGGCCGGGAAATCTCCATGATCTTCCAGAATCCCCGCGCCGCACTGAATCCCATCCGTCCGGTGGGCAAGCAGATCGAAGACGTGCTGCTGCGTCATGCCCAGGCTTCGCGCCAGGACGTCAAGGCCAAGGCCATCGAGATGCTGGACCGGGTGAAAATCGTCGATCCGGAACATCGCTACGGCTCCTATCCCTTCGAGCTGTCGGGGGGCATGTGCCAACGGGTGATGATCGCCATCGCCCTGTCTTGCGACCCCCGTTTGCTGATTGCCGACGAACCGACCACCGGTCTGGACGTAACCACCCAGAAGGCGACCATGGACCTGATTCGCGATTTGACCCGCGAGCGGCAAATGTCGGTGGTGCTGATCACCCATGACCTGGGCATGGCCGCCGCCTATTGCGACCGCATCATGGTCATGCAGCAAGGCCGAGTGGTGGAATCGGCGCCCGTGGCCGACCTTTTCGCCCGACCGACCCATCCTTATACCAAAAAGCTGATCGCCGCTTCGCCGGGACCGGATTCGGAACTGAGCGACCTAACCGCCGTGCCCGATGAACTGGACGTTGCGCCGACACGCACAGCCACCCATCCAGTGACCCCCGCCCCATCGGTCAATGAGACCCTGTTGGAAGTCTATGGCCTGGTGAAGGAATTCCCCAAGCGCGGCAGCAATGATGTGTTCCGCGCCGTGGACAACATCTCCTTTACCCTCCACCGAGGCGAGAGTCTGGGATTGGTGGGCGAATCCGGCTGCGGCAAGTCGACCACCTCGACCATCATCACCCGGCTGATGGATCCGACGTCGGGGGATGTGTTTTTCGACGGCGAGAACCTGACCACCTTTCCGGCGGCCAAATTCGCCCGCCTGCCACAACGGACCAAGATCCAGATGGTGTTCCAGGATCCCACCGACAGCCTCAACCCTCGCTACAGCGCCAAGGATTCCATCGCCGAGCCCCTGCGCCGCCTCAAGGGCCTGCGGGATGGCAAGGCGATCACCGCCAAGGTGGATGAACTGGCCGACATGGTCGGATTGCCCCGCAAGCTGCTGACCCGCTTTCCCCATCAGCTATCGGGCGGTCAAAAGGCGCGGGTGGGCATCGCCCGGGCCATCGCGGTGGATCCCTTGATGCTGGTGCTTGACGAGCCCACCTCGGCGCTGGATGTCTCGGTTCAGGCGGTGGTGCTGCAATTGCTCGATCGGCTCAAGAGGGACCTGGGCATGAGCTATATCTTCGTCTCCCATGACCTCAACGTGGTACGGCTGCTTTGCGAGCGGGTGATCGTCATGAACAAGGGCCAGATCGTGGAATCGGGAACGGCGGATGCGGTGCTTAAAAACCCGGTCGATCCCTATACCCGTACCCTGATCAACGCCATTCCGCACTTCGAGCCGGAGAAGATTCAAAGAGCGCCCCATGAATGATTGCTCCATGCTCGGCGGAACGGTCCTTGTGGGCGGGCATTTGCCGTTGACATCCCATTCGTTGCGGCTATAGTGCCGCCTCTTCGCGACGCTTCCGGGCGCCGCGTGTCTTTTTCGTTCGAATACGGTGCAGAAAAATGTTCGCAGTCATCAAGACCGGCGGTAAGCAGTATAAAGTCGCTGAAGGCGACAAAATCACCGTCGAAAAGCTCGATGTGGAAGCCGGTGGCTCCGTCGAGATCGACAATGTTCTGATGGTCGGCCAGGATGGCCAGGCCCCGACCGTGGGCGCGCCCGTGGTCGAAGGCGCCAAGGTTGCCGCCGAAGTGGTCGAGCAGACCCGGGGTGACAAGATCATCGTCTTCAAGAAGCAGCGGCGTCAGAATCACCGCCGTAAGAAAGGTCATCGCCAGGACCTGACCGTTCTGCGCATCACCGGCATCACCGCTGGCTAAGGAGAAAACAAAATGGCTCATAAAAAGGCAGGCGGTAGCTCCCGCAACGGTCGCGACACAGAGGGCAAGCGCCTCGGTATCAAGAAGTTCGGCGGTCAGAAAGTGATCCCCGGCAACATTCTGGTCCGTCAGCGCGGCACCAAGTGGCATCCCGGCGAGAACGTGGGCATGGGCCGCGACTATACGATTTTTGCCAAGATCGAAGGCTCCGTGTCGTTTCGACGTCGCGCGGGTGACAGAGTCTATGTGAGTGTGGAGCCGGCGACCCAGGCCTAACGCCGGTCACGCCCACCAAACACAAAAGATTTGACGAAAGGGAGTGGCTGGGCCATTCCCTTTTTTCGTCGTATGGGGACAGAGATGAAGTTTCTCGATCAGGCCAAGATTTTTCTCAAATCAGGAGACGGCGGCGCCGGGAGCGTCAGTTTCCGGCGCGAGAAATATATCGAGTTCGGCGGTCCCGACGGCGGCAATGGCGGACGCGGCGGCCATGTGATCGCCGAGGCGATGGATAACCTCAACACCCTGATTGACTTCCGCTATCAGCAGCATTTCAAGGCCAAGACCGGCGGCCATGGCATGGGCAGGGATCGCAGCGGCAAGTCGTCCGACGATGTTATCCTGCGGGTACCCGTGGGCACACAGATCCTCGACGAGGACAAGGAAACCGTCCTGGCCGACATGACCGAACCGGGGCAACGGGTGGTCCTTTGCCGGGGGGGCGATGGCGGCCTGGGCAACGCCAATTTCAAGACCTCCACCAACCGCGCACCGCGCAAAGCCACGCCGGGCTGGCCGGGCGAGGAACGCTGGGTATGGCTGCGGCTGAAGCTGATCGCCGATGCCGGGCTGGTGGGCTTGCCCAACGCCGGCAAGTCTACCTTTCTGGCCGCTGTCTCCCACGCCAAACCCAAAATTGCCGATTATCCCTTTACCACCTTGCATCCCAATCTGGGTGTCGCGGGAATCGGAGACGAGGAATTCGTGCTGGCCGATATCCCGGGGCTCATCGAAGGCGCCCACGAAGGCCATGGAATCGGCGACCGCTTCCTGGGCCATGTGGAACGGTGCGGCGTGCTGCTGCACCTGGTGGACGGCACCCAGGACGACGTGGCGGGCGCCTACCGCACCGTCCGTGCCGAACTGGATGCCTATGGCAATGGCCTGGAAGACAAGGCGGAACTGGTGGCGCTCAACAAGTGCGATTCGTTGACCGATACGGCGGCGGCGGAGAAACAGGCCGAGTTGGCGGCGGCCTGCGGGCAGAACGTTCATATCATCTCCGCAGTTTCCAAACGCGGTGTGAAAGGTGTTCTGGGCCTGATCAAAGATGCCATTCACCACAGCCGCAATGCCTTGGACGCCGCCGGACGCGAGACGGAGGCCTGGCAGCCATGAGCGCGGCAAAGCATTTGACCGGCGACCTGAAACAGGCCAAGCGGATCGTCATCAAGATCGGCTCGGCGTTGTTGGTGGACGAATCCAAGGGCGTATTGCGTCGGCGCTGGCTACAGGCCCTGGCGGAGGACATCGCCACCCTTCGCAAAGAGGGGCGCGAGGTGATTGTCGTGTCGTCGGGATCCATCGCCGTCGGTCGGCGTTACCTATCTTTGGGCCAACGTCCCCTGCGGCTGGAAGAAAAGCAGGCCGCCGCCGCCGCCGGGATGATCCGCCTCGCCCATGCCTATCAAGATGCCCTGGGGCATCATGGCATCACCGTGGCCCAGGTTTTGTTGACCCTCGACGACACCGAGAGCCGCCGCCGCTATATCAATGCCCGCAATACCCTGGATACCTTGCTAAGTCTGGGCAGCGTGCCCTTGATCAACGAGAACGACACGGTGGCCACCGACGAGATCCGATTCGGCGACAATGACCGTCTCGCCGCCCGGGTGGCGGCCATGGTCAGCGCGGACACCCTGGTACTGCTGTCCGATATCGATGGGCTTTATACCGCCGATCCCAACCGCGACCCGGACGCCCGCTTCCTGCCGGAGGTGCTTGAAATCTCTGCCGAGATTGAAGCCATGGCCGGGGACCCAGTGACCGCCCATGGCTCCGGCGGCATGGTGACCAAATTGGCGGCGGCGAAGATCTGCTTGGGCGCCGGATGCCGCATGGCCATTACCCAAGGCCACGAGGAGCATCCTTTGAAACGGCTGGCCGAAGGCGCGCGAGCCACATGGTTTTTGCCCAAGGCCAACCCCGCCAAGGCACGCAAGCAATGGATCGCGGGCAGCCTGAAAGCGGTGGGCACTCTGTGGCTGGATGATGGCGCCCTAACGGCATTGAACAAAGGCAAGAGCCTGCTGCCCGCCGGAGTCACCAAGGTCGAGGGCAAGTTCGGGCGCGGTGCCGCCGTGGTGGTGCGAGCCGCCGATGGTCATGAGGTGGCGCGAGGTCTGATGGCCTATCCCTCCGCCGATGCACGCAAAATCGCCGGGCACAAAACCTCGGATATCGAATCGCTGATCGGCTATCGCGGCTCTGATGAAATGATCCATCGGGATGATTTGGTGTTGTTGTAGAATCTGTCGTTTCACCCCCTTGCCGATGGGGTTAGACTGCGCCCGAGAATCACAAACGTCCATCGGGAGGACAACCTCAATGCTCAAACGTTTCGCAGTCGCCGCCGTGGCGGTCCTGACCCTTGCCCAGGCCACTTCGGCCGATGCCCAATCCTATGGGCCACGCGGTCCCTATGGTCAGCAGGCCCCGTCGGGTCCCTATGCCGGAAAGTATCCCGGCACCTTTGCCCCCCGGGTCATGCCGCAACGCATGCAGCGCGGCCCGCAGCGTCCAGCCCGCGCCGAGACAGAGACCATCGTCGAAGCGGGTATTGGCAAGCTGCGCACCTTCGTTATGCAAAACCGCAAGGCCGACAAAACCGCCATGCTCGGTTTCGTGACCACCGAAATCGCGCCTTACTTCGACTTCGACCATATGACCAAGTGGGCCTTGGGCAAGCGGAGCAGTGCCCTGAGCGATGCCGAACGGGCCAAGGCCGCCGGATGGCTGAGCCAGCATTTCCTTGAGACCCTGGTACGTCACATGGGGGTCTATAACGGCGCCCGGACCCGTGTTCAGCGAGCCTACGAAGGTCGTGATGGCCGCGCCACCACCTCCACCGTGCCGGTCTCGGTGGAATCCCGGGGCGGTGACAACACCAACCTGGAATTCCGCTTCTATAAGGGTAAGGACGGCTGGAAAGTGTACGACGTGAAGGCCAACGGCCAAAGCGCCTTGATGTTCTATCGGCGCATGCTCAACGACCGGGTGGGCAATCAACAGCGCCAAGGGCAGCGCCGCATGCCGCCGCGCCAGTACATGAACCGCTAAGTCGGTTCCCTTGCTTTAGAAAGACGGCGATCCCAAAAGGGGTCGCCGTCTTTTATGCGGCCCGACTCTCGCCCAGGGACTCGGCCAACCCCAACGCTACCTGCTGCTGGCATTGCGCGGCCAGGGCCTTGCGGTCTTGAAGACCGGAAACGGCGATCGGCTTGTGGAAAGTGACCTCCACTTGCGCCCCAGGCAGCCCCATCACCGCTTTCAAGTGCGGGCCCAGGGTCATATCCCCGTACCAGCCATAAAGGGCCTGCAACAGCCCACGGAGCGGCATCCCGTCGGACAGGCGCACATAGGCGATAGACAGGGGCTGTACGGTCAGATCCTGTCCCTCGGGCAAGGCTTGGGCAACGCCGAACAATGCCGACTTGAAAGGCAGAACATGAGCCCCTCGGGTGCTGGTCCCTTCGGGAAACAAAATCAGCGGCTCGCCGGACAACAGGCGATCACTCAGTTCCTGTCGTTGAGAGCGGACGCGGGCCGGGACCCGCTCGATGAACACGGTTCCGGCGATGCGGGCCAGAAAGCCGAACACCGGCCAAGAAGCCACGTCGGACTTGGAGACGAATGTCGCATTGGTCACCGCCCCCAACACCGGGATATCCAGATATGAAATATGATTGGAGACCAACAGGGTCGGACGGGCGTTTGTCTGCTTTCCCTTAACCGTCAGCCGCAGGCCGCAGAGTCGGCAGGCGATGCGAAACCAGAAGCCGGTAATGCCCCGCCGAACCGTCCGTCCCAAGGGATAGAGCAATCCATAGACTGGCAGACAGATCAGCAATGACAGCCCGAACAGACTTAGATTGAATATCGATTTGGCGGCGGAGGCCGGGAGGACCTCAAGGGCCTGATGGTGTTCGGCCGTCGCCGTGGGCTCGGTCATGCGGCCACCAGGTTGTCCTTGTTGTAGTGGCGGCGATATTTTTCGGTCAGCAGGTCGGTCTTGACCACCACGCAGATATCGGTGGTGTTGAACTGATGATCGACGACGGCACCATCGCCGACAAATCCGCCAAGACGAAGATAGCCCTTGATCAACGGTGGCAAATCTCCCAGGGACCCCTGTTCGTCGGCGGATGGTGCCTGCATGTCCACATAGAGCTCGTCCAGCGCCCGAGGTCGCATCCCTTCGGGGGCCAAGTGATTGTCATAGAGAAACGACAGGGAGCGAGTCAGGGCGTCCGGCTCCGTGCCGGGGAAGCTGGCGCAACCGAACAGCAATTCGATGCGGTGATTGAAGATGTATTCGGCGATCCCGCTCCACAGCAATTGCATGACGGCGCCCGAGCGGCTGTGGGGATCAACGCAGGACCGGCCCACTTCGACGATCTCGCCGGGATAGGCCGCCAGGTCCGAGAGGTCGTATTCCTGTTCCGAATAGAATCCGAAATTACGCAGGGCCACGCTCTTGCGCAGCAGGCGATAGGTGCCGACGACCCAGGGAAACCCGTTGGACTTCTCTTTGTCGATGACCAGCAGGTGGTCACAGATTTCATCATAATCGTCGAAATCACGCTTCAGGCGTTCCATCTGCGGTGTCGGCTGGGCCCCCATTTCGTCGTAGAACACCCGGTAGCGGAGCGCCTGGGCGGCTTCCACCTCAGCTTGGTTTTGTGCCAGCCGGACCTGAAAATTGCTCGACTTGGATTTACTCACCCTCGCCCCCTGATCCCCCGTGGGATCTTACAGACTGAACCCGGATCAAGCCGCGCACCGGAGTGGCCCCGACTTTCCTTACATTGCTATGAAAGACCCGCCGTCAAACCTCAAATAATCATTTGGTAAAGGTTGGGTGTCAATCAGGTTACACCCGTTGCCCAGGCCGGATCAATCAGTGATTGATCCGGCCATTTAACCCAATTCGCGCGCCGCTTCCAACACCTCCGCCACATGCCCCTTGACCTTCACCTTGCGCCAGACGCGGACAATCTTGCCGTCGGCGCCGATCAGGAAGGTGGAGCGTTCGATGCCCATGTACTTCTTGCCGTACATGCTCTTTTCCTTCCATACGCCGTAGTCCTGGCACAGCGTCCCCTCTTCGTCGGCGATCAGGGTGAAGGGCAGGTCGTGCTTTTCCTTGAATTTGTCATGGCGTTTGGCCGGGTCCTTGGAGACTCCAACCACCACCGCTCCGGCGGCCTCGTAGTCGGCGATGGCATCGCGGAAGGCTTCGGCCTGGGTGGTGCAGCCCGATGTCATGTCCTTGGGATAGAAATAAAGCACAACCGCCTTGCCGCTCAGCTCGGCCATGGTCAGGCGGCCTTCGCCGTCGGTGGGCAGGTCGAACGGGGGGGCGGCGTCGCCGACGTCGATGGTCATGGTCTTGGCTCCTCGTTATTCCTTGGGGGGGAGCGCCCGGGCCGGGCGCTCGATGATGTCCATATAGTGTCCATGGGCGGTGGCCGCCAGGGTGCGGATCTTATCTTCCAGCAAATCGAATCGCTCGACACCGCCGGCGACGGCCAGGATCTCTTGCAATCCCTTGTGAAGCCTTTCCGGCCGGAAAGCTCCTTCGACCACCAGCCGCAAAATCTCCTGCAACGCCTGCCAAAGATCAGCGGCCCGAATCAGGTCCTCGGCCACCGAGTCTGAGAGAATGCCCGCCACCCGCAGGCCATCCAGAGCCGAGCGGGTATTGGCGCGGAGCACTTCCGGCTGGGCATGGGCATGGCGCAGTTGCAAGTATTGGACCAGGAATTCAATATCCACCAATCCACCCCGGAAATGTTTAATCTCCCAGGGCGAGTCGGTGCCGTGCTCGGCCTCCATCTTCCTGCGCATATCGGCCACGTCGCGCAGCAGGGTTTCCGGGTCCCGCTCGCGGGTCAAGGTCCGCTGAACGATGGCCATGATCTTTTCCGCCAGCTCATGCGGTCCGCTGATCGGACGGGCGCGGGTCAAGGCCATATGCTCCCAGGTCCAGGCGGATTCCTCTTGATACTTCTCGAACGCGGCAAGGGACGTGGCCATGGGGCCGGCATTGCCCGAAGGCCGCAGGCGCATATCCACTTCGTAAAGGATGCCCTCGGACGTCGGCGCGGTGAAGGCATTGATCAGCCGCTGACTGAGTCGGGCGTAATACTGGCTGGCGCCCAAGGATCGCCGCCCCAGAGAACAGGCATTGGGATCGCTGGATTCATAGATGAAGATCAGATCCAGGTCCGACGTGGGGGTCATTTCCTGTCCGCCCATTTTGCCCATGCCCAGCACCACCATGCCCGCTCCGGGAATATGGCCATGGGCCTGACGGAATTCTTCTTCCACCCAGGGACTGAGACGGCGGAGCGCGCTTTCGGCCAGATTGGTCAGGGCCAGGGCCGCATCGGCGGGGGGCAACAAGTCGTGCAGCACTTGCAGACCACATTGGAAGCGGCGGTCGTTGGCCCAGCGGCGGGCGATATCGAGCTTTTCTTCGTAGTAGCTCCCCTGCGCCAGACGGCCATCCATCTCCTCGTCCAACTCGGCGCTATCCGGGGTGGTATCGAGAAAGCCCGGCGTCAGTACGTTGTCCAGCAATACCGGATTGCGGGCTAGATGCTCGGCCAGACGGGGGGCGCCGCCAAGAATATGGGCCACCATGTCGAGCAGATTGGGGTTGGCCTGAATCAACGAGAAGAACTGCACACCCGTCGGCAGATGAGACAAAAAAGTATCCAGCCGTCGAAAAGCATGGTCGGGATCGGAGGTCCGGCCCAAGGCGCCGAGCAAGGCGGGCATCAACTCGGTCAACAATTGCCGGGCCCGCACGGCGCGGGTGCAGCTATAGCGCCCATGGTGCCACCCACGCACCGTTACCGCGACGGCTTGCGGGTTCTCGAATCCCATATCCCGCAAAGTCTTGAGGGTTTCCGGGTCGTCCTCGCTACCAGTGAAGACCAGATTGCCCTCGGCCTCCTCTGGTTTCTCGTCCTCGCCGAACAGGGCCGCATAGTGGGTTTCCACCTGGCGGAGATGGGCCAAAAGATCCTTCGCGAAAGCCTCCCGCCCTTCGTAACCAAGGAAGATGGCCAGATGATCCAACTCCGTTTCACCCTCGGGCAGACTATGGGTCTGCTGATCATCAATCATTTGCAAGCGGTGCTCTACCCGGCGCAGGTAATGATAAGACTCATGCAGGTCATCGGCGGTTTCGCGGGCCACCTGCTGGATCTCCACCAGCACATCCATGGCCTTCAATGTCGGACGGATGCGCAGTTGCGCCATGCGCCCGCCCCAGATCAGCTGCTGAGTCTGGGCAAAGAATTCGATCTCGCGGATGCCGCCCCGGCCTAGTTTGACGTTATGCCCGGCGAACTCGATCTCGGCCCCGCCCTTGTGGGCGTGGATCTGCCGCTTGATGGCGTGAATGTCCTGCAACGAGGCAAAATCCAGGTTCTTGCGCCATACAAAGGGCCGCAGCCGGGCGAGAAACGCCTCCCCGGCCTCGATATCCCCCGCCACCGGGCGGGCCTTGATCATCGCCGCCCGCTCCCAGTTTTGCCCAATGCTTTCATAATAGGTCTCGGCGGCGATCACCGACAGGGCCACCGGAGTTGATCCCGGGTCCGGGCGCAGCCGCAAATCGGTGCGAAACACGTAACCGTCGGCGGTGCGTTCATCCATCATCTTGACCAGATTGCGGGTCATGCGGACCATGTGGGTTTGCAGATCACCGGGATTTTCGGTGCGCATGCGCTCGGCGTCATAAAGTACGATCAGATCAATGTCGCTGGAGTAGTTCAATTCCCGTCCGCCCAGCTTGCCCATGCCGAGAATCACCAGGCCGGAGTTCTTCTGAGGATCCTCCGGATGGGCCAGTTCGAACGCGCCCCGCTTGGCGATATCGGTCAGCGCCCGCGCGGCCGACAACCCCAGCGTCTTTTCAGCCAGAGTTGTGAGCGCCTCGGTGACCAGTTCCAACGACCAAATGCCCGCTATATCGGCCAAGGCGGTGAGCAAGGCCACCCGGCGCTTGGCCACCCGGATCAACCGGGAAAGGTCAGCCACCGTCGGCAAATCCTTGGAAAGCGCGTCCAGGCCCTCCATAACCTTATCCCGTGTCGCATCGGGCCCGTCGGCCAATAGATCGCGCAGGAATCCCGGCTCCAAAACCGCACTTTGGGTCAGGTAAGGACTATTGCCGAACAGGGCGTTGAGCAGGGCCTTGCCTTGCTCTGTGGCCTGTAAATCGTCGGCCCAGCGGATCAGGTCGGCATCGTTGCCGTAGCCGATGGTATCGCGCAATCGCTCCCATCCCAGGGCCGCATCATTCGGCCTTGCCGCATTTGGAACATTTTTGGCCGCTATTCGCAGGGAAGGATTAATCATTTAGTGTACACCATGGTTTGGCTAAGACCTCGTGAGCCGATATGTTTGGTCTAGCAGGTCATAACGGAAAAACAAACGTGATCAAGAAGACCCTTCGCGGCGCAGTGCAGATTTTGGGCGGATTGGGCGCTGGGCTGACCATCGTCCTGGTTCTGCTTGCCTGGCGTCTGAGTTCGGGACCCATCCACCTGGGCTTTTTGACCCCGCACCTGGAAGACATCCTCAACAGCCCGGAACAGACTCTGACATTGCGGCTCGAAGATACGGTTCTGACCTGGGCAGGGTGGAAGCGCACCTTGGATATCCGCCTGATCAACGCCCGACTGACTGGCGCCGATGGTCAAACAGTGGCCAGTGTGCCCGAGTTGTCCCTCTCCTTGAGCGGTCATGCCCTGGTCCAAGGCGTGGTGGCTCCCCGGCGGATCGAACTGTTTGGCCCGACTCTAAGCGTGGTCCGAAAACAAGACGGGGGCTGGGAGCTGGATCTGGGAGAAGCCGAGGCCGAAGAGGCCAGTACCGACATCGCTGTGCTGCTCGCCGATCTGCGCGCCGCGCCCGACCCGGCGCGCCCCCTGACCTATCTGGCACGGGTCAATATCCACGAGGGCAGCCTGACCGTGGAGGATCGTGGCAAGGGCATGACCTGGCGGGCTCCCAATGTGGACGCCGCCCTGCAACGGGACAGGGAAACGCTGGAGGCTCGGCTGGAGGCGAACCTGGCCCTGGGTGACATGATGGCCCGGTTGACCGCCAATGGCAGTCTGAACCTGGATCAAGAAACTTACGCCACCGACCTTGAAATCAGTGACCTACCGCTCAACACCTTGGCCCCCATGCACGAAAGTCTCTCGCCCCTTAAGGGTCAAGCCCTGCCGGTGGGCGGCACGATCACGGTGGTCGGTGATCTTGCGGGCGGGATTGAGGCCTTGGATTTTGATTTGTCGGCCGAGAGCGGCGTGATCCTTTTGCCCGATCCCATGCCCCAGACCCTGGAGTTGGCGGCGGCGACCCTGCGGGGCGGATATCTCTATCGCGAACAACGGCTGACCATCGCCGAGTTGGTGGCCGAATTTCCCGAAGACACCAAGGTGTTGTTGCCCCCGGAGAATCACCCCGAACCACTGCGTGCCATCCGGGGATCCGGTCGCGTCTGGCTGACCGATGGGCGCGTGGACATCCCCAGCCTCAGCCTCGACTTGGATGGCCCCACTCTGTTGGCCAAGGGGCAGGCCGATCCCTTGGGTGATGATCTACGGATCACCGCCGAGGCCAAACTGCTCGACGCGCCCGTGAACGATTGGCACAAGATCTGGCCGAAAGGCCTGGCGGACAACGCCCGAGATTGGTGCTTGGAACATCTTTCCAACGGGCGCGCCGCCGAAGGGGATGTCCATGTGGCGCTGACCTTGAAAGCCGACAGGACCGTTGAGGTCGAAACCGTTGAAGGCAATCTTGTCGCCGAAGCCATTGATGTGGCTTACCTGCCTCCCATGCCAACGGTTCACAAGGTCTGGGGCTCGGCGACATTTGATACATCGAGCTTCAATATCACCTTGAAACCGGTGCGCGATGGCAAACTCACCATCGAGAAGGGTCAGATCAATCTGTTTGATCTGGATACCGCCGTGGAAAAGGCGAACATCAAGCTGCAAATCAGCGGCCCCGCGCCCGCGGCGTTGCACTTGATCGATCACCAGCCGTTCCGCTTTGCTTCCGCCGTGGGCCTGGACCCAACCAGCGTCCAAGGCAACTCCCGCACATCACTCACTCTCACCTTTGCCCTGGCCAAGGATCTGAAGACCGAAGACGTGACCGTCCTGGCGGAATCGGACCTGACCGATGTGCGCATGTCCGACATCGTGCTCGACCTGGACCTGAACGACGGCAAGCTTCACTTGACCGCCGACAATGAAGGCATGGAAGTGCGGGGCGAGGCCATGGTCGGCACCATTCCCGCCTCCATTTCCTGGCGCGAGTACTTTTCCGCGCCGCGGCCCTTTGTCCGCCGCTATCACGTCCAGGGCGTGCTTTCCGATGCCCAGCGGATCGACGAGGTGGGGCTGGAATTTGCCCCCTTTACCCGGGATTTCATGACCGGACCGGCGGCGGCGGAAGTCCGCTATACGGTCAAAGACGAACATGACGGCGTGCTTCAGGCCCGTTTGGATCTGCGCGACACGGCCTTGTCTCTGTCCGGACTGGGTTGGCAAAAGGAACCCGGACGGGACGGCCAAGGAGAAGCGGAACTGACCCTGCGGGATGGCAACATTACAGCCGTGCCGCGGTTCGTGGTGCGGGCCGGAGACCTGATGATTCAAGGACAGGCGGAATTTGGTCAGACCGAGCCGCCCTTGCGCCGGGTCCAGTTCGACAATTTCGCCTATGGCCATACCCAGTTGGCTGGATTGGTGGTGCCCCGGGAGGGCGGTGGTTGGGACGCCAATTTCGAGGGCGACAGCTTTGATATGGCGAGCCTGCTGGAAAATCTGTCTCGCACCGAAAAAACCGGCGCCGATGAAAAGGATATGCCACCAGTCACCCTGTCCACCAACGTCAAGCGTCTATGGTTGGGCGAAGGACGCGAACTGACCCAGGTGGCCGGTGCCATGAACTTTGATGGCGAGAAATGGCGCGGTATCCACATGCAGGGCAAGGTGAGCGGCGACAATGACATCTCCCTGACCATCAAACCCGAGGGAGACAAGCGCCTGCTGGAGGTAAAATCCACCGATGCCGGCGCGGCGTTACGGGTTTTCGACCTCTATGACCGGATGGTCGGCGGCGCGCTGGACCTGAATGGGGAGTTCCACGACCGGTTCTTGGATTCTCCCTTGTCTGGACGCTTGAAGGTCAATGATTTCCGGCTGGTCAAGGCGCCGACCATTGCCAAACTCGCGGCCTACATGTCCATTACCGGCGTACTGGAAGCACTGGACGGTAAAGAAGGCCTGAAATTCAGCAGCCTGGATTTGCCGTTCCTTTATCGCGACGGCACCATCGAAGTGAAGGATGGCAAGGCCACCGGTCTGAGCCTGGGCGGAACGCTGTCCGGAAAATATCAGGTGGCAGAAGACAAGGTGGATTTCAATGGAACCCTGGTCCCCGCCTATGCGCTGAACGCCATCTTGGGAAACATTCCCTTGCTCGGCGATCTATTGACCGGCGGAGAGGAAGGCGGTGGCATTTTCGCCGCCACCTATAAAGTCAAAGGCCCCATCGAAGAACCGGAAGTGGACGTCAACGCCCTCTCCGCGCTCGCCCCCGGCTTTCTGCGCAATTTGTTCGGAGTCATCAATGAAACGCAGGAAGAGGCCCAGAACCCGGATGCCACCCCAGCACCCATCGACCTGCTCGGCGACGATTCCCCTTGAGCCGGGCCTATTCCGAAGGCCGCAGATCGATCACCCGTTTGGCCTTGCCCATGGAGCGTTCGATGGCCCCGGCCTTGCCGATGCGCACGCGGGTGGAAATCCCGATCAGAGCCTTGATCCGCTGCTCCAGGTCACGCCCGGCCTCTTCTTTTCTGGCCTCCTCGTCACCTTGGCGCAGTTCGCCCAACACGGTGAGGTGATCCAGTCGCCCTTCCCGGCGCAGCTCCAATTGATAATGAGGGCCCAGTAGCGGATTCTTGAGGATCAGCTCCTCGATCTGGCTGGGGAACACGTTGACGCCGCGAATGATCAGCATGTCGTCAGAGCGGCCGGTGATCTTGTCCATGCGCCGCATGGTGCGCGCGGACCCAGGGCGAAGCCGGGTCAGGTCGCGGGTACGATAGCGGATGATCGGCATGGCTTCCTTGGTCAACGAGGTAAACACCAACTCCCCGATCTCGCCATCGGGCAGCACTTCGTTGGTTACCGGATCGATGATCTCCGGATAGAAATGATCTTCCCAAATATGCAGGCCGTCCTTGGTCTCGATGCATTCATTGGCCACGCCCGGACCGATGACTTCCGAGAGGCCATAGATATCGATGGCGTCGATGCCGACGCGGGCTTCCAGTTCCTCGCGCATGTTCTGAGTCCAGGGTTCGGCGCCGAAGATGCCGATGCGGAGTGACGTGGTCGCCGGATCCACCCCTTGGCGCTCCATTTCATCAAGGATCACCAGCATATAGGACGGCGTGACCATGATGATATCGGGCTTGAAATCACGGATCAGCTGTACTTGCTTCTCCGTCTGGCCGCCGGACATGGGGATCACCGTACAGCCCAGCCTTTCAGCCCCATAGTGCGCACCGAGACCGCCGGTGAACAGACCATAGCCATAGGTCACCTGAACGCGATCACTGCGCCGACCGCCCGAGGCGCGGATGGAGCGGGCCATCACATCGGCCCACATGTCGATGTCTTTTTGGGTATAGCCGACCACGGTCGGTTGACCGGTGGTGCCCGAGGAGGCATGCACCCGCACCACATCATCCATGGGGACGGCAAACCAGTCATAGGGATAGTTCTGTCGCAGGTCTTCCTTGCCGGTGAAGGGAAACTTGGCCAGGTCTTCCAGGCTGTTCAAGTCATCCGGCGTTACACCGGTTGCGTCGCACTTGGCTCGGTAGTGGGCCACATTGTCATAGGTATGACGAACGCTCCATTTGAGCCGCTCAAGCTGCAAGGCGGCGATTTCGTCGCGGCTGGCGATTTCAATGGGATCCAGCTCCTCGCGGCGCGGCGGTTCGGTGCGTTTCATGGTCGTTTTCCCCCGGTAATCTGTCATTCGACCGCCGATTGTAAGAGCTTGCGGCCATTCTGACAAACGGAGTTACGATCCAATCGTGAGGGGATCCAAAAGCCGCAAACAGGCTCGTACCATGACGTCCCCGGCGGCCCGGTCGCCGGTCAATGTCCGTCGGATCTGGGCCGCGGATCGCAGTCCTTCCCAAGACCCCGCGCTGGCCTTGGGGCGGACCCAGCCCATGGACCAATCAGCGAAGGCCCGCTCTTCACAGTCTTGGGTATTGAGCACCTGAAGATCCCGGTTTCGGCGGTCCACCCGGATGCGGTTGACCAGACGCTCGATGGGCGACCGGGGACCTTCGAGAAACTGTGCGAAGCCGCGCCCGGTAAAGATCAATACACCGGTGATCTGGTGCGCCGCATTGTCGCGCCGGGACACGCGAAGAATGCTCCGCAGATCGGAATCGCGGAGCCTCGGATTGGCGATGGAACTGTAGATCAGACGATACAGCATGATTCCCCGACATTTGGGTTCTTGGAAACACCTTGTCCATTCAGATGGCGACGCCGCCATCTTTCACCAAACGTTTTAGTGTGATTGGTTTTTGGAGAATTCTCAGCGGCGGGATAATCCTTCGATGTACACGCCTCTCCGCCTATACTATCCAAGGGGGACCGAAACGACCCGGGAGATCGGCAAATGACGGACCTTTTGTGGCAACCTTCACAGGCCAGGGTAGCAGGCACCACCCTTACCCGGTTCATGGCCCATGCCCACCGAGCCTGCGGCTTTGAGGGGAATGACTATGATGATCTCTGGGCCTGGTCCATCGACCGGCCGGAAGCCTTTTGGCGTGGGGTATGGGATTTCTCGGACATGCGCGGCGCGGCGGGGGATCTGGAACCCGTCCTTGACCATGCCGACGATTTGGTGGAATCCCGCTTTTTCCCAAATGTCACCTTGAACTTTGCCGAGAATCTCATGCGCCGTCGGGGGCCGGAGGCGGCGATCATCTTCCATGGCGAGGACGGATCCCGGCGGGAGCTGTCGTGGGATCAGGTGCATGATCGGGTCGCGCGGCTCAGCCGGGTTTTGCGCGACATGGGCCTGTCGCGGGGCGATCGGGTGGCCGGGTTCATGCCTAATCTACCCGAAACAGTCATTGCCCTGTTGGCCACCAGCAGCATTGGCGCCGTCTGGTCTTCCTGCTCGCCGGATTTCGGGGTCAGCGGTATTCTTGACCGCTTCGGCCAGATCGAGCCCAAGATCCTGATCTGCGCCAATGGCTATCATTACAACGGCAAGCAGTTCGATTGTCTCGCCACCGTTTCCAGCCTGCTGCCTCAGCTCCCCACCGTTGAAGCGGTGTTGGTCGTGCCCTATACCGAGGCGCGCGCGGATCTGACGGCCCTCGGTGGCAAGGCTCATCATTGGGATGAGACGCTGGACGCCCAATCAGGCGATCCCATCCCATTCGAACCGGTGGGTTTCAATGATCCTCTGGTGATCATGTTCTCGTCGGGCACCACAGGCATTCCCAAGTGCATTGTCCACCGAACCGGTGGAGTGCTTTTGCAGCATCTCAAGGAACATCGTCTGCAATGCGATCTCGGTCCCGGCGACCGGCTTTTCTACTTCACCACCTGCGGCTGGATGATGTGGAACTGGCTGGTTTCGGGATTGGCCTGCGAGGCGACCATCGTCCTGTTCGACGGCTCGCCCTTTTATCCCGATGGCAATCGGCTGGCGGCCATCGCCGATGCTGAACGGGTCACCCACTTCGGTACCTCGGCCAAGTACCTGGACGCCTGTGCCAAGGGTGGCATTGCCCCGGCCCGCACCCATGACCTCTCGGCCCTGCGGACCTTGCTATCCACCGGCTCGCCTCTCTCACCGGACGGCTTCGAGTATGTCTATCGGGACTGGAAAGCCGATCTTTGTCTATCCTCCATCGCCGGGGGCACCGATATCGTCGGCTGCTTTGTCGGCGGCAATCCCATCGGCCCGGTCTATCTCGGCCAATGCCAGAAACGCCATCTGGGGATGGACGTGCAGGTATTCGACGAAAGCGGAGCCACCATCGCGGGGGTTCCGGGGGAACTGATCTGCCGCTCGCCTCATCCTTCCATGCCCTGGGGGTTTTGGAACGATCCGGACAAAAAACGGTATCGGGCGGCTTACTTCGAAAAATACCCTGGCGTCTGGCATCACGGTGACCGGGTGGAACTGACCCGCGAGGGAGGCATGATCTTCCATGGCCGTTCCGACGCCACGCTGAATCCGGGCGGGGTACGCATCGGCACGGCAGAGATCTACCGGCAGGTGGAACGTATCCCCGAGGTCCTGGAATCCATTGTGGTCGGCCAGGAATGGGATAACGATGTGCGGGTGGTCTTGTTTGTGCGTCTGCGCGAGGACGCCAAGCTGAACGATGTCCTGATACAGCGCATCCGCGCCGAGGTGAGGGCCAACACCACCCCACGCCACGTCCCGGCCAAGGTCCTGGAAGTGGCCGACATTCCCCGTACCAAGTCCGGCAAGATCGTCGAGCTGGCGGTGCGCGATGTCATCCACGGACGCGAGGTCCGCAACATCCACGCCCTGGCCAACCCGGAAGCATTGGCCCTGTTCAAGGACCGGGAAGAGCTACAAAGATAGAGGCGAAGGCCCTATCCCTGCGGCCGAACGCCCAATACGTGGCAAATGGCATAGGTCAGGTCGGCGCGATTGAGGGTATAGAAATGGAAATCCTTCACGCCTTCCGCCGATAACACACGACATTGCTCGGCGGCCAGGGTGGCGGCCACCAGCTTTCGGGTCTCGGGATCTTCTTCCAGGCCGCCAAAAAGATCGCCCATCCAGGAAGGCACGGATGTGCCGCACATGGCGGAGAATTTCTTCACCTGGACAAAATTGCTCACCGGCAGAATGCCCGGCACGATCGGCACGGTAATGCCCGCCGCGTCACACCGATCCCGAAAGCGCAAAAACACTTCTGGATCGAAAAAGGCCTGGGTAATGGCTCGGGTGGCCCCGGCATCGACTTTGGCTTTGAGATTGTTTAGGTCCGCATCGGGGCTGGATGCCTCGGGGTGGGTTTCCGGATAGGCCGCGACACTGAGCTCGAAATCATGGACCTTGCGCAGACCGGCCACCAGGTCCGAGGCATAGGCATAGCCACCCGGGTGCGGACGATAGGTGCTTTCCCCTTCCGGCGGATCGCCCCGCAAGGCGACAATATGCCGCACGCCATCATCCCAGTATTGGCCGGCGATATCATTGATCTCGTCCCGGGTGGCGCCGACACAGGTCAGATGCGCGGCGGGCGCGATATCGGTCTCGCGCAGAATACGGGTCACCGTGGCATGGGTACGCTCCCGGGTCGAACCGCCCGCGCCGTAAGTCACCGAAACAAACGACGGTGCCAAGGGCGCCAGCCGAGTCATCGAGGCCCACAAGGTTGCCTCCATCTTGTCCGACTTGGGCGGAAAGAATTCGAACGATACGCGCACGTCCCTCGGCAGCGGAGAGGCAACAGCCAAGGTGGCCGGGCGGCGAGAAGGAGATCGGGATTCGGTCAAGACAGGCACTCCTAGAATGAACATGGGGATATATAGCCCCAGGCGAAGAACCGCAACCGGCGAGCCCCCTGAAAAAGTGTTGCATTAATGCAACGAACCGTGACTTCACCGTTGAATGGCCGAGGCAGTCGTCTGGCAATCGGGACCGCCCTATGGTACCTCTGTTCCGTTGACCGGTGGTCCGCACGGGGGCTCGTGCGTGCCCAATGCCGACGGAATGAAAAAGAACCATTCCAAAATCCAGAGGTTCCAGGAGGTTTCCGCGTGTTTATGCGCCCGATCCTTACCCGCCTAAGCGCTCTTGCCGTTACCGGTCTTCTGGTTGCCGGGTGCGCCACCCCGCCGCCCGCCGACGATCCGGAAGCGGTGGCTGATTTTCGCGCCGTCAATGACCCCATCGAGCCGACGAACCGGATGATCCACGGATTCAATTCTGGGTTTGATACGCTGCTCTACAAGCCGGCCACCACCCTATACAAGGGCCTGACCCCGCCACCGCTCCAAGAGGGTGTCCACAACATGCTCTCCAACGTCCATGCGCCGGTGACCATGGTCAATGAGATGCTGCAAGGGGAATTCGAGCGCGCCTGGGAAACCTTCCTTCGTTTCCTGATCAATAGCACGATCGGCATCGGCGGATTGCGCGATCAGGCGACCGAATGGGGCTATGCACCGCATTCCGAAGATTTTGGCCAGACCTTGGCGGTTTGGGGACTGGACGAAGGCCCTTATCTGGTATTGCCCATTCTCGGTCCGTCCAATCCGCGTGACGCGGTTGGCATGGCGGTCGATTTCTTCTTGGATCCGTTTAACTATGCCGTCACGGAAGCCGGGCATTCGAAGGCTATTTGGGCCCGAAACGGCATGCGTGCCATCGACTATCGAGCTCGCAACTTCGACGTCTTGGAAGAGCTGGAACGCTCCTCGCTGGATTATTACGCCACGCTGCGCAGCCTTTATCGCCAACGGCGTGACGACGAAATCCGCAATGGTGCCACTCATAGAGGAAGCGGTCCGGCAACCAGCACCCTGGAGGGTCCCGGGCCCCTAACCTTGGAAGATGAGATTTCACAAACCCAACAATAAAACACAGATGGGTACGATGATGATGACGCGACGCTCTTTTGTAGCCGCCCTGGCGGTCGTGATGATGACCTTTTGCTGGACGGGTGAGACCCGGGCCACCGCCGCCGAAGGGGGCGAGGCTCAGAAGTTCATCGAAGCCATGGCCCAACGGGCCATTGATACCCTGACCGACCAAGAGGTCTCGCGACCGGATCGGATCAAGGCCTTCCGCGAAATCTTGAAAGACAACTTCGCCGTGGAGGCCATCGGCCGCTATGTGCTCAGCCGCTATTGGAACCGGGCCACTCCGGAAGAAAAGGCGGAGTATCTATCCCTGTTCGAGGACCTGATCGTCGCCACCTATGTGGATCGCTTCGCCGAATACGCGGGCGAGCAGCTCAATATCGTCGGTACCGAAGCCCTGGACGAGCGTGACAACATGGTCCATTCGCTCATCGAGCAAGCGGGCTCCTCGCAGCCGGTGCGCGTGGACTGGCGGGTGCGGGATTCCGGTAACGGCAGCCAACGCATCTATGACGTCATGGTCAATGGCGTCAGCATGGCCTTGACCCAACGCTCCGAGTTCGGCTCGGTGATCGCCGCCAATGGCCGCACCGTCGCCGGTCTGCTGGAAGTCCTGCGGGAAAAGACCAAAACCCTAAAGGAATAGCGGCCATCAGCGCTTTGCGGTCTGCACGGCCGTTTCCAAAGCCTGTAAAAAGCGCGAGCGGTCGGCCTGGGTGAAACCCGGCCCGCCGCCTCCGGCTTCGCCGGTTTCCCGTAGGTGGGACATCAGATCGCGCATGGCCAAGGCCATACCAATGCTTTCCTCGGTAAAGCTCTTACCCTTTGAATCCAGGGCCAAGGCCTGTTTTTCCAGGCAGCGGGCGGCCAATGGGATATCCCCGGTCACACAGATATCCCCTTGCGCAATATGCTCGGCGATCCAGTCATCGGCGGCATCGGGCGTGGCCGGTACCATCACATTGTGAATCAGCGGGCTTTGCGAGGGCCGGAAGCCCCGGTTGCTGACCAGATGCACGGTCAGCCCATGGCGTTCCGCCACCCGCAGCACCTCGTTGCGCACGGGACAGGCATCGGCATCAATATAGAGATCAGGCATGAGAGGGCTTTCGCGGTGGGCAGACCCCCGCTTTTACCCCACCGGCACTTTGATTTCCATCGGATGATGGGCTTCGTCCAATTGACTCCATTCGGCCATGGAGGCGTCGTACATGCGGGTGAAGCCGTTGCCGAGCAATTCCGAATGCACGAACCAGCCCACGGTCGACCAATGGCCGGTATTGCAGAAGGTGATTGTTTCCCGATCGCGGGGGATTTTGACCACGTCGTAGAGCCGCCCCAGGGTTTCCGCATCACGGAAAACACCGCCGCCGTCATGGGTCAGCCATTGGCCGGGCAGGCTCAGCGCGCCGGGCAGCGTGCCATAGCGGGCCACGTCGCCGGTCTTGTTGAGCCCCAAGTACTGATCGGTGGGGCGGCTGTCGAGCATCAGCACGCCATCATCCAGGGCTTTGCGCACTAGGCCGCCATCGGCCACCAGATCCAGACGCGGACGGGCCACGAACGGGGTGGAAGAAAGACTCGCCTCTCCTTCTTCTCGTGGCGTGCCTTGGGTCTGAAAGTAGACCTTCATGCCGCCATTGAGAATCGAGATCCGGTCGTGGCCGAGGACTTTCATGGTCCAATAAATGCGCGTCGCCATGCCAATATCCCAAGCCGTGTTGCCCGGGGCCAGCAGAACCAGATGGGTGTCGTTGCCGATACCCAGACGCCCCAATAGCGCTTCCAGGTCGGGAACATCAGGCAGCAATCCGGCCACGCCGTCGATCATGATCCGCCAGCCATCTTCCCCATAGTCGGTGGAAATGGCTCCGGGCACATGGGCCTTTTTAAAGACCGGTGCCGGACGTAAATCCAGAAAGACCAATCCCGGACGCCCAAGGGCCGCGACCACCCAATCCACATCCACCAACGGCGGGACGGCTTCCAGGCTGGCGGTGGGAGGCTCAACCGAGGCCGCGCTTATTTGACTTTGTGTATATGTTATTTTATTCATGATTACCTCTATTTTTTGTAAAATAGGCGAATCCCTGTGCATTGGCAAGCCATTTCTCGCAATCGCCAAACAATATCAGAGATCGGGTTGCGGGCCGCCGGTGGCCCAGTCCATCAATTCGACCCAATGAACCACGTCAAAGGCCTCGTTTCCGGCCAGATGCTCCAGGCAGCCTATATTGCCGCTGGCCACCAGTGTGGCGCCGGTGGCGGTCAGGGCTGAAACCTTATCATCCCGCAGCTGCTTCGACAGATCGGGCTGCAAGAGGCTATAGGTCCCCGCCGAGCCGCAGCAGAGATGGGCGTTCTTGGGAGTCTGGATGGAGAAGCCGCAGCGAACCAACAGCTCTCCGGGCAGGCCGGTGATTTTCTGTCCATGCTGCAAGGAACAGGGGTTATGCACCGCCACCGCCGGGGCTGAGTCCAACGGCGTGACGCGTAGATACAGAGGATCGAGAATTTCCACCAAATCCCGGGCTCGTTCGGACCAGCTTCGGGCACGATCCCGCCAGCTTTCGTCATCCTTCAGGACATGGTGATAGTCCTTGGCCATGCTGCCACAGCCTGACGCGGTCATCACCCAATGGTCGATGGGACCGACCTCCCGTTCACAGCGTTCCAGGGCGTCGATGTTTTGCCGGACCCGGGCCTTGGATTCCGGTTCCTTGCCCATGTGATGGGCCAGGGCACCGCAGCATCCCAATCCCTCGGGCACCACAACCTCGAACCCATGGCGGGTCAATAGTCGAATGGCCGCGGCATTGATATCCGGTCGCAACACGGGCTGCACACACCCGGGCAACAGCGCCAACCGCCCGATCTGCTCGCCCTCGGCCTTGAAAACCCCCGGCTGATCCGTGGTCGCGGGCATCGGCAGTCGGGCCGGAGCTTTGGCAACCATTTCGCCCATCACGCCGGGAAGCATGGCCTTGAAGGGTCGGGCCCATCCCGCCAATTTCAGCATGCGCCGGAACCGCTTGGGCTCGGATAGGTGATCCACCAGAAGGTTGCGGAACAACCGTTCTGAAACACCGCGATCAAAACGCCGATCCACTTCCGCCCGGGCATGATCCATCAGGTGACGGTAATCCACCCCCGAGGGACAGGTCGTCATGCAGCTCAAACAGGACAGGCAGCGGTCCAGGTGTCCGACCAGCGTCTCCGATGGCGCCCCCGGATTTTCCAATAACCGCTTGACCAGGTACACTCGCCCCCGGGGACTGTCGGATTCATGGCCCAACAAACGGTAGGTGGGACAGGTGGCGGTGCAAAAACCACAATGCACGCACTTGCGCAGAATTTTGTCGGCTTCCTGGATATAAGGATCCTGGCGCTGTGCGTCGGTAAACTCCGTATGCATCTCAGCCCGGTCCTCCCATGCGTCCCCGATTGAGGATGTGGTTGGGATCGAAACTCCGCCGCACCCGCTCGGACAGAGCCGCCACCGCCGGAGCCTGAGGATGAAATACCGGCACCCTTGCCCGCACGGCCTCGTCGGCCCGGATCAGCATGGCCTGCCCACGCTCCTCGACCAGCGCGGCCCGCACGGTCTGATGGCAAGCATCGTCCGAAGAAGGCAGAGACAACCAGATCAACCCGCCGCCCCAATCCAAAAACAAGCGGGCACCGGGTATGGCCTTCAAGGCCGTGACCACGGCTGGAGCATCGCTTGGCGGCAGAGACAAACGCCAAACCTGCGTTTCGTCCCCCGCAAAGAACAGGCCGTCGCGGATTTCTTTCCAGGCCATGCGCGAGGCGGGCCCGTCGAGCACGGCCATTTGTCCATAAGGGGACGCCATCTGCCGCACCGTTGCCTGCCGGGCCTCTACCGATGGCAGAGTGCCCTCCAACCGGATCAGGGTCAGGGAGGCCGTCTCGCCGTTGTCATGCAGGCTGCTGTCCGGCCCGACCACATCGCCGGGCAGATGGGCCGCCCCGGTGGGATCCTGGGCCGACCCGAGGAGAGCGGTCATCAAAGCCACGGCGTCAGTCTCGTTCAGGCCTTTGAGCATCAGGGTGCGGCTGACTTGCGGAGCGGGCAGAACCTTGAGCGTCATCTCGGTCAGCACCACGAGAGAGCCAAAAGACCCGGCCATGAGCTTGGATAGATCAAAGCCGGTGACATTCTTCACCACCTGACCGCCGGCCTTGAAGATTTCCCCGCGGCCACTGACGCCACGCATACCCAACAGATGGTCGCGCAGAGCACCGGCCATGGGGCGACGTGGTCCCGACAGGTTGCAGGCCACCGCCCCTCCGATGGTGCCGCCACCTGCGTTGCCCCCCAACAGGGGCCCCAGGTCCGGCGGTTCAAAAGCCAGGTGTTGGTTGGCTGCCTTGAGGTGTTTCTTGATCTCAGAAAGCGATGTGCCGGCCCGCGCCGTGAGCACCAATTCCGACGGTTCATGAGAAATCACGCCGACCATTCCCCGCATATCCAGCTTGTAGGACTCAGTCAAAGGGTTTCCCAGGAGGCTTTTGCTGCCCTCGCCCAGAATTTCCAGGCTCTCGCCCTCGGCCAGCGCCCAGGCGACGGCTTGTTGGACCTGCTGTTCATTGATCGGTCGAAAGGTGGGTCCGGGCATGGGATCAGAACCTGGGAATATCGGGAAAGCGTAGCTGTCCCCGGTGCACATGCAGTTGCCCCAATTCGGCGCAACGATGCAAAATTGGGAAGACCTTGCCAGGATTCAAGCGTCCATCCGGATCAAAGGCACATTTCAGGCGTTCCTGATGGGCCAAATCATCCGGCCCGAACATCTCCGGCATCAGGTCCCGTTTTTCCAGCCCGACCCCGTGCTCGCCGGTCAGCACGCCGCCCACTTCAACGCAAAGACGCAGAATATCGGCCCCGAATTCTTCCGCCGTTTCCAGTTCACCCGGACTATTGGCATCATAAAGAATCAGCGGATGCAAATTGCCGTCTCCGGCGTGAAACACGTTGGCGAGGCGCAATCCGTGACTATCCGAGAGCTCGCCCATGCGTTTCAATACCGTGGGCAATTGGTGGCGGGGAATGGTGCCGTCCATGCAGTAATAATCCGGCGAAATAGCCCCCATGGCCGGAAAGGCCGCCTTGCGCCCGGCCCAGAATGTCTCGCGCTCGGCATCACTTTGGCTGGCCCGCAGGGTAGTGGCGCCATGGCTTTCGGCCAGCGCCTTGCAGCGTTCCAGCAGATCATCCACTTCGGCCTTGGGACCATCCAATTCGATGATCAGCAAGGCCTCGGCATCCAGGGGATAGCCTGCCGCGACAAAGGCCTCGGCGGCATGGATGGCCGGCCGGTCCATCATTTCCATGCCCGCCGGGATGATCCCATCGGCGATCACTCCGGCAACACAATCTCCCGCCCCTTCGACGCTGGGGAAGCCAACCAGCAGGGCACGGGCCACGGTGGGCTGCGGCAGAATGCGCACGGTGACCTCGGTTACCACGCCCAGCAAACCTTCCGAACCACAAACAACCCCAAGCAGATCCAAACCACCGGAGTCCAGATGCTTGCCGCCCAATCGAAGGATTTCCCCGTCATGCAGGACCATCTCCACACCAAGGATATTGTTGGTGGTCAGGCCATACTTCAGACAATGGACCCCGCCGGAATTCTCGGCCACATTACCGCCGATAGTGCAGGCAATCTGGCTCGACGGGTCGGGGGCATAATAGAATCCCCGGTCGGCCACCGCCTGGCTGAGGGCCAGATTGGTCACTCCCGGCTGCGTCACCACGCATCGGTTATCGTAGTCGGTTTCCAAAATCCGATTGAACTTGGCCATGCCGAGCGTTACCGCATCGCCTCGGGGAATGGCGCCGCCGGACAAAGACGTACCGGCTCCGCGCGGCACCACATTCACCCCGGCTTGGTGACAGGCCCGGAGCACGGCAGCCACCTGTTCGGTGGTCTCGGGCAGCACCACCACCAACGGCAATTGCCGATAGGCGGTCAGGCCGTCGCATTCATAAACCCGTAGGTCGTCCTCATCGACAATCACGCTGTCGCCCGGGAGAACCGTCCGCAATGCGGAGACGATCTCCCGCCGCCGGGCGACGATGTCCGGGTCCGGCGTGGGCAATTGCATGGAAGGGTGCTCCTGGCGGAAGATTCGTTGCGAACCATTCTAAATCCAGGAATCCGAAAACGCAAAAAACCGCGCTCGATCAGCGCGGTTTTTTTGTTCGCCGCCGGCCAGAACCGACGGTAACCCGGATCAGCCCTGGCGGGCCTTGAAACGCGGGTTGGTTTTATTGATCACGTAAACCCGACCCCGGCGGCGCACCACACGGCAGTTCTTATCGCGCAGCTTGGCGGATTTCAGAGAATTTCTAATCTTCATCGTCTTGGTCCCTTGGTCGTCCGGGCCCCCTGGACCCTTTGAATTTCGGCGCGATGGCCAATACAAAAAAGAACCGGCTCCGTCGCGAGAGCCGGGACCATAGAGGCTGCGCCCCGCCTTGTCAACGGGGCGCGCCGAAATGGTTTGAAGGGCCTTTAGCGTTGGCTCAGGCCGCTTCGCTTGCTTCTTCTCCGTCCGCGCTGGCCAGGGCTTTGATCAGGTCCAGCAGACGCTTGCGAGATTCGGTATCGGGAATGCGGTAGTAAGCGTGAACCAAGCGCAGGGTTTCAAGCCGCTCGAACAAGGCCTCGGTGCCGCCAGCGTCGGGAATAATGGGCTCACCGGCCGGAACCTGACCCGCATCGCTCGCCACATTGTCACTCATGGCCTCGAAGAAATAGGACACGGAGACATCAAGAATACGGCTGAACTCGTAGAGTCGGCTGGCGCCAATTCGGTTGGCGCCCCGCTCGTACTTCTGGATTTGCTGGAAAGTTAGCCCGACGGCCTCGCCCAGCTTCTCCTGGCTCATGCCGACAAAAATCCGCCGCTTGCGCAGTCGGCTGCCCACATGGACGTCGACAGGGCGATATCCACCAATAAGTCTTTGTTTACGCTGCTTCTTTGCCATTTTGGCCCTCAATCAAAAAATATGGGACACAAGCTTTTGACCAATCGGTCACAAGGTTGAATCCAACTTTCACCCCACCCTATACGTTAAACCAGTATATGGTGATCCAGCCCTACGGCGCAACCGGGCATACGGCGGAATTATTCCGCCCTTTTCCGCGCCATGGACACTTTGCGGCACATTCATAGAGAACGGCAAAGACCAAGGCCTGGATCATAAGTGGCATTTGATCGGCGGCCTCAGGCCATATGGAAATCCTCGCACTGGTCCCTGCTGACCCGAAACCGGTCATGATGCCGGCACCAGCCGGTGTCCGCTCGCACGGACCCATGGGCCGATGACAGGATATTCAGACCGCCGATTTCTCGCTCCAATAATGTGGGGTCATCGATGAATGAGCGGCAGTTCCCGCAGGCTGGGCTCTTCACTTCGGTCACAGCCGCGACCAGTAGCTGCCGAACACAAGCACCGATAAGACAAACCCGGCAACCACATTGACTCCCACCCCGATGCTAAAGGCGCTGAAGGCCCCCCGACTCACCGCATGCAACTCCCTGAACCGGGTGGTCAGGCCGATGGACAGGAAACAGAAGATGAATGCCCAACTGCGCAGGCTGTTGATGGGGGCCAGCAGGTTGGGCTTGACCACCTCTTCAAACTCCGATGCCGAAAAGCCGCTGGTGACGATGGTGACAAGAATGGAAGCGACGAAGAAGCCAAAGACGAACTTGGGAAACCGGCGCCAGATTTCCCCCGCATTGATCTTCGATGCACCGGGCTCCTTTTTCTCCCACACGGTGGTGGCCACCAAAGCCCAGACCATGGCCCAGATCCCGATCCACAGGTCGCGGCCAATAACCTTCATCAAGGTGAAAGCCTTCAAGGCAGCTTCTTCGTTGCCCGCCATCTTGCCGTAGGACGCGGCGGCGGCAAAACCGGCCGCATCGGCAAATTCGGACGTCCCGATCCAGGCTCCCGCCACCCCCGGATGCAGATCTAGGGCTTGCGATACGAA
The DNA here is from genome assembly GCF_000968135.1 of Magnetospira sp. QH-2. Lineage (NCBI taxonomy): Bacteria > Pseudomonadati > Pseudomonadota > Alphaproteobacteria > Rhodospirillales > Thalassospiraceae > Magnetospira > Magnetospira sp. QH-2. The sequence goes on along the minus strand of NZ_FO538765.1, from coordinate 524,561 downwards.
GGGCAAGGCAATGATCATCACCAGAGCCCAACCGACCACCAGCGTGACCGAGGCATAAACATGGTCCTTGGTTGCCCCCACGGCGGCGGCAATGGCCATGGAGGCCGAGACACCGCAGACCGATCCGCCGACACTGATCACCGCCGCAAGTCTTCGGTCCAGCCCGAACCAGCGGGTGGCGGTGAAATAGATGGTCAGGCAGGAAATCAAAGAAATAATCGTCGCCTGGCCGATGGCCACCGGCCCGGCGGTGATCACCAGGGTGATCGGGAAGGTCGCCCCCAACAATACGATACCCAGCTTGACGAAATACTCCACCCGGAAGGCTGCATCCATCCAGGCGGGAAGCCGCACCGTATTGGCCAGCACCAAGCCAACCACGAGGGCCACCAGCGGCGGCTCCAAGTTGAACTTAGCCGCGTTGACCCAGCCGCCAACAGCAAAAATTGCCATGGACAGCCCATAGATAAAGGTAAAACCGGCCAGAAATCGATCCAGTGGGATCCCCATGACCCGACAGGAGATTCCCAGAAAGGCCGCCCAGACGCTGAACTGCATCAGATAGAGACCGGCATTTTCACCGAAATGGGCGGCCAACTGTGCCCCCGTTGTCCACTTCAGTCCGCCAGGATTGATCGCCAGAGCCTTGAGGAAATCGCCATGGGAGGTGAACGTGGCCAGAGCATAAAAGACCAATGCCAAACCCAGCAGTACCGCCCACCAGTCTTCTTTGCGGAATAGGGATGGAACCGGTGACTCCCGGTGCTCTGTTTCGGCCCCTTGAGCCACCAATGGGATGGCTTTGAATCCGCTAGCCACGGCCAGTACGCCGGAAATCATCAAGACCAGTGGAATCACCCCACGGACCAGTTCCTGCACCGACCATTGCCAAGTCACCAGACCGGCCAGGCCGAGGATCGTCAATGCTGCACCGATGAGGATTGTAGGCATGAGGTCTCCGCTCCCTAGTCGGCGCGGATCCTAGCAAATGATGAGGATTGGGGGAATATGCTTTAGGTGCGTGGCGGGCTAGCGGCGATAAAATCCATCGCTTTGCCAAACAAAGACGGCCATTGCTCGGCCCAGCAACATTGGTGATCGAAGGCCTTCACCTGCCAGGTCTTCAGGGGCGCCACGGGAGCAACTCGGGCGCGGAACGCCCCCAACACGGACAGGGGCACGATTTCATCCTTGCCTCCAACAAAATGGACTTGGGGCAACCCCGCCAAACGCTCAATGCCGCTTTGCTCCATGGGATCCAACGAACCGCGCAGAGGCGATACGCGATGATGGCGAATCCAGGCTCCATGGTCGATGGGGGCGGCCACGGTGATCAATCCCCGGACCTTTGGCAGTCTTTGGGCCACGAGGGTTGCCAGCACACCTCCACCTGAATAACCAACCAGAATCACTTCCGCATTACTGCTCGCGGTATAGCGCGTGATGGCCGCCACGAAGGCGCCAACCACATCGCGAGAGAATCGCTCCGTTGTCCAATGAGACACATCGCAGGCGTTGGACGGCCCGGATTCGAGATATTGACAAGGCCGCGCCATATATAGAGACGGTCCGTCGCCACCAGCAATCGCCAAGCGCAAAGCAATGGGGTCGTCTGGAGTGGGATCCGTGGAAGGACGGCTGCGCGAAATATAGGCCACGCCATCGCCTTCGATATAGATGGTCAATGGTGCAGAATCCGCCTTCCCTCGCGCCATGCCGAAGAGTGTAAAGGATCCCCCGACAAGGGAGAGCGGTTTCCACCCTCGTTGCTGTGCTTCCTCGACCACCGCGCGCGATTGCCCGAACAAGCCACCAGCACAACCGGTCAACAGCCCAGTACAGGCACAAAAGAAGAGAGCCAGGGCAATTGCCCTGGCTCCCGATAATCTTTGGTACGGTGACAACCGTTTCTTAGAAGTCGAAACGGATCTTGGCGACGCCGCCATATTCCTTGTAGTTGTCACGCAGGAAGACATAGTTGCCTTCGAGCATACCGCTCACCCGCTTGTTCAGAGCGAAGGTCGCACCCAAGGCCACCCGGGCACCGTAGTCGCTGCTGTCCGGCTGGGTCTGGTTGGAGGCAACGGTCGGATCAGAAGACTTGGTGAAGTCATACTCGCCATTCACGCCGATGTACGGAGTAGCTTTACCCAGATTGTAGCCAACTTTTACGCCAAGTTGAGCCTGCCCCAGTTTGGTGCTTTGCTTTGCGACGGCCACGGTGGTGCCGGTGGAGCCGGTTTCGGTGAAGGCGTCGCGGTCTTCGTTGGTGTAGGAGGCACCCAGATTACCAGTCACTTCGATCTTTTTCTTGAAGGTCTTGGTGGCATTCAAGGTCAAGGAACCAAAGAAGCGATCTGCATCGGTTTCACCCTTGAAAACCTCGTTGGTGACCGAGTCGGCGCGGTCCTGATCGTAGTCGATCATCCCGTAACCAGCCGTCGCATCAATGCTGAAAACATTGTTGATCGCGAAGGACAAATACGGAGCGACGATGAAACCAGAGCTCTCAAGGTTACCACTGTTGAAGGTGGTATCAAAATCACCCATTTCGTAACCGGCGGCCAGACCCAGCAACAGGCGGTCGTTGGCCAGCTTCTTATCGATACCGACAAGAGCGGTGAAAATATGCCCGTCGAAAGCGGTGGAAGCATTGTCGTCTTCAACGGCAGTGAAGGAACCTTGCAGCCAGACGCCCATGCCGCGATTCTTGTCGCCACCGGCAAGGCCGATCTCGCCGGACTTGCCGCCCTGGCCGAGAGAAACGCTAATCGGGCGAACGTTCGCCGCTTGACGCTGGGTGGCAATACGCGAGGTGATCAGACCGACGGTCTGCGCGGTGGCGGCCCGAAGGGTTTGCACCGCGGTCACAACCGAAGCAGCCGAATTGGAGGTGTGGCCTGACGTACAATTTGCATCGTAGGTAGCACGCGAATCGGTACCGTAGATGGGAGAAGCCCCCGCAGCGTGAGACGTCCAATAGGAACCGGTGGTACCATATGTAGCGTCCGAACAGGAATAGCTCGCCATCCACGAAGGCCCGCGATCATCGCCGACATCGGCCTTGGCGCCTTGATTGATCATCGTAGCGGCACAGCCCGCCATGGCAGCGACAGTGAGTGCCCGTTTCATCATTGTTTTCATCGTCTCTCTCTCTCTTTTGCGCCTTAACCGAGGTCAAGTCGTTTCAGTGTGCCCCACAAGGCCTGTCCGAAGCCGAAAGTGCTTTCTCGCACTACGGCCTTGGCCCTCTTTGAACGAAAGTTGAGCTAGGATACCCATAGGTGCAGCACAAAACCAAGCGCGAATTCATGATCCTGAACACCCAACCATGTTTTCCGGCCACAGCGTTGCAGTTGCGCAACACACCATAACCCCCCGCAGCCACAGTACTTTTTCGTTATATAGCCGCTAGATACCCCAAATATCAGGATTGCGCATCATTCTTGGTGCATCCTTCCAAGGTGTGCAATTGACGGCATCTTTGAAGATCAAATACGAATCGCATGGCTGGATCCGTATCCAGTGGCGGTCGCGGGAGGCCAAAAGAATTTCAATTGGATATGCAACGACTGGAACAGATAAAGTAGTTGGCAGTCGTAAAGGAAGACTGCGCTACAGTGGCGTTTTCACCCCCAACCACAGGACCCGCACCGTGAACCCGACCGCCGATCAAGCCGCCCCGGACCTGCGCACCGCCATCCGTAAACAGCGTGAAATGCTGACTTCCATGATCAGCCGCGCCATGCGCAAGTTATCACGGGAATGCGTCGATGCCATGGATGACCGGGCGGCTCTTGAAGCGATTCTCCGTCGGGCACTGGACGATCTGTCAGGCTGCAAGCACCTTTATGTGCTCGATCAGGCAGGGATGCAGATCACCGATAACATCACCCGCAATGGTCCTGATCCGGTGCATTTCGGGCGCGATCGATCCAGGCGGCCCTATATGCAAGGTATCCTGGGTACCAGCAACTTCCGCCTGTCGGAAGCCTATATCAGCCGCAACGCCAAGCGGCCATCGCTGACCGCCATGCGTGTGATTCGCGACCGGGAAAGCCGCCATGTGGGTTTCTTGGGAGCTGACTACGATCTACGCGAATTGCCCGCCACCCGGGGCCTTTATAAGGAATCATCAGCTTGGAAACAGGTCAAGGGTGACCCGGCCATCCGCGGCAATCTGTTCGCCCAATACCGGGTGGAAAGCCTGGTGGACAACCATATTGATGATATCCTGCCGATGATGTCGGAACTGATCACCCACCACGGAGTGTTCCACGGCAAGCTGCATTTCTCCTCGAGCCGCGCCACGATCTGGCAGGTGGATAATCCCTTCAGCTACCGGCTACTGGATTTCGAGGACCTTATCGACCCTGATACCTGCCTGGCCTATCCCCACCGCCCTTATACGGAGAAGGCCAAGGTTCCCGAGCAAGATATTTCGGCGGTGTTCGAGATGTTTCGCGAACTGCGCTTCGCCGACGAGAACATCTACCTGCGCGCCGGATCACTCAACGTTTGCAATGGCATGGTGGGGCTGAACTTCTCCTGCGACGGCTCGCACTACATCCGATTCGATGAATTCCTGAAGAATGGACTGGCGTTTTGGTTTGGGAATCTGGGGTAAGGCTCCCCGGACCAAACAGGCACTCAAAAGGCCCGGAAACAGACGTCTCCGGGCCTTGAAACTGGTGCCCCCACACGGACTTGAACCGCGGACCTACTGATTCGGTTGTCCCGGACTTTCGCCCGGGGCCGGACTATCTCATCACCTTCGGCCGGGCCGGTCAGGTGTCGGACGCTGATGGCGTTTTACCCGGGACGCTTCCCGGACCGCCTAGTCTCTGCACGTTCCCCGAAAGATCGTCCGGGGCTTCGCTCAGGGTTGCCATTTCACAGGTTTCCCTGAATTCATCCGATTTTCGACCGCCGTTTCCGACGGAAGTTGCCTTGTCGACAAATCAGTTGCTCTACCAGCTGAGCTATAGGGGCTCAACGGGCGGACGATAGCGCGATGTCTCCAATAGCTCAATTCAAAATCAAGAGGATCAGCGGCAGCGTCACCAGGGCCGCAATGGTGGTGGCGGTGATAATGCCGGCGATCATCCGTTCGTCGCCGCCCAGGGCGCGGGCCAGGATATAGGCGTTGGGGGCGCCGGGCATGGCCCCCCAGAGCACGCAGACGGTCAGGGTCAGGCCTTCCAGCCCCAGTATGCCACCGACCGCCCAAACCAGCAGCGGCGTGAACAGCAGTTTGATCCCGGTGGTCAGGCCGACCAGGCCGCCCGCCGCGCGGACCGCCGCCAGGTTCAGACCGGCGCCCACCGCCAGCAGGGCCATGGGCAGGGCGGCGCGCGACAGGATTTCCAATCCCGGGCCAATGAAGGCTGGCAGCCCCAGCCCGCTGGCATTGAGAACCAATCCGGCGATGATGCCCAGAATCAACGGATTCTGGATCAGCGACGTGACCACCGCCTTGACGCTGGCGTCGCGACCGGAATCCGCATAGCCCACCAGCACCATCACACAGACCACGTTGATCAGTGGTATGGCGGCGGCGACGCACATGGTGGCGATGATGGTTCCCGCCTCGTCGAACAAGGCCGCCGGGACGGCCAGGGCCACATAGGTATTGAATCGCACGGCACCTTGAAATACCGATGTAAAGCCGGGCCCGTCGGTGGGCAGCGCCCGGCGAAAGGCGATCACCAGGGCCGACAGGGTCAGCACGGTGATCCAAATGGTGCCGAAGAGAGGCCAGACATTGAGCCCGCCCAGGTCCGCCCCGGCGATGCGATGTACCAGCAAGGCCGGGAAGAACAGGTAATAGACCATCTTCTCCACGGCGGGCCAGGTGCCGTCGGGTACCCACTGGCGGCTTTTCAGAAACACGCCCAAGGCAATCAGCGCGAAGATCGGAAACAGGGCCTCTAGCACCGGAATCATGACGGGGGCCCTTCAATCTCGGGCCGGGTTTTCTTGCGCCAGGCGCCGAAGATCAAGGTCAGCAGCCCGAGCAGCAATTCATCGATGAACGGGACCAGGTCCGGGATCATCAGATCGAACAGGAAAAGTCCGGCGGTCAAAAAGAACAGGCTGCGGAACTTCAAACCGCTCGCCCATTTCCAGAAGAAGTCCATGATCCAGCCTCAGTAGGCGAGAGCGTCCAGCACCCCTTGCAGGATATAGGCCGCCGCCGCCCGGTCCACAACTTTCGCCCGTTTCTTGCGGGTCAGGTCCGCCTCGTTGACCAAAATACGCTCCACGGCGGCGGTGGATAGGCGTTCATCCCAAAAGCCGATGGGCAGGTCGAATCGCTCATTCAGACTATCGGCCAAATGCCGCACCGACTGGCAACGGGGGCCTTCGGTCCCATCCATACTAACCGGCAACCCCAGCACCAAGCCGCCCACTTCGTGTTCCCGAAACAACCGTTCCAGTTCCACCACGTCTTTGCTGAGCTTGGTACGTTTGAGGGTAATCAACGGCGTGGCGATGGTCAGGGTCAGATCGGAAAGAGCCAGACCCAAGGTCTTGGTGCCCGGGTCCACACCCATCAGCCGCCGCCCGGTGGGCAGGTGCTGTTTGATATCGCGGATCTGTTCAAGGATCATGGCCGGGAGCATAGAGGCTCGCAAAGGCTTTCGCCAGGGGGTTCCGGCTCGCGACCGGGTTGCGTATCATAGACCCAGTGGCAAACGGGAAGACCGAGTCCATGACGGGGATGATTTCATTTGGCCAGGCGGTGCTTTTGGCCGTGGTATGCCTATGGAGCCTGCAGGCGTTTGCCCAGGACCCGGCTCCCGTGGTGTTCATGGAGCAGGAAATCACCCACCGCGATGGCATGTTCGTCATTTCCCAGACCGGTAACCTGCGCGCCGCGCCCAACCTGAAAGGTAAGAAGCTGGGCAAGATGACCAAAGGGGACCGGGTCAGTTCACCGGGTCACGTGAAACAAAAAAATGGAACCTGGTACGCCATTCGCCAGAATGGAAAAGACCTGGGCTTCGTATTCGAGACGCTGGTACTGCCGGTGATCGATGGCAGCCTTGCCAGTCCGCTGACCGGGGATCTGGCGGCTGGGGGGGGCGCCTGTTTCTATGAAGTCCACTACCAGGGCCGAACGGAAGTCGAAGGCGCGCCCATTCAGACCGCCGATTACGATCTGATTCTCCATTGCAGCCGAGGGGACAAACGGATCCGCACCCAGGGATTCATGTTTCTTACCGAGTCTCCTTATAATTTGTCCCGGGACCCTCTGTTTCAGATCAGCGTCGATATATTGGACATCCATAGCGACGAAGAACCGCCGTCCGTCGCCACCATCTGGAACCGGCGCGACGACAAAGTGATCTTCGAATCCATCGGGCCGGAGGTTTTTGCGAGGGAACCCGACCTCAAAGCCATACCCGCCGAGGACCTGACTCGGGCGTTGGTGGCGGCAATCGAACTGGCGACCAGTGCCTGGAATGAAAAAGTCTGGTCCTTGCTGCCGGAGAATGGCAACCCGTGACCTTGCTTGGGCTCCGGCCCGGTGATAGGGTGCGCGCCGTCTCGCCAATGTCGGTTTTTAAAGGGTTTCCACAGATGTCTTTGGATAAAGATACGGTCCGCAATATTGCCCGGTTGGCACGCATCAAAGTGCCCGAGAAAGACCTGGACGGTCTCGCTGGTGAACTGTCGCAACTGATCGACTGGGTCGAGCAACTGGGCGAGGTGGATACGGACGGGGTCGAGCCCATGACCAGCGTGGTCCATGTGACCCTGCCCCAGCGCGATGATGCGGTCACCGACGGTGGCTATCCGGATCGGGTTCTGGCCAATGCGCCGGACCGGGTCGAGAACTTCTATACCGTGCCCAAGGTGGTCGACCAATGAGCGGCAAACTCTCCGATCTGACCATTGCCGAAGCCCGCGACGGGCTGGCTTCGGGCGACTTCACTAGCGTCGAATTGACCGATGCCTGCCTCGGCGCCATGGAAGCCGGGCGGGACCTCAATGCTTTCATCACCGAGACACCGGAACTGGCCCAAGAGCGCGCCGCCGAGTCCGATGCCCGTCGCGCGGCGGGGGACATCCGGGGCGCCCTGGATGGCGTCCCCTATGCGGCCAAGGATCTCTATTGCACCGAAGGGGTCTTGAGCACCGCCGCCTCCCATATCCTGGATGGTTTCCATCCGACCTATGAATCCACCGTGACCGCCAATCTGCGCGAGGCCGGAGCGGTGATGCTGGGCAAGACCAACCTGGATGAATTCGCCATGGGCTCGGCCAATATCACTTCTTATTATGGATCGGTCAGAAACCCCTGGGGTCCCAAGGACGGCAAGGACCTGGTTCCCGGCGGCTCGTCGGGCGGCTCCGCCGCCGCCGTGGCCGGTCGCCTTGCCCCGGCAGCCACGGGCACCGACACCGGCGGCTCCATCCGCCAGCCTGCCGCCTTTTGCGGCATCGTCGGCCTGAAACCCACCTATGGGCGCTGCTCCCGCTGGGGCATCATCGCTTTTGCCTCGTCTTTGGATCAGGCCGGCCCCATGGCGCGTACGGTGCGCGACACGGCGATCATGCTCGGCGGCATGGCCTCGCACGATCCCAAGGATTCCACGTCGATCCCTATCGAGGTCCCTGATTACGAAACGGCCCTGACCGGGGATATCCGGGGCCTGCGCGTGGGCATCCCCAAGGAATACGTGGTCGACGGCATGCCCGCCGAGATCAAGACCCTTTGGGAACAAGGCGCGGACTGGCTGAAGGCCGCCGGGGCTGAGGTAGTCGAAGTCAGCCTGCCGCATACGAAATACGCCCTGCCCACCTATTATATCATCGCCCCGGCGGAGGCTTCGTCCAACCTGGCCCGCTATGACGGCGTGCGCTACGGTTTGCGGGTCCCGGGCAATAGCCTCGAAGAGATGTACGAGAACACCCGCGGAGAAGGCTTCGGACATGAAGTGCAGCGGCGGATCATGATCGGCACCTATGTGCTGTCGGCGGGCTACTACGATGCCTACTACCTGAAAGCCCAACGGGTCCGGACGCGCATCGCCCAGGATTTTACCGACGCCTTCGAGCAGGTCGATCTTCTGCTGACCCCGACGGCGCCCTCGGCGGCCTTTGCCATCGGCGACAAGGAAGACGACCCCATCGCCATGTACCTCAACGATGTCTTTACCGTGCCCACCAGCCTTGCCGGACTGCCGGGTCTGTCGTTGCCCGCCGGGCTGTCCGGCGATGGTTTGCCCTTGGGTCTGCAATTGATCGGCAAACCGTTCGACGAGACCACCTTGCTGCGCGCCGCCGGGGTGCTGGAAGAGGCGGCGGGGTTCACCCTGCTTGGATCGTGACGGTCCCACCCTTGGTCCCCTCGCCAGGCTCGGGAAGAGGTCAGAGTTCTAAAACTCGAACAGTGAGGATGATGCGAACGATTTTAATTGGTCCGATGACGATGATGTGGTTCTCATCCCTGTTGACCGTGTCAAAGAAGGTATCACGGCTCTCGAAAATCTTGTGGCCTAATCACCCGTGACGTCCCCCACCCTTCGACAGGCTCAGGGTGAGGGCCTATAACACTGTTCTTAAGAAACCCTCATCCTGAGCCTGTCGAAGGATGAGGTCGCTATTAAGAAGAAACCCTCATCCTGAGCCTGTCGAAGGGTGGGGCCGCTATTAAGAAGAAACCCTCATCCTGAGCTTGTCGAAGGATGAAGGCCGGTTCAAGGGTGGGTCCAATGGGAGCCTTCGTCTATCTTTTGCGATGCGCCGATGGAAAATACTACGTGGGAACGACGCGCAGGGGGCTGGAAGAACGGATCAACGAGCATAACCATGGGATCGGTGGCGCCTTTACCAAGGCCCGTCGCCCCGTGGAACTGGTAAAGGCGGAAGAGTTTCCGCAGATCACCGATGCCATCGCCATGGAGCGCCGATTGAAAGGCTGGAGCCGGGCGAAAAAAGAGGCCTGGGCAAGAGGAGATTTTGAGGCATTGATCGCATTGTCGAGATCGAAGGAACCGTGACGTCCCCCACCCTTCGACAGGCTCAGGGTGAGGGCCTATAACATTGTTCGTAAGAAACCCTCGTCCTTCGACAAGCTCAGGATGAGGCCGCTGCTAAGAAACCCTCATCCGGAGCCTGTCGAAGGATGAAAGCGCTATTGAGAAACCCTCATCCTGAGCTTGTCGAAGGATGAACCCGCCAGAAAGACGCAAGAGGAAGCAAGATGACCTACATCATCGAAGGCCAGACCGGAGACTGGGAAATCGTGATCGGGCTGGAAGTCCATGCCCAGGTGATTTCCGAGGCCAAGCTGTTTTCCGGCGCCGCCACGGCGTTCGGTTCGGCGCCTAATAGCCAGGTCTCCCTGGTTGATTCCGCCATGCCGGGCATGCTGCCGGTGATCAACAAGCAAAGTGTCGCCCAGGCGGTGCGGACCGGGTTGGGGCTTCAGGCCGCAATCAACCTGACCAGCGTCTTCGAGCGCAAAAACTACTTCTATGCGGATCTGCCGCAGGGCTATCAGATCAGCCAGTACCTGCATCCCATCGTCGGCGAGGGCACCATTGTCCTTGATCTGGAAGACGGCAAGACCCGCGATGTGGGCATTGAGCGTCTACACCTGGAACAAGACGCAGGCAAATCCCTGCATGACCAGGACCCCAATCGGACCTTCGTCGATCTCAACCGCTCCGGCGTGACCCTGATGGAGATCGTCTCCAAGCCCGATATCCGCAGCCCCGAAGAAGCAGGCGCCTATCTGCGCAAGCTGCGGTCCATTTTGCGTTACCTGGGCACCTGCGACGGCAACATGGAAGAAGGGTCCATGCGCTGCGACGTCAATATCTCGGTGCGACCGGTGGGCGAAACCGACCTGCGCACCCGGGCAGAGATCAAGAACGTCAATTCGGTGAAGTTCGTCATGGCGGCCATCGAGTTCGAGGCGGCGCGTCAGGTGGAGCTATACGAAGAAGGCGGCGAACCGGTGCAGGAAACCCGGCTGTTCAATGCCACCACCGGCGAGACCAAGTCCATGCGCTCCAAGGAACATGCCCACGATTACCGCTATTTCCCCGATCCGGACCTGCTGCCGGTGGTGCTGGGCGAGGATTTTGTCGCCGAGATCAAGGCCAGTTTGCCTGAACTGCCAGACCAGAAGAAGCAGCGTTTCATCGACGATTTCGGCCTGTCGCCCTACGACGCGGGGGTGCTGGTGGCGGAAAAGGAAACCGCCGACTATTACGAACAGGTGGCCGAGGGGCGCGATGCCAAGATGGCCGCCAACTGGGTGGTCACCAACCTGTTCGCGGTGCTCAACAAGCAGGGCTTGTCTATCGGCGAAAGCCCGGTCTCGGCCCAACACCTGGGCGAGTTGGTCGGATTGATCGGCGACAACACCATCTCCGGGCGCATCGCCAAGGATGTATTCGAGGCCATGGTGGAAACCGGCAAGGCCCCCGGCACGATCGTCGACGAAAAGGGCCTGAAACAGGTTTCCGATACCGGCGCCCTGGAGGCCATGGTCGATGAGGTGATCGCCGCCAACCCGGAACAGGCCGACCAGTTCCGCGGCGGCAACCAAAAGGTCACCGGCTGGTTTGTCGGCCAGATCATGAAAATGTCCAAGGGACAGGCCAACCCGGGCATGGTCAACCAGATCCTCAAGGCCAAGCTGGGCGGATAAGGAAAATTTACTTTTAAAGTGTTTTAATGCTTGACTATAGACCTTAGTTCCCCTTAAGGTCGAGTCAACGACCACCAGCCGTGCGTCCGCCCTCAACCCATAAATCATGCCATTTCATATGCATCCTGACCCCCTGGGGGGCTCGGGCCTTGCTGCGTGATCGTTCTTCGCACATTTCATGAACTTTTAGGAGGCTTTCCCATGGGAGGCTACACATCTCCGGCGGAGTCTGCTTCGCCGCAACAGGGAGGCAGTCTCGGCGCGTCGCTGCCGCCCCCTCCGTCCCCTGCGCCGTCACCCACCCCATCTTTTACCAACCAAGCGGATTTGGCGGGATTGGCGCCCTTTCAACCGGCCAAATCGACCATCACCGAGGCCCCTCTCGACCGTCCCTTGGGTCGCATGTTGGAATCGGCTGTGTCCAAGCCGCCCCCCAAGCCCTTGGAACAGACCACGACGCCCGCGCTGGATCAGGGATTCGAGGTGGAGACAGGCACCAGCGCCGAGAACCGTGACTGGATCAACAAGCAATTTGAGCAGATCCAACAGCGCAACCGGGAATCGGACAGCCGACAATCCACCGGAACAACCGAGCCGCCGACGCGAAAGACTTTAGGCCGGGAATCGGACTACGCCTGGGATCCTTCCCGTCCGACCACGGATGCGGTCTGGCAAGAGACCAAGACTCGCCCCATCGAAAAACGCTCCACCACAGACATTCTCAAGGGCGTCAACCACGAGGCCTATTGGGACTCCAATCACCCCCTGCATGGCGACATCCAAAAGAACGTCGGCGATACACTGAAGCATCACTATCCCGGCAAGGTGGACCTTTCCGGTGGCCAGTCGGCCCAGGCCCGGTCTTTCCATTTCGCGGAAACCCGCCGGGAAGAGGACCAACGGTTGGCGAAGGAGCAGGCGAAAAAGGCACCTCGGTTCCCGTCACCCCAGCCCCCACCACCCCAGTCCCCACCACCCCAGTCCCCACCACCCCAGTCCCCGCCGTCGCCGCCCATGGCGCCCATTGCCGACAGTCCTCCCGGCTATCGGCCGCCGCCGCCGACCGCCAAGGCGGATAAGCCCGTGACCCTGGCCAGCCTGGTCAAGGAGGCCAAAAAGGTAGCCAAGGGCGTGCTCGGCCCGGCCTATGGGCAACTGGAGGGCATCGCCGAAGCAATCGGCCTGGATACCCCCCAGGGTGCTGCCGAGACCCTGTCTCCCGGCGGCGATATCCAGGATATGGTCGATGGCTCACGGATCACCAGAGATGGCATCCGCGAAGGCGACTTCGGCAAGATCACCCAAGGCCTGGGCACCATGACCGGAAGCCTCATCGGCATGGCCCTGCCTGGGCGCCCGGGCCGGGCCTTCAACCAGGCAGGCGAAGCCATCCGCGAGACCGCCAGGGATATCAAGCTGCCTCATGTATCCAAGACGAAGAATCCGTTGTCAGCCGAGGAATTCGAGGCGCTTCCCGATGAGGGAACCATCGATCCCTTGCGGTTGAGGACCATGCAGAGTGATATCAAAAGGCAATTCAAAACAGGAGGACAGGTTCCCCTGGAAAACACCATCGACGATATCCGCAATGGTAAGTATACACCGCCTGTTCGAATCGTTGAAATTGATCGTAAGGTCTATACCTTGGATCATAGGCGAGTTGTCGCGTATCGGATCGCAGGACAGCCCATTCCATATCGGAAGGTATCAGCTATTGATTCTGGAATATCAGACGAAATCAAAAAGAAATTGACATCTAGAAACAGTGGAATGGCCGTTAGAATCAGAGGAGTGAAATAAAATGCAGCCAAGTAAATACCCCCAATACCTTGATTCTATGGAGGAACAGGTAAGGTCCTCAGAAGATCTTTCGAAATTTGTAGCCCTCCTTGAAGAAGGTTATCTTGCTGGCGCATGGGAAAAACAAGACATTGACGATTATCTCGGCGGCGTCCAAGGTATCCTCAACGGCCTAGAGGGTTTCTGCGCCAACAACGGATTGGAGTATCCCGAGCAGCCAACTTGGGCGTGGATGGCGAGGATCCTTCATGCCGCCTTCTTCCATAGCTAAACCACGCCCCATACGGGCGGACATCGCTGTTCGCCCCGGGGTGGGCCACTGTTCGGCCTGTCTCACAGGATCCTCGGCGCCTTAGAGTCGGACTCAGAAAGAAGCTTTCGAGTTCAATCTCTTGCTAGACGCCGGGTGAGCTGGCGTATACTGGCGATGGTAATCCAAGCGACGGCGCTTTCGATGGTCGCCTCGAAATCCTTGGCCAGTCTACGACACCGACCGAGCCAAGCGAAGGTACGCTCCACGACCCAGCGCCGGGGTAGAACCTCGAAACCGTTTGCCGCATCGGAGCGCTTGATCACTTCAATGGTCCATTGTCCGATCTTTTCCAGCGCGCCGCGCAGCTTTTGTCCAGCATAGCCTCCGTCAGCGAAGACATGGCGTAGCCAAGGGAGGCGGCTGCGAAAGGAGGCGAGGATCCCGGGAGCACCGTCGCGATCCTGGATATCCGCCTCGTGCACCATGACGGCAACCATGAAGCCTTCGGTATCGGTGACGATGTGACGCTTCCGGCCTTTGATCTTCTTGCCTGCGTCAAAGCCCCGGGGGCCGCCGCTCTCCGTGGTTTTCACGCTCTGGCTGTCGATCACTCCGGCACTTGGGGAGGCCTCCCTGCCCATCGCCTCGCGTGCCGCCATGACAAGATGATGATTGATCGTCGCCCACCGACCGTCGTCGCGCCAATCGTAAAAATATCCCTGTACCGTCGAATAGGGCGGAAAGCATTTCGGCAACAGTCGCCACTGACATCCACTCGCCGCGATATAGAGCAACGCATTGACAACCTCCCGCAAATCCGTCTCGCGTGGCCGACCCAATCGGTTCGCCTCGGGTAAATGCGGCTCGATCCATTCCCATTCCTCTTGTGTCAGGTCGCTTGCATACCGGCTGTTGTTGCGCTCATACTTGGGACGAGTGGTCTCGGTCCACATCTTGTGTCTCCTTCATTGTTTGGTCACAACGATAGAATCACAAGTGACTGATTCCACTCAACTCTTTTTCAGCCAGCCTCTTAGAGATCTGCACACTGGAAATGGCGTGTATCCCGCACCGGATCGGGCCGTCAGCTGGCTTCGCTTGGCAGCGCGGAAAGGCCACCCCGAGGCGCTCTATAACCTCGAAAAGCGCTACCTGACAGGAGACGGCCTGTCGAAGAATGAAAACTCCCATGGCGTATACCTCCTCATGGCGGCGGAAAGAAACCACGCCAATGCCCAACGGGAATTAGGTATCCTTTATCTGCAATCGAGTGAGGACACCATCCAGGTTTACAAAGCTCTTGTATGGTTGTTGCGTGCCCGTAAAAATGGCCTGGACGTGCACGACACGAGATCCAGGGTTCGGAGCAGTTGCTCGACAGCAAGCGCCGTCAATGGGCCTATGAAGAGGCTTTCGATTTTGAATTCGTTCCTTAGCGCGTGTCGGGTCCAATTGGACCCTTTTGGCACCCGCAAACGGATCGGCATGGATCACCTCCTTCCATCTGTATCGAATATCGATCAGCTGCGTTGTTATTTAGGCTCAGGACTCATAACCAGAAGATGACGGTTGCGGCGATGCAGATTGCGCTCATGAAGGTATGGGCGCAACGGTCGTAGCGGGTGGCGATACGCCGCCAGTCCTTGAGCCGACCGAACATGCGCTCGATCAAGTTTCGCTGCTTGTAGAGGGCTTTATCGTAAAGGATTTCCTCTTTGCGGTTCGAGCGACCTGGAATGCAGGGCTCGATGCCGAGATCAAGCAGGGCCTGGCGGAAACGGTCGCTGTCGTATCCCCTGTCGGCGATCAGGTCGTCGGCATCAGGGAATGCAGGGAGCATGGTGTCGGCGCCGCGATAGTCGCTGACTTGTCCTTCGGTCAGCAGCAGGATCAGGGGCTTTCCATCGGCATCGCAGGCGGCATGCAGTTTCGAATTCAGGCCGCCCTTGGTGCGCCCGATACGGCGGGGAACAGCCCCTTTTTGAGCAGGCTCGCCGCCGTCCTGTGGGCCTTGAGATGGGTGGCGTCGATCATCACCGTATGGGTGGCCGTGCTTTCGGCGGCCAGGGTGGCGAAGATCCGGTCGAACACTCCGGCCTCGCTCCAACGGACGAAGCGGTTGTACAGGGTCTTGTGCGGTCCATAGGCGACGGGCGCGTCACGCCACATCAAGCCGTGGCGAAGAACATGGATGATGCCGCTGATCACCCGCCGGTCATCGACGCGCGGGACGCCTCTTGTTTTGTTCGGCAGCAACGGTTGAAGGCGTTCGAATTGTTTGTCGGACAACCAGAAATGATGGCTCTGCATCGGCTTTCCCCTCCCTAAAATTCCAGGGAAGGGAATCATGTCCACCGACTATTGGGAATCCCTTTTATGGGTCCTGAGCCTAGGGACATCTCATTTATTAACATTGCATTGGTGGGCCTTACGAGCAACGGAAGGGCATTGCCGGATCGGTCGAGGATTGCCGAAATCAACGGACAAACCTTCACATTGGACCATCGTAGGGTTGTAGCATACCGTATCGCTGGAATGCCAATTCCATATCGGAAGGCTACCTCGAAAGAATTTTCGGAAACCCTGCGAAAACAACGCAAAATGACAACAATAAATAAAGGCACGGAACTCAAAATTAGAGGAGTAAAGAGTGATGAACGATGACAAGTTTTTCACCAAGTTTGATGAGCTAGAGGAAAAAATTTCCACACCCGATGATCTCTCGGAATTTGTCCAGTTTATGGAAGAAGGATATCTCGCTGGCATGTGGGAACAACAGGACGCCTCGGAATACGTTGGCGGCATATCAGGCGTCCTAGAGGGCCTTGAAGGGCTGTGTAAAAACTACGGCTACGAATACCCCGAACAGCCAACCTGGGCCTGGATGGGGCGCATTCTGCGCGTCGCCTTCGCTCATAGCTAAACCACGCCCCATACGGGCGGACATCGCTGTCCGCCCCGGGGTGGGCCGCTGTTCGGCCTGTCTCACAGGATCCTCGGCGCCTTAAAGGGTCCCGCCGGGAAGACCACCAACCATCTGTCGCCTTATTGGGGCGGTCCCTTTTTATTTAGGGACATCTTATTTATTAACATTGCATCGGTGCGCCTAATGAGCAACGGAAAGGCATCGCCCAATCGGTCGAGGATTGCCGAAATCAACGGACAAACCTTCACATTGGACCATCGTAGGGTTGTAGCATACCGTATCGCTGGAATGCCGATTCCATATCGGAAGGCAACCGCAAAGGAGGTCGATATTGCGTTGAAGAAAAGCGAAAAACTGACAACCAAGAACAATGGAATGGAAATTAGAATAAGAGGAGTATTGCGAGATGAGTAAAATGGACGAAGAAGCATATTTTGAAGTTTTGCATAGGCTCGAAGAGAAGGTGTCGTCACCTGAGGACCTCTCTGAGTTTGTCGCTTTTCTGGAGGAAGGCTATTTGGCTGGAGCCTGGGAAGAGCAAGATGCCTCCGAGTATGTTGGCGGCATTCAAGGAGTGCTCAATGGCCTTGAAGGCCTATGCATGAACTATGGCTATGAGTATCCAGAGCAACCCTCTTGGGCCTGGTTCGCGCGCATCCTGAGGGTTGCCTTCGGCCACAGCTAACCCGCTGCCCATACGGGCGGACATCGCTGCCCGCCCCGGGGTGGGCCGCTGTTGGGCCTATCCCTCAAGATCCTCGGCGCCCTAAAGGTTCCCGCCGGGAAGACCACCAACCACCTGTCGCCTTACTGGGGCAGTCTTCCTTTATTTAGGGACATCTTTTTTATTAACATCGCATCGGTGCGCCTTACGAGCAACGGAAAGGCATTGCCGGATCGGTCGTCCTGGGCGCCCGGGCCGGGCCTTCAACCAGGCAGGCGAGGCCATCCGCGAGACCGCCAGGGATATCAAGCTGCCCCATGTGTCCAAGACGGAGAATCCGTTGTCAGCCAAGGAATTCGAAGCGCTTCCCGATGAAGGAACCATCGATCCCTTGCGGTTGAGGACCATGCAGAGTGATATCAAGCGAGAGTTCAATACCAGGGACCGAAAGCCCCTTGAGAACACCATCGACGATATTCGAAACGGTCAGAATATACCGCCGGTGAGGATTGCCGAAATCAACGGACAAACCTTCACATTGGACCATCGTAGAGTTGTAGCTTACCGTATTGCGGGAAAGGCAATCCCGTACCGCAAGGCAACACAACAAGAAGTCCGTATTGCCTTAAAAAAGCAGAGAAAGATGCCCACCAGGGATGATGGTATCACTATCAAAGTCAAAAGGAGATGAATGATATGGACGACGATGATTATTTCGACAAGCTTGATAGACTTGAAGAGACCATAGCCACGCCAGACGAACTTTCGGACTTCGTAGCTCTATTAAATCGCGGTTATAGTGAAGGGCTCTGGGAAGAACAGGGAGTCGTCGAATACCTTGGGGGTATTGAAGGCGTGCTCGACGGGCTTGAGGGCCTGTGCAAAAACTACGGATTCGAGTATCCAGAGCAACCCTCTTGGGCCTGGTTCGCGCGCATCCTGAGGGTTGCCTTCGGCCACAGCTAACCCGCTGCCCATACGGGCGGACATCGCTGTCCGCCCCGGGTTGGGCCGCTGTTCGGCCTATCCCTCAAGATCCTCGGTGCCTTAAAGGGTCCCGCCGGGAAGACCACCAACCAGCTGTCGTCTTACTGGGGCGGTCCCATTTTATTTGGGGACATCATATTAATTATTAATCAGCCTGACCCATGGGCAACCGGAGAAACCGGCCGGGGCAATCCGGTGGCTACAAGCTTAGATCCACCGCATAGACCGCCATGGCTGCCAGCAGGGCGAGACCCAGAAGGACCATGGAAAATCCGAAGCTGAAGAAGGCTGCTTGGACTAACTTTGGCGGCTGCGCGGTCATGCGATCGGAGAGGTTGCCATCGGCTTCCAGCCGGGCGATCCAGGCCGGATGCTCGCGTTCCAGATCTTCCAGCCGTGCTGCGCCGTGGAACACATGGTCATTGAGCGGGAAGGCACTGGGGCGATAGCTCTCGATGAAAAAATGCACGATGAAGATATGGCCCATTGCCAACACCGCCTCGACTTTGTGGACCCAGCGCGCCACGTTCATGGTCCAGCCGGGCAGGAATTCGGCGGTGAGCACCGGATCGAACAGCAAAATTCCGGTGGACCCGACGATCACCAGTCCCCACCAGACCGCCCAATAGTCAAACTTCTGCCACCAGGTCCAGCGGTCGAACACCGGATGTCCGCCCAGCCCCACCAGCCATTTCAGGTGGGCATGGAAGGCGCGGAAATCGGCCCAGGTCCAGACCAGACTGTCGGGACCTGTCAATTCCCGATTGCCTTTCCTCAGCACCGAGCGGATCAGATAGAGGATATGCAGAGCAAAGGCGGCCATCAAGATCACGCCGAAGGCCCGATGCACGAAAATAGTACCCTCGTAGCCACCAAACGGCGTCGCCAGCGCCCCGCCCAGTCCGGTCTCGATATACATCCAGGCCACTCCGGTCACCGACAAGGCCATGAAACAGACCACCAAGAGGGTATGGAAAATCCGTTCCGGGGCGCTGAATCGCTCCACCAGCACCGATTCCGAGGCCGCTTTGGGCTCCCTGCGATGGCGCCAACGATGGCCAATCTCTCGCAGCGCCCAGATTCCGGTGTAAGGCAAGAAGATCAAGAACACCGTCCCGGCCAGCAAAAGCATCACGAAGGTGGACCAATACAGAGCCGGAAAGTCCGCCTGGATGGCTGCCGACCAAGGGGCCTGTTCGTGAATCACATAGCTGGCCATGCCCGGCCCGGCGCCTTCGTGACAGCGGGCACAGACCTTCTCTGCCCGATGCTCGGCGAACATGGTGGCCTTGGGATTGCGGATTCCGGCGATGGGATCGGAGATATGACAATCCCGGCAGCGTAAGGTGGTGCGGGCGTAATGCAGATTGTTCTGCTGCCCCTCGTGACAGCTCAGACAGCGCCGGGCCGGGGAATATCCCGACACCCCCTTGTGTACGTCGGCCTTGTCCGAATGGGCTCGGCGCGGCCCTTGACCGGGACCAATGGCCTGCAACAAACTCTGCTCCGAAGTGGGCGCCGGGATAAACAACGCGGGATCATTGGGGTTGGCGTCTTCGGCTTGGGCACCCTCGACGCCGCTGGCTAAAACCATCAAACCCAGAAACGCGACTAACCATCGAACAAACGACATAGGCGGCCTCAACGCGAATAGGACGGACTTCCCTTGAGAGTCACATGGGGATTGACTGAACCGAGGTCCAGACGCACCGCCGCATTGGCCTGCCCCACTCCCCATTTGCGCCGATCCCCTTCTTTGTATAGGGTGCGCCCTCCTGACAGACCCTCAGTATTTCGAATGGCAAGGACGACATGGCGCATATTCTTGACGTGCTCAAAGACCGGGTATTGCTTTGCGACGGCGGCATGGGCTCGCGCGTGCAGGCGTTGGATCTGGACGTGGACAAGGACTTTCAGGGCCACGAGAACTGCACCGACATCCTGACCCGCTCCCGGCCGGATGTGGTCAAGCTGGTGCATCGCGGCTATTTCGAGGCCGGGTCGGACATGGTCATCACCAATACCTTCGGCACATCCCCCATTACATTGGGAGAGTTCGGCCTGCAGGACGAGGCCTATGGCCTGAGCCGCGAGGCCGCCGTGCTGGCCCGCGAGGTGGCCGATGAATTCACCGACGGGCGCGACCGTTTCGTGCTTGGCGACGTGGGCCCGGGCACCAAATTGCCCAGCCTCGGCCATATCGGCTATGATGAGTTGGAAGCCGGATTGATCGTCCAATGCGAGGGTCTGGTGGCCGGCGGCGTGGACGCCATCCTCATCGAGACCTGCCAGGACCCGCTGCAGATCAAGGCCGCCGTCAATGGCGCCAAGATCGCCCGCGGCGACAAACAGATCCCCATTTTCGTACAGGTCACCGTGGAGACCACCGGCACCTTGCTGGTGGGCGCCGACATCGCCGCCGCCACCACCGTGGTGCATTCGTTGGGCGTCGACCTGATGGGACTGAACTGCGCCACGGGACCGCAGGAAATGGCCGAGCACGTCAAGTGGCTGGCCGAAAACTGGCCGGGACTGATCTCCGTGCAGCCCAATGCCGGGCTTCCGGAACTGGTGGACGGTCAGACGGTCTATCCCCTGGGCGGCGAGCAACTGGCCAAGTGGGTCGAGCGCTTCGTCGAGGAGGACGGGGTCAATATCGTCGGCGGCTGCTGTGGTACCAATATTCCCCATATCAAGGCCCTGGACGCCATGCTGCGCTACCGCGCCGGGTCCGACGCGATCCGCCCGACACCCAAGCGCCGCACGGTGCATTGGATGCCTTCAGTGGCCTCGCTCTATTCGCAGGTCTCCCTGCGCCAGGAGAACGCCTTCCTGTCCATCGGCGAGCGCTGCAACGCCAACGGCTCGAAGAAGTTCCGCGAGGCCCAGGAGGCCGAGGACTGGGATGCCTGCGTTGCCATGGCTCGGGATCAGGTGCGCGAGGCCTCCCATACCATCGACGTCTGCGCCGCCTTCGTCGGCCGCGACGAAATGTCTGACATGACCAATCTGGTGGAGCGCATGCGCGGCTCGGTCACCGCGCCGCTGGTCATCGATTCCACCGAACTGCCGGTCATCGAGGCCGCCTTGAAGCTCTATGGCGGCAAGGCGATCCTCAATTCCATCAACTTCGAAGACGGCGAGGAACCCGCCGCCGCGCGGCTCAAGCTGGCTCGCAAGTACGGCGCCGCCGTGGTCGCCCTGACCATCGACGAAGAGGGCATGGCCAAGACCGCCGACGAGAAACTGCGCATCGCCCACCGGCTTTATGACTTCGCCGTCAATCAGCACGGCCTGCCTGCCTCGGACCTGCTGTTCGATCCGCTGACCTTCACCGTCTGCACCGGCAACGAGGATGATCGCAAGCTGGCCATCGAAACCCTGGAAGGCATCCGCCGCATCCGCTCGGAATTGCCCGAGTGTCAGATCGTGCTGGGATTGTCCAACATCTCCTTCGGGCTCAAGCTGGCAGCGCGGCATGTACTCAACTCGGTGTTCCTGCACCATGCCCTGGAAGCGGGCATGACGGCGGCCATTGTCCATGTGAGCAAGCTGCGCCCGCTGCATACCATCGCCGAGGCCGAGGTAAAGGTGGCCGAAGACCTGATCTTCGACCGTCGCCACGACGACTATGACCCCTTGCAGGAAATCATTGCCACCTTCGCCGACCGCACCGCCGCCCAGGCCCGCGAAAAGCAACGCCCGGAGACCGTGGAGGAACGCCTAAAGGAGCGCATTGTCGATGGTGACAAGCAAGGTCTGGAAGAAGACCTGGACGAGGCCATGCAGACCCATGCGCCCTTGACCATCATCAACACCATTTTGCTTGATGGCATGAAGGTGGTGGGCGAGCTGTTCGGGTCGGGGCAGATGCAGCTGCCCTTCGTCTTGCAATCCGCCGAGACCATGAAGGCCGCCGTGGCGCATCTGGAACCGCATATGGAAAAGGTCGAGGGCAGCCACAAGGGCACCTTGGTGCTGGCGACGGTGAAGGGCGACGTGCACGACATCGGCAAGAACCTGGTGGATATCATCCTGTCCAACAACGGCTTCAACGTAGTCAATCTGGGCATCAAGCAGCCGGTGCAGGCGATCATCGACGCGGCCAAGGAACACAAGGCCGATGCGGTGGGCATGTCCGGCCTGTTGGTGAAATCCACCGTGATCATGCGCGAAAACCTGGAAGAAATGACCCGCCAGGGCCTCAACATGCCCATCCTGTTGGGCGGCGCCGCGCTGACCCGCAAGTACGTGGAAGGTGATTGCGTCAAATCCTTCGGCTCGGGCCGGGTGGCCTATGCCCGCGATGCCTTTGACGGGCTGAGCCTGATGAACAAGACCGCCGAGGGCGAGATCGACGCCTATCTGGCCGAGCGTCAGGCGGCAGGCGGATCCAAGGAAAGTGCACCGGAACTGCCTGATCAGGCCCTGCGCCCGGTGGACTGGGAACAGGTCGAGACCCGCAAGTCGGAATTGCATGCCAATACCGAGATCCCCACCCCACCGTTCTGGGGCGCCAAGATCATCGAGAAGGTGGAGCCCAAGGCGCTGGTGCCTTTCCTGAGCGAGACTATGCTCTACCAGTTCCAGTGGGGATTCAAGAAGGCGGGCCGCAGCCTGAATGAATGGAAGGCCTGGGCCAAAACTGACCTGACACCCATTCTCACCCGCATGCTCGACATCTGCGAGCAGGAAAATATCCTGCAAGCCCAGGCGGCCTACGGCTATTGGAAATGCGCTTCGGAAGGCAATGACGTGGTCTTGTTCGACGAGGACGGTACCACCGAGGTGGGCCGCTTCGCCTTTCCGCGTCAGAACCGCGCCGACGGCCTCTGCGTCGCCGATTTTTTCCGCGACCGCTCGTCCAACGACCGGGACGTGATCGCCCTACAGGCCGTCACCATGGGCCAGAAGGCCTCCGACGTGGCCCGCGACTGGTTCGCCGAGAACCGCTATCAGGACTACCTGTACCTGCATGGCCTGTCGGTGGAGATGGCCGAGGCCATGGCCGAATACCTGCACAAGCGCGTTCGCGAAGAGCTGGGCTTCGGCCACGAGGATTCCCGCGACATGGCCCGCATCCTCAAACAGGACTATCGCGGCTCGCGCTATTCCTTCGGCTATCCCGCCTGCCCCGACATGGCGCAGCAACGGTTGCTGTTGGATCTCCTGGGCGCCGACCGCATCGGCCTGGAAATGGCCGACGAGGAGCAACTGCATCCGGAACAGTCCACGGCGGCGGTGGTGGTGCATCACCCGCAGGCGCGGTATTTCGTGGTGTGAGTTAACGGCAGGCGGTACGGCGCACATTCCCAAATACCCCCGCCCCGGCGAAGTAGCATTCGCTCCCGGCGATGGCGCGGCAGAAGCGTTGTTGGTCCACCGGGCCGAAGCTCAGGCCGATAACCTTGCCATCGTCATCGAAGGCCGCGTCCAGGGCCATGAGATCGCGGACGCCCGCCAGTTGCACCAAGGTGCCGCCACCGCGTCGGGTGCGGTGGTAACAGGCGACCTTGGCCACCGGCAGGGCCTGTAAGGTCTCACCCATGGTTTCCAGGGAGGCATCGCGGGCCAGCCAGGCGGCTGCATTACCAAGAACCCCATCCATTTCGCCATGGAGCCAGTGGCCGCTGATGTCATGCAAGTGAACCCGGTCGCGAAACAACGGGCGGGCGGCACCGAGCCGGCCCCCATGCAGCCGTGCGGTGAGACCGTTTAGAACCCGGATCCGGATATCGACGGCGACGCGCCGTGGGGGGGCGGCCTCGGGTGCTTCGCGGCAGTTCGAGACATCCTCGCCCAAGACCGCCCGGGCCGCCATCAAGGGGCGCAGAGCCGCCGCGGCATCCTGAGGCGACAGACCGAGGCTGTCGCGCAGCATTCCAGCCAGGGATTCACAGGCCAATTCAAGATTCACTCCTGTGGCATGCAGGGCATAGGCGGTGAGATCCGCCTCCAGTGTCAGAAGATCGCCGATGCCGCGTTCGCCATCGGGGGATACAGCCAGCGGGTCCGTCGCCTCGGCCAACAGGCCACCCTGGGCGGTGACCGTCAGATCAAACCAAGGCGAGGGTTGTCCTTGTTCATCCAGATAGACGGCCCGCCGTTGGGAGGCCTGCTCCGGTCCCTCGAAGGAGAATCGCAGAGCCGCCAGAGGATCCAGCAGCAAGGGTTCAAGCGTTGCCAAAAGAGAGCGGAAAGCGGACATTTCGCCAGACAGCCGGGCCACCTGATCCGGGGCCGAGAGGATATTGGCGAAGGGCGCCACCGAAACCACCCGACCCGCCGCCGAAACCACCGCGTCCGCATTGTCCCCATTCAGGGTTTCCAGCAACAAGGCCGACAAACTGACGGTGGCGCTGGTACTGTCCAGCCTGGCTACCAAGGGAGTCAGGCCCACCGGGCCATCGGGCGACGGAAAGAGGCGGGTAAAGGAACCATCGGCGCCGCGCCGCAGAATCAAGATAGGCAGATCGGGAAAGGTGCGTCCATCATCCAAAGCCAGGGCTGCGGTCACCACGATGCCCTCGGCCCGCCCTTTGATCAGGCCGGACAACTGCGCCCCGAGCCGCGCCGGGTCCATGGCCTGGATGGACAGTCCCAGGTATTGAAAGGCCGTATCGTCCGTGGGCAGAGCCGGGCTGTTGATCATCGCCTGCAAGCTCAGGCGGTCGGTGAGAAGCTGTCGCAGGGCAACATCGTCGGTGTCCTGAAGACGCGCAGCCGGTGGGGCGGCAGAGACGGGGTCAGCGGGGGCGGCGGACCTTTGCCCATCCCTGCTGCCAGCCGGAATCAGGGACTCCAGCAAGGGCGCCCCGATCCACAGGAATCCGGCGACGGCCAGGGCCGCGGCCAATCCGCTCCAGAAGATCCACTTCATCACTTTGTTCCCACCCCAATGACGGGGATTTCCACACCGGAGTCACGCTAACAGTCCCCTGGCAGCGGTTCAACCGTGCCGTCCCGTTCCTTGCAGCCGGTCCAACCGCAGCCGGTGGCGCTCGTCGGTCAACCGCCAGACTCCGCCCATGACCGCCCCCATGACACCAAGCCCCACGGCCCCGGCGATCAGGAACATGATCAGCAACTGGTACTTCACCGCCTCGGTGGGCGCCACCCCAGCCAGTATCTGTCCGGTCATCATGCCAGGCAGGGACACCACTCCCGATGCCGCCATGGCATTGACGATGGGCATCAGTCCGGCGCGCATGGCGTCGCGGACCATGGTTTCGGTGGCCTGCCAGCGCGTATGGCCCAGCGCCAGGCGGGCCTCGATGGCCACCCGTTCACGCACCGCCGCCGCCAGCAATCGGTCCAGGCCCAAGGACACGCCGGTCATGGCATTGCCCATGATCATGCCGAACAAAGGTAAGGCATACCTTGGATCGTACCAGGGATCGGGGCGGATCTGGGTGGTCAGAGCCAACAATGTGACCAACGTGCCGGCCATGACCATGCTACCCGAGCCCAGCCCATGGGCCCACCAGCCTTCCAGCTTGTGATGCTGGCGGGCGGCGATCTCGCGCCCGGCGAAAGTGATCATGACCAGCGCCGCCAACCCGGTCGCCCAGGGCGAGACCATCTCGAACAACTGCTGCAAAACCAACCCGATCAACGTCAGCTGCACCACCATGCGGACGGTGGCGATGATCATGGTCCGGCCCAAACCCAGCCGTAGCCGCAGCGACAAACCGCCATGGATCAACAACAGCAACGCGGAGATGGCGATGTCCAGATAGTCCAGGCGCACGTAGGTCATGACATGGCCTCCGAAAGAAGTCCGTTGGTCATGGTCCGACGCTCGTGGGCGAGGCGGCCCACTTGGGCGGCGTCATGGGTGACCAACAGCATTGCCTTGCCATCGGTCAGCAGTCGGCCCAGCACCGCTTCCACACGCTCCACCCCATGGGGATCCAAGCCAGAGGTGGGTTCATCCAGCAACAAGACCGCAGGATCGCGCATCACCGTCCTGACCAGGGCCAGACGTTGCCGTTCGCCGGTGGATAAGTCGAGCACCGTGCGGTTCATGATCCCCGCGGGGAGACCCAGCTCAACGGTCAGACCGTTGTCGCCATCAGGGAAATGATCTCCAACCCGAGCCGCCCACCAGCCAGACTCGGCGGGGAGATAAGCGACCAAGCGGCGCCATGCCGGACCGTCGAACGTGGTTCGGTCACGACCGTCCAGTGTCACGCTGCCTTGGTTGGGATCCAGATCGGCGATGGCGCGCAGCATCAAGGTCTTGCCCGATCCCGATGCGCCATTGACGCCCAGGCATTGCCCGGCGTCCAGTTTCAGATCGAACGGGTGCAGGCCGGGACGGCGGAGGGCCTCGATGGTCAGCATGGCATCTCCGCGCCCGCTGTCCGCCAATCAGGTGGCGGCGGGCAAGGCCTCCAATTCTTTCAGAACGTGATCGCGCACCTGCGGCACGCCGGTCCGGTCGAACAGGCTGGCGGCATGATGGAAATGATCCCGAGCCCGTTTGAGGTCGTGTTCCACCTCAAGCCGTGCCAGCGCCAGCAGGGCATGAGCCTCGCCGCGTAGATCACCCAAATCGGTACAGATAGAGAGAGCCTGACCAAGCGTTTCCCGGGCGCCGTCCACGTTGCCCAGCTTGCGCTGTAATTCGCCGATGCCCGTGAGGACCGCGGCTTCGCCCATATGATCGCCGCTATCGCGGAAGATTTCCAGGGCTTCGTCATAGGCTTCGTGGGCCAGATCCGGACGGCCCATGCGGCGCTCGATATGGCCCACATGTTTCAACACGACGGCCTTCCCCAAATCATCGCCAGCAGCCTCATAAAGACGACAGGCCTTTTGATAGGAGGCGAGAGCTTGGTCTTCTTGCCCCTGGCGCCGCCCCAGATGGCCGAGTCCCTTATAAGTCTTGGCTTCGCCCCGGGTATCGCCGGCCTGCACCATGAGCGCGCGGGACTTTTCATAGAATGTTGCCGCGTCGTCGAATACCTCTGCCGTTCGCGCCAGGTCGGCCATTTCCAACAACGCCTGAGCCTCCCCGTGATCACTGCCTGAATCGTGATAGATCGCCAAAGCCTGTTCGTAGGCTCGCCGCGCCGCCGATACCACCCCGGCATCGCGCTCCAAGTTACCAAGGGAAACCAACGCATCGGCCTTGCCGCTATTGTCCCCCGCTTCATGATAAAGACTCACTGCCTCGGTAAATGCGTCCCTGGCGCCGTCGACGTCGCCGGAAAGGAGCAGGCGTTCGGCTTCGGATTTCCTGATGTCCGCTTTGATCATGACGGCTTCCCTTAGTTTTGTCGGTGAATTCAATCGAGTACACAAAGACCTCTAGGATCTCCCGCGAGGGAATTGATTCTAACGCCCTGCGGCCCCTTGGGACAACGGCAAATGTCCCCAATCCCCACCCTTAAAGGTTAAATTAATTTCATGCTCCCGCAAAAATAGATATCCTTCCCCTTTGGAGGACAAAGGACCGTGATCTTCTGCCCTTGTGTCGGATTCATGCTTGGATTCCGGAAACAACTCGGTATTCTTGGAGCCCTAACAGGTGGGGAATACGGGTCGTGAGTCCATCCGACGACTTCAATCAAGTTGCCGAGACCGCATGGGCGGCGGTTGAGCATATGGCCAAGCTGAAGGTCGAGCCGAGCCCGAACAATTTTTCGGTCTGGTACCACTACCATGTGGGCGATATGCCGGACCTGCGGCGGACTCTGGATATCTTGCTCGACAACAATCAGGATTTCACCCCCGACCGCAATGCGGACATCCACCGCAAATTTTTTACCACCGACGAGGAACGGGCCAGCGTACGGTCGGCCAGCGACGAGTTGGAAGCCCAGATCAGCAAAGTCCTGACCTACATGGCCGAGATGGGGGGCAGCGCCAAGGATTACGGCGAGACCCTGCAAAGCCATTCCGAACAAATCAGTCAGGCAGGCGGTCCCGACGATCTGGGATCAGCTATTACAAGCATCTTGGAGGCCACCCGCGAGATGGAGGCCCAAAACGAGGCGTTGGAAAAACAATTGGCCGCTTCGGGTCAGCAGGTGGACCAACTGCGTACCGACCTGGACAAGATGCGCCACGAAGCCCTGACCGACGGGTTGACCGGCATTCCCAACCGCAAAGTCTTTGATGCCGCCCTGCGCACCGCCGCCACCGAAGCCATGGAAGAAGGCGGTGAATTGACTCTGTTGATGATCGATATCGACCACTTCAAGCGCTTCAATGACACCTATGGCCATCAAATCGGCGATCAGGTGCTCAAGGTTTTGGCCCAAGTCCTGACCAGCAGCATCAAAGGACAAGACACCGCTGCCCGCTATGGCGGCGAGGAATTCGGCATCATCCTGCCCGCGACCTCGTTGATCGGCGCCAAAAAAGTCGGCGAAGCCGTCTGCGACAAGATCCGCAACAAATCCCTGGTCAACCGCAAAACCGGCAAAAAGATGGGCCGTCTATCGGTTTCCATCGGTGTTAGCCTGTTTCAGTACGGTGAACCTCTGGGCCAATTGGTCGAGCGGGCCGATGCCTGCCTCTATGCCGCCAAGGGTCGAGGCCGGGATATGGTGATCGGCGAGGACGAACTTTCGCCCGATGAATTACAGGTTGCCAAGTAGCACCCTTTGCGCCCGCGTTCCGTTGGGCAATAATGTCTTATGTCCAGGTTAGCTTTCAGACCCAGCCAATGGCTCATGTGGGTGCGGCGGCTGCTGCACAATGACCAGCTTTTGTTGGCACTGTTGGCGGTGGTGGTTGGTGTCTGCACCGGCGGTGCGGTCATCCTGCTGCGCGAGGGCATGGATCTCATCCAAGCGCTGAGCTACGGATCGGATACGGAGTATTTGGGCGATTTGGTCCGCGGCCTGCCTTGGTGGCAGGTGATCTTGGTACCCACCGCAGGCGGCTTGATCGTCGGAATTACCCTCAAGTTCATAATGCCCAACGGGCGGCCGCAGGGAGTGGCCGACGTGATCGAATCCTGCGCCATGCATGGCAGCAAGATGAACCTTAAAGCCGGGCTGGGCGCAGCGGTGGCCAGCGCTTTGTCGGTGGGAGTCGGTGGATCGGTGGGGCGCGAAGGTCCGGCGGTGCATTTGGGCGCCACCGTGGGAGCCTGGATTGCCGCCAAATTACACCTGACCCGCAGTCTTTCACGTACCTTGCTTGGCTGCGGCGTTGCCTCGGCGGTGGCAGCCTCGTTCAACGCCCCCCTGGCCGGCGCCTTATTTGCCAACGAGGTGGTGGTGGGCCATTACGGACTGAGTGCCTTTGCCCCCATCGTCATTTCCAGTGTTTCCGGAACCATGGTCTCGCGGGCCATGTATGGCGATTTTCCGGCCTTTATGATTGGCGAACACCCCATCGGCTCGGCCTTGGAGTTCCCGGCGTTTGCCGGTCTGGGCGTGGTCTGTGGTCTGATTGCGGTGGCCTTTTTGTTCAGTGTACGGCGGGTGGAAATGGGTATGGATGGCCTCTCCCTACCGCGCTGGATCCGCCCGGCGCTGATCGGCGCGGTGATCGGCGGAATCGCACTGTTTTACCCGGAAGTTCTGGGCGTTGGCTACGGCACGACGGACAAGGCTCTGAACAGCCAATTTCCATTGCAGATGTTGATCATTCTGGCAGCCGCGAAATTTGTCGCCACGGCGCTTTGCCTCGGCGGAGGCTTCGCGGGCGGTGTCTTCAGCCCGTCGCTGGTTCTCGGTGCGCTGGTGGGCGGGGCTTATGGCGCGGTTGCGGCCGGCCTTTATCCGGAGCTGTCGGCAGGGGGCGGAGCCTATGTTTTGGTGGGCATGGGCGCCATGGCTTCCGCCATCCTCGGTGCTCCCATATCCACCACATTGATCGTTTTCGAATTGACGGGCGACTATGCCCTGACCATGGCGGTGATGATCGGCGCGGTTATGGCCTCGGTCATGATTCAGCAACTGCACAGCCGCTCTTTCTTCCACTGGCAACTGTCTCGACGCGGCCTTGATCTGCATGGCGGATTTGCCTCTGCCTTGTTGCGCGGCCAGACCGTGGCCACGGTGATGACCGAGCAGGCCGACGTGGTCCCCGAGGCCCTACTTCTGCCCGGATTGCGCCAAGCCTTGCAGCAATCGTCGGTAGGGGAGCTTTTTGTAATCGGAAACAATGACCGCCTGATCGGCACCGTGACCCTGGCCGATATGAGCGAAGCAGCCTTTGATCCCTCCATGGACTTATTGGTCAATGCCGGGGACACGGCCCGCCGCAAGCCGCCTGTTTTGTGCCCCACCGACGATTTGGAACGAGCGCTCAAATTAATGCACGACAGGGGTGAGGAAACCATCGCCGTGGTCGCTGATCGAGAGTCCATGCGATTCCTGGGTCTGGCAAGGGTCTGCGACGTCATGGCGGCCTATAACCGGGCATTGATCGAGGCACGGGCCGAAGAACGCGCCTGATTGTGGCGAAAACCCCACCAAAAGGGGGACTTGGGCCTTGCCAATAGTACGTTCTCCAAGGGGTAATTAACCAAAAATTATCCAAAGGTCGCTATAACCATACGCAGGATTACAAAAAATCCCTCCAAAGCGTAACTTTATTCTTGCGACCTGGAATCACCCCGACAAGGAGAGGCACCATGTTTCAGATCTATCAGATGATCGCGCCGCAATCCTTTATTGCCGATTTAGAGGTGGATCCCACCACACAGCAAATCGTATCCGCCGATCCCTGCGTTGGTTGGGCCCAGGGACGATCGGTCCGCTGGCTGCGTGACTACTGCCGCGACCACGGCTACGGATTAGACCGTCTGGTCTAACTTTTTGTCCTCAAAGGGAGTTTGACCCTGAAGCCTTGATCCCCACATAGTAGGGGAAGCGCAGGTCAACAATGGCTCCCGGGAATCTCTTGTCCTTCTTCCATGGTCGACTCAAATCCTATCGCGTGAACATAGTACGAGGCCGTCTCCCTCTGCTCCGAATTTCCACGAGCATTTTCATGGGCCTCTTAGCCGCCCTCCTTGGCGTTCAGCCGCGGGCGGCTGAAAAAGTGGTGCTGCAGCTGCAATGGGATCATCAATTCCAATTCGCCGGATATTACGCCGCCCAATGGCAAGGGTATTATGCCGATGTGGGACTGGAGGTCGAGTTCCGCTCCGGCTTTCGCAACGGTCGGCTGGTCAATACCTCCCGCGAGGTCGTCGAAGGACGCGCCCACTTCGCCACGACCGTCACCGACCTGCTGACCGAGTATGATCAAGGACGCCCCATCGTCGTGCTGGCGCCGATCTACCAGGAGAGCGCCTATTTGGTTGCCACGCCGGACAAGGGAGAGCCTTTCACGCCTCAGGCACTTTCGAACATGCGCCTGGGTCTATTCCGGGCCAAGGACGTGGGCAGTGCCGAGATCGGGGCAATGCTCAATGCCGCCGGTCTCGATCCCGACAAGGATTTTCCGGACCTGACGATCATTCGCAAAGGCATCAGCGATGTCTTGGAAGGCCGGGTCGATGCCTATGGGGCCTATACACTCGACTACCAGTGGCTTGCCGATGAGCAGGGGCTCAAAGTCAGAGCCTTGAAGCCGGCTCGATTCGGGGTCGATTTCTATGGCGATACGCTTTTCACCTCGCGCCAACTGGTCGACGAGCGACCGGAAATGGTGGCGGCGTTCAAGAACGCGACTCTCAAGGGCTGGCGATATGCCTTGAGCAATGGAGAAGAGATCGCCGACCGAATCAGCCGGGAGTTCACGCGCAGCCTGCCGGTCAAGGATGTCAGGGGGTACAACCGACACCAGATCGGCGAGGTCCTGGCATTGACCCACTACCCCGCCGTGGAATTGGGGCACAACGATCTGGACCGATGGCGCGGAATTCATGCCGCCCTAAAGGCTGCGGGCGTGGTGACCGGACAGCCGCCGGGCCCCGACTTCATTTTCGATCCCGTTGGCAAACAACAACGCCGACAACAAACGCTGATGATTGGGGTCGGGCTCGCCGCCTTGTTGCTGATCGGCGGCGCGGCAGCCGTTTGGATCGTCTCATTGCGACGGGCGATAAAAAACCGGAAACGGGCTGAAGAGCAATCACAGCATGCCAGAATTCGCGCCGAGCGGGCCTTTGGCGCCCTTCTTAGTATCCAAAAGAACCTGTCGCACAGCGAAGAACGCTATCGCAGCTTGGTGGAAAGCATGACCGATGGATTGGGCATCCTTGACAAGGAGATGCGGCTGACCTTCGCCAATGATGCCTTGTGCGCCATCAATGGTCGAAACCGTGACGAAATGCTGGGCAAGAAACTAACCAGTCTGCTGACAGAAGAAGGCCGCCAAATCCTTGCCTATGAATTTGCGCAGAGGAAAAAGGGATCCGACCACCGCTACGAACTCTATTGGCAGAAGAAGGATGGCGGCGTCGCCACGACCATTGTTGCGCCTAAGCCCCTGTTCGATGCCGAGGGCACCTTCACCGGCAGCTTCGCGGTGGTCACCGACATCACACAACGCAAGAAAATTGAAACCGCGTTGCGCGCCAGCGAGGAACGGTTCCAGGCCATGGCCGACAACCTGGACGAGGTCTTGTGGCTGACCGATCCCAAGACCACGGAAATCCTCTATGTCAATCCGGCCTTTGAACGAATTTGGGGCATGACCCGGGATGAATTGCGGCGAACGCCTCGGGCCTTCCTGGACTCCGTTCATCCCGAAGACCGGGAAAGAGTCCAAGCCACCGTCGACCAAATGGCTATCACCGGCACTCATGACATGGAATATCGCATTGTCCGCCCGGACGGGTCCGTCCGCGAGATCTGGGATCGGGCCTTCCCGGTGCGGGATGACAATGGTTACTTGGTCCGGGTCACCGGGATCGCCGAAGACATCACCGACCGCAAGCACCTGGAACGGGAATTGGCGCAAACTCAAAAGCTCAAGGCCGTGGGTCAGCTGACCGGTGGCATCGCGCACGATTTCAACAACATCATCCAGGTCATCAAGGGTAATTTGGAACTGATCCGCGAGGATATGGCGGATCAAAGCGAATGGGCCGAATCCGTTGATGACGCCATTGATGCGGGACAACGGGGCGCCGAGCTGGTCCAACAACTGCTGACATTTGCCCGCAAAACCGATCTGACGCCCCGCGCAATCCATATTCCATCAATGATCCAGGAAAACAGACGACTGCTTCAGCGGACCCTGGGCGAAAACATCACCATAGAAGCCCAAGTGGACGAAAATATCCCGGTAGGCTATGCCGACCCCCATACCTTGGCCAATGCCCTTCTCAATCTGGGGCTCAATGCCCGCGATGCGATGAACAGAGGGGGCAAGATCACCCTCTCGGCCCGCAACCAGACCCTGATGGAGCAAACTATCGTGGGCGGCGAAACCCTCGCGGCAGGACAGTACATTGTGATCGCCTTGGCCGATACCGGTAGCGGCATGGATCCGGACCTGGTGCCTCGGGCCGTGGAGCCCTTTTTCACCACCAAGGAAGCGGGCGCCGGATCAGGGTTGGGGTTGAGCATGGTGCAGGGCTTCGCTGTCCAGTCGGGTGGGGCCATGAACATCGATAGCCAAGTTGGTGAAGGCACCACGGTCAGCTTGCATCTGCCGGTTGCGGATACCGAGGCAGCGGTCTCCGAAAACTTCATGGTACCCAGCGCCACCAATTCCAAGGGAGTGCGGGTGCTTCTTGTGGAAGACGATCCCCGGGTTCGCAAGGTCACCAAATTGATGCTCGAAACCCTGGACTTGCAAGTGAGCATTGCGAGCGATGGGCCGGAAGCCCTCCGGGTTCTGGAAAAGCTCGACGATGTGGCAATCGTGATGACCGATGTGATGATGCCCGGCGGTATGAGTGGCGTGGATCTAGCACGGCAAGTGCGGCAACGATATCCTACGCTGCATATTTTCCTGATGTCCGGTCACGACTTCGAGACGATTGATCAGGCGGACGGAGAGAGCTTTCCCTTGCTCCGCAAACCTTTCGACATGACCCAATTGGCTCGGGAAATCGCTGCCTTGTCCCGCGACCACCCGCCTTCGGACCATGAGCAGCCCCCCTTATGACGACTCTTTTACTCATTGATGATGACGAGAAGGTTCTAAGCTTCCTGTGCAAAACCCTGACCAAGGAAGGGTACGATCTCGTCACCGCGACCGATGGGGCCGAAGCCCTAAAAACCATCCGGAACCGCCAAGTCCGATTGGTGATCACCGACATCTTCATGCCGGGCATGGATGGGATGGAACTGATTCGGACCTTGAAACAGGACCATGCGGAGGTTCCGATCATCGCCATCTCCGGCGGCGGCGCGGGGGGGCATAAGGATTATTACCTGTCGGCGGCGGATGCTTTTGGTGCCGACCGGGTGCTGGCCAAACCTTTTACCCCCACGGAATTGCGCGATGCGGTGAGGGCCTTGCTCGTTTGAATGCCGATCCGTGACAGATTAAAGTCTTTCGCGTTTAATATGACCCATTCTGACCGAATCATTTTGCCTTAAGGGCAGGAGTGGCGCGCAGGGCGTAGCGGGGCTACGGTCAAGGGTCGCGACGCTCCCCTTAGCGCCTGTCGGGTCCAATCGGACCCGTTGGACAGGCGCGGTCTTATTGCAATCGATCCCGCTTACGTCATGTTTGATCGAATCCGATTAAACATGAATGGCTTTAGCAGGCTGCTGAGAAAGTGTTGTCCGACGGCCCGCCTCACCCTTCGTCCCTCGACAAGCTCGGGATGAGGAAGCTCAGGGTGAGGCTAACATGTTGAAAATTCGAAGGCCCTCATGCTGAGCTTGTCGAAGCATGTGTCGCCACAGGCTCGAAATCGGACTTCTTCAGCAGCCTGTTAGGCGCTGGCACAGGGTTCCACCTTGCGCAAATGGCAACAGCCTTCAGCGTCGCCACGAAAAAAACGGGCTCGCGGATCCCGTTTCCAAAGGTTGGTACATTATAGGGACACAGCACTTTTACTCAGCAATCCCAAATGCACCGAGAGCTGATCCCTATTCCAGACGCCTTTTGCGATCCTTTCTATATCCGCAGCGCCCCCCAATGCCGCCCCCTTTCAACAGCCTTCTTGAGGGCGCCGGGCAGGTCAGGCGGCGAGCGGCAGATGCTCGTCGAGCCGGGTCCCGGCTTCGATCAGTTGAAAGCCGACGATGGTGGGCTCTTCAAAGACCCCGGTATGGAATCGCATCAAAAAGATGCGCAAGAATGGCGTGATCCTGCGTCAAGTCGCCCTGGTTGATCCGAAAGCCGTGGGATTGGGGGAAACCTTCTTTGTCGCCGTACGCACGTCGAAGCACGACGATGACTGGCTGACCGCCTTTACCGAAGCGGTGATAGCGATCCCCGAAATCCTCGAAGTGCACCGCCTGACCGGTGACATCGACTACCTGCTCAAGGTCCAGGTCGGGGCCACAGCGAAATTTGACCGGATCTATAAAAACCTGATCAGCCGCATCAGCCTCTACAACGTGACTTCCAGCCTCTCCATGGAGACCATCAAATCCACCACGGCGCTGAAGGTTTAATACCTTGAATGGCGGTCTGCTTGCGGTTTTACAGGGCGATCATGTGGTGATATGATTTGAATTCGAAACGAATCGCTGGGCGAACCAACCGATTCTCTCTTGAACATGATGCTTTGGCTCTGAATGCCTACAAAAGAAAAACAAACAGCCGATCAAAAACGCCGCCCCGTTCGACTAGGGCGTTTCAGTCGTTTGGGCCGGGTCATGCCGTCGTTGATCCTGTCTTCCCTGGCGATCAACCTGCTTTCCCTCGCCCTGCCCCTCGCCCTCTTGCAGGTTTATGACCGGATCATTCCCAATAGTTCGCTGAGCACCTTGCTGATTTTGGTCGGCGGCGTGGTTGTGGCCTTGGTCCTTGAGCTGTTATTGCGCATGGCCCGATCGGCAATCACCGCCTGGATTGGCAGTCGCTTCGAACATCTAGCCGGATGCGCGGCCTTTCGTCACATGTTGCATTCGCGCATTGACGCCTTTGAACGGGAAGGGGCCGGGCTTTCCATTGAGCGCATGGCGGGCCTGCGCACGGCCAAGGAATTCTATGCCGGTCAGGCCTTGGTGGCGCTGCTCGATCTGCCCTTCGTGGTGATTTTCCTGGCGCTCATATGGTTGCTGGGCGGCCCCTTGGTCTATGTGGCCGGCGGCATGTTGGTCTTGTACTTGGTTTTCACCCTGATACAGGCCCGGGGCCTGAGGCATACCATCGAAGACCATACGACCTTGCGAGACCGCCGGTTGAGCTTTTCCATCGAGGTGCTGAGCGGTGTCCATACAGTCAAATCCATGGGCATGGAAGCACAAATGGTGCAGCGCTATGACCGACTGCTGGAATCCGTTGCCGGGGGCAGCCGGGGCGTTGCCTATCGCAATGCCGCCACCTTGAATATCGGCACGCTGCTCTCGCAACTGGCGCTGATTTCCGTCGTCGCCTTTGGGGCGACAAGGGTGATCGATTTGCAGATGACGGTCGGTGCGTTGGCCGCCTGTACCTTGCTCACGGGGCGCGCCATGCAGCCCCTGCAACGGGCCGCCGGTTTTTGGAGCCGCTTCCAGACCATTCGATTGTCCAGGCAGCGTCTACGGGCTATTTTTGACCTGCCCTTGGAACCCCGTTCGGATCAAACCGCCACGGCCCAGTGGCAAGGGGCACTAGAACTCGAAGACGTGCACTTCCGCTATGGGGAGGACGGACCGGTGATCCTGGAGGGGGCCAGCCTGGCCGTCGCACCGGGAGAATGCATTGGCATCAACGGCAACAACGGAGCGGGCAAGACCAGCTTGATGGCATTGATGCGCGGCACCTTGATCCCTGACTCGGGCGAGGTCCGGTTCGATGGCCGCCAGATCTTTGACTATGACGCCGCTGAAGTCCGCCGAAGCGGCATTGCCTACTTGCCGCAACAAGGCGAACTGTTCAAAGGAACGCTGCTGGAAAACATGACCATGTTCCGCAAGGGACTGACCGGCAAGGCCCGGGAACTAGCCGCGGAATTGGGGCTTGATCAGGTGGTCGCCAAATTGCCGGGCGGCTATCACACCATGATCGGCGATGCGGGCGAAGATGCCCTGCCGCGCGGCATCAAGCAACGGGTGGCCATTGTCCGCGCCCTGGTCAACGATCCCAAGGCGGTGCTGTTTGATGAAGCCAATACGGCCATGGACAGCAACGGCGATATGCGCCTGCGTGCCTATCTTGAACAAATCAAGGGGCGGGTCACCCTGATCATCGTATCCTCGCGCCCTTCCTTGCTCAATTTAGGCGATCGTCGCTTCGATTTGACCGATGGTCAATTGATCGAAAGACAAGCGGAACCGCCACAACAGAACCGCCCCGAAGGCTCCGCTGAAAGGGTCCCGGCATGAGCAATCCCATCGACAGGCAAGCGAGCCCGGATTTTGCCTGGGGCGACATGGCGGAGCACCAGACACTAGGCGATGAGCAAATCCTCTCGGGCAAGCTTGGCGGCTTCAAGGCGGCCACCGATCTCGCCGCCTGCCTCCTGCCTTTGTTGCAGGCCCTGGGCTGGGAAGGCTATCCGCGGCATATCTCCGAGTCCCTGCCCCATTTCGCGGATTCCTTGGATCTGACCGACCTGCTGAATGTGTTGGCCCATCATGGTTATGCCAGTCAGCAATTCCGCGCGCCTCTCGATGGCATTGATTCCCGGCTTTATCCCTGCCTCTATCTGCCGGACCATGGCATGGCCCAGGTGGCCCTGGAGCGACGCGGCCGGGCCGTGCGGGTGTTTGATGCCGCCAGCCGATCTTATCACGATCAAACCAAATTCAAAGGCAGCGGCACGGTCTATGTGTTCCGGGCCGAGGAGTTGCAGGAACAGGCAGCGAAGGGATCGCGCACCTCTTTTGTCTTCGATCTTGCCCTTCGCTTCCGGCGTCTGATTGTTCGGGCCCTGGCCGCCAGTTTTTTCGCCAATCTGCTGGTCCTCGCCACGCCGATCTTCATCATGGGGGTTTATGACCGGGTGGTCGCCACCGGGTCGCTCTCCACCCTGAGCTTCATGGTGATTGGCGTGGCGGTTGCCCTGTTGGGTGATCTGGCGCTTAAAAGCTTGCGAGCCAATCTGATTGCCCATATTGGCGCCCGGATGGATTACCTGATGGGCCGGGCCATCTTCCGTCGCTTGCTGTTTCTGCCTCCGGCCTATACCGAAATGGCCAATGCCAATGCCCAGGTGGCGCGACTGAAGGATTTCGAGAGCATTCGAGAGTTCTTTACCGGTCCCTTGGCAACGGTGATGCTCGAAGGCCCCTTTGTGCTCATATTCGTTGCCGTGATGGCCATGATCGGCGGTACCATCGCCTTTGTGCCGCTGATCGCGCTGTTGATCTTTGTCGTCATGGCCGGGGTATTCGCGCCCATGCTGCATCGAAAGGTCGGAGACGCGGCCCAGGCCGAAAGCCGAAAGCAGGAATTCCTGGTCGAGGCCCTGACCAAGATGCGCACACTCATGGATACCGGAGCCGAGGATATCTGGTACGACCGCTACCGCGAATTGTCGGCACGGGCCGCCATCAAAGGCAATCAAAGTGCTTTGCTATCCTCTCATGCCGCCGCCATTGCCCAGACCCTGATCATGGTGGCGGGTCTCGCCACCCTGGCCTGGGGGGTTTTCAAGGCGCTGGAGGGGGAAATCACCGTCGGTGGCCTGATCGCTTCCATGATCATGGTCTGGTGGATCTTGCGCCCCATGCAAACCCTGTTTTTGACTCTGACCCAGGTCGATCAGATTGCTTCCTCGGCCAAACAGATCAACGCCCTCATGCAGCTTCGTCCCGAAAGGGACGAAACCGCCCAAGTCATCCCCTTGGAAGAGATGAAAGGGGCGGTGACCTTGGATCGGGTATCCCTGCGCTATAAATCGGAATCCAATCCGGCCTTGATTGGCGTGTCCCTGGCCGCCGAGCCGGGTGAAGTGGTTGCCCTGGTCGGTCCCAATGGGTCGGGCAAGTCGACGATGCTGAAACTGATCGCCGGGATATATGCCCCGCAGGCTGGAACGGTCTCATTCGACGGCATCGATATCCGCCAGCTTGATCCCATCGAGTTGCGTCATCACGTGGCCTATGTCCCGCAGGAATATCATATGTTCTTCGGCACATTGGCGCAAAACCTGCGGCTGTCCCATCCCACGGCAACCGATGAAGAATTGAGTTGGGCCTGCGCCCAGGCCGGTGTTCTCGACGAGATCGAGGCTCTGCCCAAAGGCTTTTGGACGCGTGTGGGCGATGGCCGGTCCGACATGTTGCCGTCCAATTTCCTGCAACGCATTTCCCTTGCGCGGGCCTATTTGCGCCGCGCCCCGATCCTGCTTCTAGACGAGCCGGTCAATGGCCTGGATTTCGAGGGCGACCGCCAATTTATCAAAACACTGGAAGCCATGCGGGGCAGCACAACTGTGTTCCTCGTCACACACAGACCAAGCCATTTGCGCTATGTTGATAAGGTTGCCGTTTTAGACGGCGGCATGGTGCGCATGTTTGGTCCGGCGGAACAGGTCCGTAAGCGGATCCCTGATGGTTTGTTCTGAGAATGAGGCTCTAACATCGCAGCTGCAACGGATTGAGATCAGATGACCGAAACGACGATGGATCAGGAAATCACCTTGGTACGGGCCAAGCGGCAGCTCCGCTTCCTCGGCCAAAGCGCCTTGCTCGAGGAAGCCGGCGTTTCGCTGATGTCCAATGCCATGATCGTCATTATCAGCGCGGTGTTGTTCGGCTTCATCGCCTGGGCCCATTTTACCGATGTGGATGAAATAGCCGTTGGATTTGGAGCCGTGGTGCCCTTGTCCTCGGTCCATGTGGTACAGCATCTCGAAGGGGGCATCATCCGAGAGATCCCGGTCAAGGAACGACAGTTGGTGACCAAGGGAACCCCCTTGATCCACCTTGACGCGACCCAGGTGCAATCGGATCTGGATCAGACTCGATCCCGGGAAGCCGTGCTCAAACTGCGCGCCGAGCGCCTGCGCGCTTTGGCCCAGGGACGCGCCCCGGACTACTCCGCTTTCGGAGACGAATACGCCACCTTGGTGGAAGACCAGTTGCAGATCCACCAAGGTGCGGTCCAACGCTTTGATTCCCAGAATCGGGTCTTCGTAGAGCAATTGCAGCAAAAGACCGAGGAAATCCATGCGGTCCGCGAACAGCAGGCAGCGGTCAAACGTCAGATCACGCTCTATGCCGAAGAACAAACCATGCGCCAAGACCTGTTCGACAAGGGGGTCGGATCGAAGCTGAGGGTCATCGAGATCAAGCGCGAAGTGGCGGCGGCGGAAAACGAGATGAGCCGACTGATCGGTCAGGAACGCACGGTGCGCAAGGAAATGTCCGAGGTCAAGGAGCGGATCTCCGACCTGCACCGCACGCAGCAGGAAAATGCCCTCAACGAGATGGGAACGGTCACCGCCGAACTGGCCCAGGTGAGCGACGCCCTGCAACGGATCGAGGACCGTTTACGCCGGCTGGTGGTCTATGCGCCGGTTTCAGGCATCGTCCAGAACCTGCAATTCAGGACCGTGGGCGGGGTCGTACCGGCAGGCGGGCAGATCGTGGAAATCGTCCCGGTGGATGATGAATTGCTGGTTGAAACCCGCATCAGCACCCGCGACATCGGTCATGTGAAGGAAGGCCAACCGGTCACGGTGAAAGTCACCAGTTTCGATTTCGCCCGCTACGGCGCCTTGGAAGGGGATCTGGAGTCGGTCTCCGCCACCACTTTCATCGACGAGCAATCGCAGCAGCCCTACTACAAGGGCATGGTCCGGTTGCACCGGAACTACGTGGGCAACGACCCCAAAAACAACATCATCCTGCCCGGCATGACGGTGCAGGCCGACATCATTACTGGCAATAAAACCCTGCTGGAATACCTGTTGAAACCCATTTACGTCTCGCTTGAGCAGGCGTTCCACGAACGATAACTAGAAGACGGAGGATTGGATCATGGCTGAGCAACAGAACAACCAAAATACAGCCGATGCCCCCCAACAAACCAGTGGCGGTCCCAATGCGGTCGACGCCTCTGAGGACCTGTATCTCGAAGGCAAGGGTTTTGAGTCCCTGGAAGATGGGGAACAGCAGGATCTCTCCGACAGCGCCCCGGATGGCGATGTCATGGATAGCGCGTCGATCCAGAGCGCACCCCGCGAGACTTTTGAACAGATTGTCGGAAACCTCGTCCAGGAAGGCGAGGCCCTGCAACAGACCGCGGAAGTGGTGGCCGACACCGCCGAGCCGCAGGCCGTGGATGGGGAAGTCTCTCCCTATTACATCGGGGAACCGCTTGAGCGCACGCCATCGGAGGACGAGCCTTCCACGCGCCAAGAAACCCAACCGACACCGGACCAAGCCACTGCCGCGCCCAACAGCGCCGATGACCTGCCGCCGGAAGAACCCCTTCTTGACGATGAAGAAGAAGATCAGGGGGAGGCCGCGACCGCCGCGACCGAGGAAACCGCTGCCACCCCGCCCGATGAGGATCCGGAGCCAGAGACCGATCCCGTGGCCCAGACTCCGACCCTGACCATCGAGATTCAGGACGGCTGGGAAGATCTGGCCCTTAAGCTCGATCTGGACGCCACGCTGAATGATAGCGATGGCGCGGAAACCCTTACCATCGCCTTTAACGACGTCCCCGATGGTTTCGGGTTCAGCGACGCCGCGGGCACCCCCTACCCCTCCACCAGCCCGGGCAGCTGGAGCTTCACCGCCGATCAGTTGGAAGACCTTTATCTGACCCGTCCCGAACATTATGCCGGTGATGTTTCCTGGAGCATCGAAGCCGCCGCCACCGAAATCAATGGCGACGTGGCTGCCATCACCGAGGATGTGACGGTGACCGTTGAAGCCATCGCCGATGCGCCGAACCTGGCCGCCGAAGACGTGGCGGGGATGGAAAACACCTGGATTGATCTGGATATCTCCACCTCGCTGGTGGATACGGATGGCTCTGAAACCCTGGGCGCGGTCTATATCGCAGATCTGCCCGCCGGAGCCTTGCTCAATCACGGCACCTTGACCACCGAAGCGGTGACCGATGGCGATGTGACCATTCCCGCCGGGACTTGGAAAGTGGCTGTGGCCGACCTGGACGACCTGCAAGTTCAGCCGCCGAGCAACGATTCCACCGATTTCAATCTGCGCGTCTGGTCCACCACCGAAGACGAGACCTATCCGGGTCAGGCAGGCAGCTATACGGATAGCGCCATCAGCGGGCCTGAAACCTTCCTGGTCGACGTCTCGGTGCTTGCTCCGACCGTCGGCGGCACCGGCTCCGGTGACGAGGACACCTGGGCCGATGTGGATCTCACCGCCTCGGTGACCGCCGCTTCCGGCGACGAAACCCTGACCGTCACCGTGGAGGACATGCCCGCCGGAACCGAGATTCGTCTCGCCGATACAGGCCAGGTATTAACCGCCGATGCCCAGGGCCGCTATGACGTGACCGGCAACCTGGACAATCTTCAGGTTCATTGGACCACCGGCAACCTGGATACGGATATCACCTTCAATGTCCGCGCCTTGGTCACCGATGACGATGGCAACCCGCTGGAAAGCACGGCGGGCGATTCCGCGACCCCGACCAGCGACACCGACTGGAATCAGGCCGTGACCTCGGTCACCGTGACCATCGACGCGGTGGCCGATGCTCCCGACCTGGCGGCCGAAGACGTGGCCGGGATGGAAAACACCTGGATCGACCTGGATGTCTCGGCCAGTCTCACCGATACGGACGGCTCCGAAAGCCTCGGCAGCGTCTATCTGACCGGGATCCCCGATGATGCCTCGCTCAACCATGGCAGCGAGCTGACCAGCAGCGTCACCCTGCCCAACGGAACCACCCTTCCGGTCGGGACCTGGGTGGTGGATCCTTCGGATCTGGCCGACCTCCAGATCCTGCCGCCGACCGATGACTCCACCGACTTCACGGTACAGGTCTATGGTACCAGCACCGAAAGCGACGGCGGGGATTCCGCCGTCACCGGTCCGGTGGATTTCCTGGTCGATGTGTCCCTCCTCGCCCCCACCGTCAGCGGATCGGGCACCGGCAACGAAGATACCTGGATCACCGTGGATCTGGATGCCTCCATCTCCGCCGCCTCGGGCGACGAAACCCTGACCGTCACCGTGGAAGACCTGCCCAACGGCGCGGAAATCCGCTTCGCCGATACGGGCCAGGTTCTGACTCCCGATGCCCAGGGGGTCTACGACGTGACCGGCAACCTGGATAATCTACAGGTCCGTTGGACCACGGCGCATATGGATGACGATATCGATTTCAATGTCCGGGCCCTGGTCACCGACGACGACGGCAATCCGCTGGAAAGCGCTGCTGGGGATTCCTCGACACCCACCTCCGGGACCGATTGGAACCAAGGCCTCTCCGCCGTCAGCGTCACGGTCAAGGCCGTGGCTGACGCCCCCACGCTCAGTGCCA
The DNA here is from genome assembly GCF_000968135.1 of Magnetospira sp. QH-2. NCBI lineage: Bacteria > Pseudomonadati > Pseudomonadota > Alphaproteobacteria > Rhodospirillales > Thalassospiraceae > Magnetospira > Magnetospira sp. QH-2. The sequence goes on along the minus strand of NZ_FO538765.1, from coordinate 480,799 downwards.
GCGCCGTGGGCGTCGAGGACAAATGGTTTGATCTGAATTTGGACTCTCAGTTGGTCGATCAGGACGGCAGCGAGAGCCTGAGTGTCTCGGTTTTCGATTTGCCAACCGGAGTCACCCTGGGACTGGACGATGGCAATGGCGGGGTGACGCCTCTCACGCCCGACGCCTCCGGTCAGTATGATGTGACCGGCCTCACCGACAGCCTGAAATTGCTGGCCCCCACCGACAGCAACACGGATTTCACTCTCAAGGTCAGCGCCACCAGCACGGAATCCGCCACCGGCGATCAATTGGCCGTGCAGACGGCGACCACCACCAAGACCGTCGCTGTGCAGGTGTTTGGCGATGCGGACACACCCTTTGTAAACGTGGACGAAGTCCCCAAGACCATCGACGAGGATACTTTCTATAACCTGCGCGATACCTTGCAGGTGGATGCGGGCCACGACGACGCCAACGCCGTGAACGGCGGCACCGGGGAAGCGGGCTATCTGGACGGCGCAATGACCAGCACCGACGGCTCCGAGAGCCTGATGTTCCGCATCACGCCCAAGGACTATGACAACGACGGGCAGCGGCTGGCGATCAGCGACGACGATGCCATCAGCGGCGACGAGATCATCACCCCGCAGACCGATGGCTCGGGCCAGGTCTATTGGGAAGTGTCCGCCGCCGATGTGTTTGCGGGCAAGGTCTATGTGGGCGGAGCGAGCAATTGGTCCAGCCCCACCGGACAGGACTCCATCCAGTTCGACATTGTCACCGTCGCCACCGAGGACGATGCCAATGTCGATGATTCCGCCCTCGACGGCACCGGCCTGACACGCCAAGGCTCGGCGACCAGCAGCACCGAAACCTTGACCCTGGTCATTGACCCGGTGGCCGACAAGACCATTGTCACCGCGAGCGATACCGGTAGAGAAGATACCGCTATCCCCGTCTCCCCCAGCTTTGTTTTGGCCGATACGGATGGATCGGAAACCTTGATCGGTGACGTTGTCATTCAGACCAATGACACGGATTTATGGCTGACCGGCAAGCTGATCTATGACGGCAATCCTCTCACTCCGACCTATAATACCGGGACGGGGATGTTCGAATATCGCATCCCGGCAAGCGACTTGACCGATACCAGCGGCGATGGCACCGCCTTCCGTCTCGACGGCCTGACCTTCGAACCGGCGGAGCATTCCGGCAATGACGTGACCTATCAAGTCCAGGTCACCACCCGCGACGTGGACGACAACATCACTCATACCACCACCGCCGACGGCAGCATCCACGTGCGTGGCGTGGCCGATGCCCCCACTTTGCTGATTGATCCGGACGGTGATGGCGTTAGCAATAGTCAGGTAACCGGTACCGAGGATACCTACATTGATCTGGGCCTGGATGCCCAACTGGTGGATACGGACGGCTCTGAATCCCTGGTCAACGCGCAACTGCGCAACGTGCCGGACGACTGGACTGTCGGCTATCTCAATGACCAAGGCCAGTTTACTCAGGCCGGCGGCGGCAACAATGGCCGCTGGAATCTGAATCTCAGCAAACTTGATCAGGTGGTAGTCCGACCACCGGTGGATTCCGATGCCGATGCCGTAGACATCCAGTTCCGCGTTGTCGCCCGCGAAGGCAGCGACTACGCGGTCCGCAATGCCGCCAGCACAACAACTTTCACCGTAATTGTCGATGCGGATGCCGATACCCCGTCGATGATCGTCAAGAATGCCCGGGGCGACGAGGATACCCGCATCGAGTTGGATATCCGTCCGACCCTTGCCGATACGGACGGCTCGGAAAGCCTGTCCATCTTCCTTGGCGACGTGCCCGATGGCGCGGCCTTCTATGACGGCAGTGGCAACGCCGTGGGTACCCGGGTCAGCTTTGATGGCGATGGTCAGCCCGTTGCCAATGCGGGCGGCGCGGTATGGATGTTCAGTGCCGTTGAAGTGGCGGACCTGTTCATACAACCGCCCCAGGATTCCAATGTGGATCTAAGCCTGAGCGTGACCACCCGATCCACCGAGTCTTCGAACCTGGACTATGCCGAGACCACCGGGACCCTTGAGGTCGTGGTGCGCGGTGTTTCCGACGGTCCGCTCATTCCCGATCAAATGATCGATGCCCAGGGCCGTCTGATTGCCACCGGCGACGAAGACAACCTGATCAATCCGCAGTTCGAGCAGTACGGCACGCAGGATATCGACACGTCGGAAACGCTTTCCATCGTCATCAAGGACATCCCCAACGGCGTGGATATTTCCATGACGGCGGGCAACGAGTCCTTCATGAAGTATATCGGCGGCGGCAAATGGTCCATCGATCCGGATCATCTGGGCGATGTGCGCATCGCGGCCCCCAATGACTTTTCCGGCGAGTTCGATATCGGCATCGACCTGATCACCACCGAGGACGATGGCCATACCGCCTCCGATTCTCGTCTTCTCCATGTCACGGTCGAAGCCGAGGCCGATACACCCAGCGTGACCCTGTCCGCCTCGTCCACCGAAGACCTTTGGGGCACGGGTGTCACGGTTTCCATTTCGCCGTCGGTCAATGACACGGTGGCCGGAACCGAGAGCGCCGAAACCATCACCGGGCTTTCGGTCACACTCAACGACGACGCCATTGGCCTGCCCAACGAAGCCGATGTACAGTTCACGTTCCGCGGCCTGTCCATGGGCGACAGCCTGGATCTGAGCGGCCAGGATCTGACCGACTATCTGGCCGACAAATCCCTGCTCAAAGTCACCGGATTGCCCGAGGACTGGTCTGGGGACATCCCCATCTCCACCACGGCCACGGCCACCGATGCCGACGGCTCCACGGCCAGCAAAACCGCCACCACGGTGGTCAAGCTGCAACCCGATGCCGATGCGCCCACCTATAGCCTGACCGGAGCGGTGGATGGCACGGTGGGCGGCAGCCTCGATCTGGGGCTCAGCCTGACCCTCAACGATGCGGACAATTCGGAAAGCGTCTATTTGATCGTCGATGGTGTTCCCAACGGCGTTGAATTGAACCAAGGCTTCAATAATGGAGACGGCACCTGGACGGTTCTTTATGACCCGAGCAATCCGACGGCCCTGACCGCGACCTCGTCCTATGCCGGCGAGGCCACCCTGACTGTGCATCCCTATGTCATCGACCAAGATACGGATGGTGACCGGGATACCCATTTCGATACTACGGGCCTCTCCGTGGATATCCGCTTTGATCCGTCCGGTGGCGGTACCGGATCCGGCCCGATCACGCCCACCGGCGGGGTTGTCGTCGATCCGCCGCAGGTTACGGTCACGCCGGTTTCCGGCACCGAAGACAATACGGTTGTGTTGGACATCGCCGCCGTGGCCAATGGCGCGGGCGACAGTCTGGTCGGCATCGTCATTTCTGATCTGCCCGCCGGGAGCACCCTGTCGGGCGGTTATTACAATCCCCTTTCCGATAGCTGGACCATTGATCCGGCCGATCTGGGCAGCGTGACCATCACGCCACCAGCGGATTTCGCCGGGGAATTGACCCTCGACATCAAGGCCGTGGCCAGTGAAGACGGTGTTTATGAAACCACAAGCCTGGACGATGTGGTGGTGGCCGAACTGGCTCCCGACGCGGATGGTCCGTCCATCTCCGCCGCGACCGGATCCGGCGCCACCTTGGTCGAAGACAACGACATCCCCCTCGATATCGCCTTGGGCTTGCGCGATACGGATGGTTCGGAGTCCCTAGGCTCGGTGGTGACCATCGACGGCCTGCCCAGCGGCGCGGTTCTGATTGATGGGGCGGGCACGCCCCTGACCGCCAATGTCGATGGCTCTTATACAATCGACGTGGCGAATTTGAGCGATATCGGTTTCCGCCCCCCCGCTGACTTCCATGGGTCCGTGACTTTGAATGTCACCGCGACCAGCCTGGATTCTGTCACGGTTGGCGGCTCCGGCGTCACAGATACCGGCAGTACGACCCAGAGCTTTTCCTTCAGCATCGCCGCCGATGCGGATACACCGACGGTGGGAGCGAACGATGTTTCTGGCAGCGAGGACAATAGCATCACCCTCGACCTTTCCGCTTCGTCCCAGGATGCCATTGGTGGTCTGGGCGATTACAATTCGGAATACCTGTCGGTGGTTATCGGCAACGTGCCCGACGGCGCGGTTCTTTCCGGCGCGTTCAATAACAATGACGGCACCTGGACGATCAAAGGCTCCAACATCAATGTTGAGACTGGGGAAATCACTGGAGTTTCGCTGCTGCCACCGGAAAACTTCTCTGGCAACATCGATCTCAGCCTGACCGCCTATAGCCTGGAGCCGAGCAACACGGACATTGCGTCTTCCAGCACCAACTTCATGGTCCAAGTGGCGGGCGTCGCCGATACGCCGGAAATCGATCCGGCAGCGGCAACAGGGGTCGAGGATACTCAAATTGCCGTGAGCCTCAATGCCTCCTTGATGGATGACAGCGAATACCTGTCGATCATCATTGAGGATGTCCCCGATGGCGCGTCCTTTACCGATGGCAATGGCAATGCCGTGGGGATCTTTGGTGGACTTGGCCTTTGGAGCATTCCTTTGGCCCAGGCGGCCACTCTGCACTTCGTGCCGCCGGCCCATGCCTCTGGAGACTATACATTGAGCGCCTATGCCGTCTCCTTGGATGGTAGCGACGCGCAAATGACCCAGAGCATGCCCTTTACCATCACCGTCACCGGCGAGGCCGATACTCCAACCCTGTCCGTCCAAGATGCCGCCGGGGCCGAGGATAGTGCCATTGCCGTTGATCTGTCGGCGGCCCTGGTCGATACCGACGGCTCTGAAACTCTCCAGGTCATCATCGAAGGCGCTCCGGACGATTCGGTCTTCGACACCGCAACCGGCACGGTAGCGCAGTCAGGGGATGGCAAATGGTATCTCGACTCCGACCAACTGAATAATCTTCAGATCCGCACGCCGGATGACTATAACGGCCAGGTCACCCTGACCGTGACGGCTCAATCCACCGAAGGCGGCACCACGGCGGCCACCACTCAGACTCTCACCCTCGATGTGACAGCGGTGAATGATGATCCGACCGCCCATGTGACCGCCAGCGCCCAATCGGTTGTCGGCGCCATCGATAGTCCGATCTTCGTTCTGCCCGACGCGGACATGGCCGGACAGCAGATCTCCTTTGCCGACGTGGATGACAGCGCCATCACCCGCATGGACATCAGCATCGACAATGGGGCCTTGATGGGCGACAGCCTGGGACTCAAGGGCATCGATCTGGGGACCGGAACCACCGGCAATCTGGTGGTGGATGGCACCGATATCACGGTCTCCTACAACGCCGACCTGCAAACCCTTAGCTTCGAGGGAGAGGCCGATTTCAGCACCTATGCGGACCTGGCCGAGAAAGTCGTCTTTACGAATCTGAGCACCGCCATCGAACCGGGCGACCGGGACTTCTCCATCACCATCTATGATGATGAGGGCGGCAGCGGATCGGTCGGGACCCATGCCACCATCGGCGATTTATCCGGAACGATCGGCGTCCAACTCAATGAGGGCGCGCGCCCCGATGTGCTGTGGAGCGAGGACGGCGCGGCAGCGACCGGGACCAGCGATGGCGATCAGTTTGTCTACCACTATGGTGATGGCTCCTGGTCGGTCTCCGGCGGCTCGGGTGTGGATGAGCTGTTCATCATGAATCAGGATGGCCTGGGCGGCGATTGGTCCATCAATCAGGTGGATGCAAACACCTATGCCATCGCCGGTCAGGATCATGCCAGTTGGATGATCCATATCGATCAAGGCAGCGTCGACACCAATGCCAGTTCCGCGACCGAGTTGGCCTTCGACGGTGATGCCTCGGGTACGATCGAACTGGAAAACGGCGCCGTGGTTCAATTCGAGGATCTGGACAAGATCATCGTGTGACGCAAAATCTCGACGACGGGAGGGGGCCTGCCTCCTCCCGTGCCAAGAGTGATCTCAGACCGTAGCCAGTTCGGCGGCGTGAAATCTCAGATGATCCTCGATGAAGGTTCCGATAAAGAAATAGCTATGGTCGTAGCCCTCCTGGAACCGTAGTCGCAAGGATTGCCCCACTTCCGTGCAAGCCTCTTGAAAGACTTCCGGCATCAATTGCTCGGCGAGGAAGGGGTCATCCGTTCCTTGATCGATCAGGATCGGTGGTCGCATGGTACCGCTGCCGCCCTTGCGCATCAGGGCGGTGGCATCATGGTCTTCCCAGGCACTGGAATTGGGACCGAGATAGTTCGTAAAGGCCTTTTGGCCCCAAGGGCACCGGCTGGGCGCACAGATGGGCGAAAAGGCCGAGGTGGAGCGGAACAGACCGGGGTTCTTCAGCCATATGGTCAAGGCCCCATGCCCGCCCATGGAATGCCCCATGATGCTTTGCCGGTGCCAATCCAACGGGAAACTATCGCGGATCAGATCGGGAAGCTCGCGGGTCACATAGCTATCCATATTGTAGTGGCGCCGCCAGGGACCCTGGGTGGCATCCACATAGAATCCCGCCCCCTGGCCCAGGTCATAGGCCTCGTTGTCGGGAACATCCTCGCCGCGTGGCGAGGTATCCGGAGCAACGATGGCCAGCCCCAGTTCCGCCGCCACCCGGTAGGCCCCGGCCTTGACGGTGAAATTGTCCTCGGTACAGGTCAGGCCGGACAACCAGAACACCACCGGCACCAGCTTGCTCCCCGTTTGGGGGGGGAGGAACAGGCTGAACCGCATGGGGACTTGGCAGGTGGTGGAGGCATGGGAGTAGACCCCCAGCCTGCCGCCGAACACCTTGTTCTCGGAATGGGTTTGCAACGGCATCAGTAGAGCACCACCGAGCGGATGGATTCCCCGCGATGCATCAGTTCGAAGGCGTCGTTGATGTCATCCAAGGGCATGGTGTGGGTAATCAGGTCGTCGATATTGATCTTGCCGTCCATATACCAATCGACGATCTTGGGCACATCGGTGCGGCCCCGGGCGCCACCGAAAGCAGATCCGCGCCATACCCGACCGGTTACCAGTTGGAAGGGGCGGGTGGAAATCTCCTGCCCGGCCCCGGCCACGCCGATGATCAGGCTTTCGCCCCAGCCCTTGTGGCAGCATTCCAAAGCCTGACGCATGGTCGAAACATTGCCGATACATTCAAAGGAGTAGTCGGCGCCGCCATTGGTCAGATCGACAATGGCCTCCACCAGGTTATCGACCTTTTTCGGGTTGATGAAATCGGTCATGCCGAACTGCTTGGCCAGGGGAATCTTGCTTTCATTAATGTCGATACCGATGATCTTGTTGGCGCCGACCATCTGCGCGCCCTGAATCACGTTCAGGCCGATGCCGCCGAGGCCGAAAACCACCACGTTGGAACCCGGCTCCACCTTGGCATCGAAAACCACGGCGCCGACCCCGGTGGTCACGCCACAGCCAATGTAGCAGACCTTTTCGAATGGGGCGTCCGGGCGGATCTTGGCCAGGGCGATTTCCGGCATCACCGTGTAATTGGAAAAGGTCGAGCAGCCCATGTAGTGCAGGATCGGGGTGCCATCGATGGAAAAGCGACTGGTGCCATCGGGCATCAGACCTTGTCCCTGGGTCGACCGAATGGACTGACACAGATTGGTTTTGGGGTGCAGGCAATAGTCGCACTCGCGGCATTCAGGGGTATATAGAGGTATCACGTGATCCCCCGGCACCACCGAGGTCACTCCCTCGCCCACCTCGAGCACGATGCCCGCGCCCTCGTGACCAAGAATGGCCGGGAACGCCCCTTCGGGGTCGTCGCCGGAAAGAGTGAAGGCATCCGTATGGCAGATGCCGGTGGCTTTGATCTCGACCAGCACTTCTCCGGCCCGGGGACCTTGCAGGTCCACCTCTTCGATGCTCAATGGGTCTCCGGCTTTGTATGCCACGGCGGCACGGGTTTTCATCGGATGGGTCCTTCCCTGTGGGTTTCGTTGGGCGGGCGGAAATCCATCCCGCCATTCATGAACCCAGTTTACAAACCGTCACGCCATGGCGACAATGGCCCGAACAGGAAAGCAATGTTCCATAGAAAGAACAATCATGAGCAAACACATGGAAGGCACCCGCGAGTTTATCGAGGTGGTGCATCAAGGATCCTTCACCGCCGCGGCCAATAAGCTCGGCGTTGCCAAATCTTTCGTTTCCCGGCATGTCAAAGCGCTGGAGGATCGGCTAGGCCTGCAATTGATGATTCGGACCACCCGGGGCTTCACCCTGACCGAAGCGGGCGAAGTCTACTTCAACCAATGCCGCCAGATTTTCCAGGATCTGGAAGAGCTGGAGAAACGCATTGCCGATCAGAACACCACACCGCGCGGTCCCATCCGCGTGACCGTCGCCGGGGCTTTCGGCGAGGACTACATTGCCCCGCTGGTGGCGGAGTTTCTGTCCGACCACCCGGAAGTATCCGTCCACCTGGAGTTCACCAACCGGACGCTCAATCTCATCGAAAACAATATCGATATCGCCTTTCGCACCGGCTTCGTGGTCGACGGCCCGTTCATCCGACGCAAGCTCTGCGCCTATCCACTGATCACGGTAGCCAGCCGGGAGTATCTGGATCGCAACTCGGTGCCGGAGTCTCCCCAAGACCTGAGCCGCCACAACTGCCTGGTCGGCACCCTGACCCACTGGCGGTTTGATCGCGATGATGATTTTCAGGAATGGCGGATCCATGGGAACTGGCGCAGCAACAATGGCCGGGCACTGATCGCGGCAGCGGAATCCGGTCTGGGTATCGCCCAGGTACCGCTGTTCTACGCCCGGGAGTCCCTCGAACAGGGGCGGCTGGTCCCAGTGTTGGAGCCCTACCTTCGCAACAAGGTTCCCATCTGGGCCCTACAGCCGCAACGGGTCTACATGCCCACCCGGGTGCGGCTATTGCTCGACTATCTGTATCGCTCCTGCCACGACATCGCCGGGGAATGAGAACACGCCCCGGCGACCGGTTCGAGGTCAGGCGTGGGCGGCGGTATGGGCGGCGATGACATCCATCAGCGCCGGCGACAGGCAGTCGTAAGGAGGCAGCCCCAGTTCCCGCAGACGTCCCCGGATGGCCTCCATATCTTTCGGATCGGTTCCGGTTTCGATAATGGAAGAGACAAAGGCGGCAAACTCGGCCGGGGCCCACCCCTGCTCATCGGACAGTTCCGTATGAACGAAATCCAGGCCGTGGAAGGGGTGGGCCTGGTTTTCGATGCGGCCGTACATATGCGTGCCGCACTGGGTGCAGGCATGCCTTTGAATGGCGGCATCGGCATCGACGATGGCCAGTTTCTCCGTGCCGCGGACGACGTTCAAGGAGTCGCGCGGGACAACGGCGACCTGCGAAAACAACGCCTGATCCGGTTTCCAGCATTTGGAGCACCCGCAAACATGATTGTGGGCACTTTGGCTGGAGATCTCGACCACAACGGGGTTGTCCGTGCAGGCACAGGTGAGCGTGCCGCCGGAAAAACCGTCCTTGGCTGGCTTGACACCGCCATCAACGGCGGGATGAATGGATACCATGTTAGAATTCCTCCAATGTTTAATTCTATCTGCACAAATATGCCTCATTTAATTAGGGCATATGATGGCGATAACTATTTTGCTTCACTAAAATAGTTATCCATTTACACTATTTTTTATTTCGTTTTATGATAATACAAGAAGAATAATAGTACAATTTTACTTATATGAACTCACTGTTCTATATTCAGTACGACCCTTTGGCCGAATTCAGGTCCGCTTCCACGTTCCCGATTTCAGTTCCGCGCGCTTCGGCGATCAGGTCGGCAATCCCTTCGCCGGTCAGGCTTTCCAGGAAAGCCACCAACGCCTTTTTTTCCGGTTCCGTCAGGTGGAGTGGCCGCAAGGCGGGGTCCGTTCCCTCGTATTGGAATCCCCCCTGATCATAGAAATCCACCACATCTCTCAGGCGACGCAGGGACCCGTCATGCATATAGGGCGCCGTCAGGGCCACGTTGCGTAGCCCCGGAGTCTTGAAAAGATACATGTCGTCGGGATCATTGGTTACTTCCTTGCGCCCCAGATCCTTCTGCCGGGGCAGCCCCACCGAATCGATGGTCGAGCGGGCCAGGTTGTACACCACACCCGGGGCGACCTGCACGGCCACGGGTCCTTGATCGCTGGGATCGACGATATCCCGCAGATAGCCCAACCCGGTATTGTGCAGTTGCTGATCGGTAAAGACCGTTCCGGTTTCTTCCACGGGGTGGCAGATGGCGCAGCCCGCCTTTCCGGTAAACAGGGCGAACCCTTTTTTTGCCTGATCGGTCAAAGCAGAATCCTGTTTGCCATAGAACCACCGGTCAAAGGGGGAATTGGCCAACAGCAAGGAGCGTTCATAGGCCGCCAGGGCCGATCCCAAGTGGCCAAAATCCACCGGTTCGCCATAGGCCGATTCAAACAGTCCGTCATAGTCCTTGGCCTGGCGGATGGTCTGCAACACGAACCCCACAGACGGATTGGCCATCTCCGCCTGGGCCAGGAGTGGCCCGAAGATCTGGGTTTCAAGGGAATCATCGCGCCCGTCGTGGAACATCAACTCCATATAGGCCACATTGAGAATGGTCGGCGCGTTACGGCGGACCGAGCGGCCCTCCACGCCCACCGAGGTGGCCAACTCATGTTGCGCGAACCCCTGCTCGGGAATATGGCACATGGCACAGGACATGGTGCCATTGATGGATAGCCTGCGGTCAAAAAACAGCTTACGCCCCAGAGCGATACGTTCGGCCATTTTCTCTGCGTCGCCGATGGCAAGGTCCAAAGGTGGAAGACCCAAGGGCGGATGGACGAGGCGCGCCACGGCGGCGCGGTCCGCCTCGTCTGCCCAAGCCCCGACAGGGCAAAGGACCCAAACACAAAACAAGAAGCAAAGGAGCTTCACCGGTGGCTCCGTTGGCTGGACTGGCTTTCCTCCATCAGCAGGGTTTGGATGTCGGTCAGCAACAGGCGCGGATCCAGAAAGCCCAGCCCATAGATATTGCGGACCATTTTTTTCCGATCGATCAAATAGACCCGCAGTTGATGGACAAACAAGTCCGTGGTCGCGCCTTCCTTGCCGGGGCGGCGGGAAACCACCTGATTATAGGACCGCAGGATAGGATCCAGTTGCGCCGTCCCCTCGGTGGTCAAATAGGTCCATGGGGCGCGATCTTCCGGTTCATCGATCCGCCCCCGCACCGCCGCCATCACTTCCGGGGTATCGTATTCCGGATCGAAACTGACGGTGACCAAATTCACATTCTTGGCCAGTTGGGGATCAATGGCGCTGGCATCGGAAAGATCATACATGGCCGACCAGGCCAAGGGGCAGCCGCTGGCATCTGAACAACGATTGTAGATAAAGCTCACCACGGTGATACGGTCCGCCATCACGTCGTGCAGCGTCCGTTTATCGCCGCTGGAATCAAGAACGTCGCCATCGGCGGCCTGCTTGATAACCGGCAATCGATAGCTGCCGGCCTGGGGAGCGTCGAAGTCGAAATTGGCCGAGCGCGAGAAGTCGATCCCCGCCACCTGGGCCGCGGAGGGACCAGATTGCGCGGGGGCACTCAAAGGCAGCATCAGCATCGTCGCCAGGCCGAGTATTGAAGGATATTTCATGGTCATTCCTCCGAAAAAGGGTGCCGGAGGAGGGGAGGTCCCCCGGCACCAGGTCGGCGTGCTTAGCTTTGATAGAGGCTCATGGCTCCAAACCGCATCAAGTGAGCCCGACCCAGGCCTTCCTTGATGAAATCGATGGTGAAGCGGTGCTTGAGCTCCTTGCCATCCCAGTCATAGGCTTTCACGAACTGCTCGTTGTCGGCGCCTTTCTTGTCCCAGTTGGCCAGCAACGAGGTGGAGAAATAGACCCGGTCGCCGTCCCAGCTCTGCGAGACCATGTTGAGCTGAGCCCCGATCTTCTTTTCATAGACCTGCTTGGGGTGATGGGGATCAGAGATATCGAACAGCCGCGCGGTGCCGTCCATGAAGGTATCGACCCAGAGTTCCTTGTCGTCGGAGGAGATGGAGATATCCACCGGCAGCGGAACCTTGGATGCATCGCCGATATCGGCCACGGCCTTGGACTGCCATTCACCCTTTTCGTCCTCATAGATCAGGTGGATCTTGGCGGTCAGGGCGGTGGTGGTGAACGCGTAGTTGTGGGTTGGACCCCAAGCCCAGCGGATTTCCAGCGGTGCGCCGGGCACGCTGAATACCTTACGCGGGGTGCGGGTATGCAGATCCCACAAGGTCACCGTATTGCCGAAGCGGCTCATGGCTTCCTTGTCTTGCAGCATCTTGCCGAAGTCCATCATGTAGTTGGACCACCCGGTGAAGGAAGAACTGAGCATGACATTTTTGCGCGGCAGAACGCGGACATCATAGTTGTAGCCGTCGGCCAGTTCATGGCCCGGCAGCATCTTGTTGTCCTTGCCATCGGGAATCCAATATGTGGCGATATAGTCACCTTCGTTGGTGTATTCGACCAAGGCCGATTTACCACCATGATCCTTGTCGTTGGACAAAGCCGTGATCAGGATACGGCCCGGCAGGGCATAGAAGGTGTGGGGACCCACCGCACCGCCGGTGGCCTTGACGAAATCCTTGATTTCCCGGTGCAGTTTTGGCTTCGACGGGTCGCTATGCACGTCGTAGATATAGATGGACGAGTCATCCAACCCGCCCGCCCAAAGGTAATGACGGTCATCGGAGAAACCCGAATGGTGGGCTTCGGCGCGGCGCCCGGTGGAAACGGAATTGATCACCTTGCCATAGGTCGGTGAAGTCTCCCGTACATCCACGGTCACCAGCTTGTCGGACTCATCACCGATACCTTCCATGCCGAGGGTCCAGACATAGATGAAATCTTCCTTGCCGGTAATCTTCGCCATATAAGGCGATTGACAGGTTTCATCGGCTTGCACCGACGGCACGATCCCCGCGGTAGTTGCCATGAGGGCACCAACGGCCATCACGGCCATGCCCCGGGATACACGGCGGATAAAGGTTGAGTGACTCATTTACTATCTCCCAAAAAACTTGTCTCGTTATTCACCGGCCCGTGGTGGGGCTGGGGTGATGATTGCTGCCCCCGAAGGGGCGTCGCCTTATCCTGCTCCGCGCTATTGGTTAACGGCTCTGTGAAAGCCTCGGGCCCCGTTTATGCGGGGCTCCTGTTCCAAGCGCTTCTTCGATATGAAAAGGCTACATCAGCCACCCACATCGAACAATAAGACAAAAAGAAACTCAATGTTCTTTCCACAGAACAATGGGCTGTTGCCGCCTCGCCTTTTCGGCCCTATCAAAGAGGAGCAAATCAACTAAGATTGCTGATCAACCCGTTGGAACTGGGAGGGGCCCGATGCCCTTGGACTGGGACGAAACAGAGGCTTTAGCTGTTATTGAACGGCATGCGAAGCAGCGCGGGGCGTTGCTGCCGCTGCTCCACGCGGTGCAAGACCTGTTCGGTCATATTCCAGACCCGGTGGTGCCTTTGGTGGCCCAACGCCTCCGGCTTTCCCGCGCCGAAGTGGAGGGGGTGATCTCATTTTATAAGGATTTCCGCCGCCAGGCCCGGGGGCGCCATGTGGTGACACTCTGCCGCGCGGAGGCCTGTCAGGCCATGGGGGCTGAAGACCTGGTGGCTCAACTGCGCCACAGGCTTTCCATGGATATGGATACCACCCACGAGAACGGAGACCTCACTTTGGAGACTGTCTATTGCCTGGGCAATTGCGCCTTGGGACCGTCGGCGGTGGTGGATGGTCAATTGATCGGTCGGGCCACGGCAGAGCGCATCGAAGCGCGGTTGAAAGTCGTGCCATGACCTCTGTATTCCTCCCGTTGGACAGCGCTGCCCAGTCCGTGGGCGCCGAAGAGGTGGCCGAAGCCTTCGAGGCGGCGGGGATAAGGCCGGTCCGTACCGGATCCCGCGGGATGCTGTGGCTCGAACCCCTGGCCGAGATCGAACGAGACGGCCAGCGCCATGCCTTTGGGCCGCTGACCCCGGCGGACGCGGCGGATTTGGTGGCCAAGAGTTTTCCTTCCGACCATCCGCTGGCACTTGGCCCCACCGAGGAGATCCCTTACCTGGCGGGGCAGGAACGCCTGAGCTTTGCCCGCTGCGGCATTGTCGATCCCCTTTCCTTGGCCGACTATGAGGCCCACGGGGGCGGTGCCGGATTGGCCGCCGCCCTGGCCCTGCCCCCCGAGTCCATCGTTGATCAGGTGACAGAGTCCGGCCTGCGTGGACGCGGCGGCGCCGGGTTTCCCACCGGCATCAAATGGCGGACGGTTCTAGAAGCCGGAACGGGCGAAAAGGTGATCTGTTGCAACGCCGATGAAGGGGACAGCGGCACGTTCGCCGATCGCATGATCATGGAAGGCGATCCGTTCTCGCTGATCGAAGGCATGATCATCGCCGGTCTGGCGGTGGGGGCGGAAACCGGATTGGTCTATCTGCGCTCCGAGTATCCCCAAGCGCGGCAAATCTTAAATGATGCGATCATCGGCGCTGAAAAAGCCGGGTGGCTGGGGAACGATGTGCGGGGGTCCAAGAAGCGCTTCCACATGGAAATCCGCTTGGGCGCCGGATCCTACGTGTGTGGCGAGGAAACCGCCATGCTGGAAAGCCTCGAAGGCAAACGCGGGATTGTGCGCGCCAAGCCGCCGCTCCCAGCCATCGAGGGACTGTTCGGGCGCCCAACGGTGGTCAACAATGTCCTGACCCTGGTGGCCGTGCCGACCATCCTGGCCAAGGGCGCGGCCTTCTATCGAGAATTCGGCATGGGTCGATCCCGGGGCACCCTGCCGTTTCAGCTGGCAGGCAACATCCAACATGGCGGTATCGTCGAGAAAGCCTTTGGCGTCAGTCTGGATTGCCTGATCCATGATTTTGGCGGCGGCACCGCCAGCGGCCGCCCCCTGCGCGCCGTGCAGGTGGGCGGACCGCTGGGCGCTTATCTCCCCGCGACGGGGCTGGATGTGGCTGCCGACTATGAGGCTCTGACCGACCGCGGCGCCCTTCTTGGTCATGGCGGCATCGTGGTTTTTGACGATACGGTCCAGATGGCCCGCCAGGCCCGTTTTGCCATGGCCTTTTGTGCCGAAGAATCCTGTGGCAAATGCACGCCCTGCCGTATTGGATCGGTGCGCGGAATGGAGATTTTGGACCGGGTGGTTGCAGGAAACGGAACCAACGCCGATATGACTCTTTTAGACGATCTTTGCACGACCATGACCGATGCGTCGCTTTGCGCCATGGGCGGCCTGACCCCGTTGCCGGTCACCAGTGCCCGAACCCATTTTCCGCAAGATTTTCCGGTGAAAGAAGCCTGACATGACGGTGCATATACAAAAGGATTTCGGTACCCCGGCCCAGGCACGGGACGCCTCGGTCACGGTGCAGATCGATGGCCAGCCCGTCACCGTAACCGAAGGCACTTCCATCTTGCGAGCGGCAGCGGAGGCGGGGATCCACATCCCGCGTCTTTGCGCCACCGACAAATTGACCGCCTACGGCTCTTGCCGCCTGTGTCTGGTGGAAATCGAAGGCAGAAATGGCACGCCCTCCTCCTGCACCACGCCGGTGGTCGAGGGCATGCGGGTCCGTACTCAGTCCCATCGCCTGCGGACACTGCGCCGAAGCGTGATGGAGCTCTATATTTCCGACCACCCCCTGGACTGCCTGACCTGCGCCGCCAACGGCGATTGCGACCTGCAGGACATGGCAGCCGCTGTCGGGCTGCGGGACGTGCGCTATGGCGAGGGCCGAACCCACCGGGATAATGCCGCCGACACCAGCAATCCCTATTTCACCTTTGATCCGTCCAAATGCATCGTCTGCTCCCTTTGTGTCCGGGTCTGCGAAGAGGTCCAAGGCAGCTTTGCCCTGACGGTTCTGGGGCGCGGCTTTGACTCCCGCGTCGCGGCGGCGGGAGGAGTGGATTTCCTGGGCTCCGAATGCGTGTCCTGCGGAGCCTGTGTGCAGGCCTGCCCCACCGCCACATTGAGCGAAAAGAACCTGTCGACCCTGGGACTGCCCGACCGGGCCGTCTCGACCACCTGCGCCTATTGCGGGGTCGGCTGTTCCTTGCGGGCCGAGGTCATCGGGGAGGACGTGGTCCGCATGGTCCCCGAGACCTCTGGCGGTGCCAACGAAGGCCATGCCTGCGTCAAGGGTCGGTTCGCCTGGAGCTATGCCACCCACGAGGACCGCATCACCCGCCCCATGATCCGCGAGAAAGCCGCCGATTCCTGGCGCGAGGTGGATTGGCCGGAAGCCATCGAATACGCCGCCCAACGCCTCAACGCCGTCAAAGCCGAGCAAGGGCCGCAGGCCCTGGGCGGGCTGACCTCTTCGCGCTGTACCAACGAAGAAGTGTTCCTGGTGCAAAAGATGATCCGCACGGCCTTTGGCACCAACAATGTGGATACCTGTGCCCGGGTCTGCCATGCCCCCACCGGATACGGTTTGAAACAGGCTTTTGGGACATCGGCGGGCACCCAGGATTTCAAGAGCGTGGACAGCTGCGATGTGGCTATGGTCATTGGCGCCAATCCCACCGAAGGCCACCCGGTTTTCGCTTCCCGTCTGAAACGGCGTTTGAGGCGTGGCGCGAAGCTGATCGTCATCGACCCGCGGCGCATCGACTTGGTGGAAAGTCCTCATGTCCGCGCGGACCATCACCTGGCCTTGCAACCTGGGACCAATGTGGCCGTGGTCAATGCCCTGGCCCATGTGGTGATGACCGAAAACCTGGCCGACCGGACCTTCATCGCCCAGCGGTGTGATCCGGTCTCTTTTGCCGCCTGGGAATCCTTTATCAGCGGACCGGAAAACGCCCCGGAAGCCCTGGAACAGACCACCGGCGTCCCAGCGACAGAGATCCGCGCCGCCGCCCGGCTCTATGCCACCGGCGGCAACGGAGCAATCTATTACGGGTTGGGTGTGACCGAACATAGTCAGGGCACCACCACCGTCCTGGCCATGGCCAACCTCGCCATGGCAACAGGCAATATCGGGCGCAACGGCGTGGGCGTGAACCCGCTACGGGGCCAAAACAACGTGCAGGGCTCTTGTGACATGGGCTCGTTTCCGCATGAGTTTTCCGGCTATCGTTCGGTGGCGGATGATGCTGTTCGCGCCACCTTCGAAGCGGTCTGGAAGAAGCCCCTTTCCGATCAGCCGGGCTATCGCATTCCCAACATGCTTGATGCCGCCGTGGATGGACGGTTCAAGGCCATGTTCATTCAAGGCGAGGATATCGCCCAATCGGACCCCAACACACAGCATGTGGAAGCGGCCCTGCGATCACTGGATCTGTTGATCGTGCAGGACCTGTTTCTCAACGAAACAGCCAATCATGCTCACGTATTCCTGCCCGGCACCTCGTTTCTGGAGAAGGACGGCACCTTTACCAACGCCGAGCGGCGTATCAACAGGGTCCGTCCGGTGATGCCCCCGCGCAGCGGCAAGCATGAGTGGCAGGTGCTGTGCGACTTGGCCACCGCCCTGGGCCAACCCATGGCCTATGATACGTCGGCGGCGATCATGGATGAGATCGCCCGCCTGACACCGACCTTCGCCGGAGTCAGCTTTGAAAAGCTGGATCAACGAGGTAGCCTGCAATGGCCCTGCACCGATGACAGCCCCGAGGGCACACCGATCATGCACCAAGACCGTTTCGTCAATGGCGCCGGATATTTTGAACTCACCGAGTTCGTCCCCACCCGCGAGCGCACCAGCCGCAAGTTCCCCCTGATCCTGACCACCGGGCGGGTGTTGTCGCAATATAATGTGGGCGCCCAGACCCGCCGCACCGCCAATGTGGCCTGGCATGCCGAGGACGTGCTGGAGATCCACCCCCATGACGCCGAACAGCGGGGCATTGGCGATGGCGCCTGGGTCGCCGTGAGCAGCCGCATGGGCGCCATTACCCTGCGCGCGGTGATCAGCGAGCGCATGACACCGGGTGTGGTCTATACCACCTTCCATCACCCGGTGACCGGCGCCAACGTGATTACCACCGACCAATCGGACTGGGCCACCAATTGTCCCGAATACAAGGTCACGGCGGTGCAGGTCCGACACAGCAACGGACTGACCGATTGGCAAGCCCGGCAACAGACCTTCCGCGCGGAGCGGCGCCGCATTGCCGACAGTGGCGCCCCATGAGCGGCTCGGTTCTTGTTCATGGGCGACGGCTTCAAACCAATGAACCGGTCCGCTGGGAATTGCCCGAAGAGACTCCGGTTTCCCTGATCTACAACGATATTCCCCATGCGGTGATGCTGGCGACGCCCCGGGATCTGGAGGATTTTGCCCGCGGATTCAGCCTGACCGAGGGCCTCGTCACCGATGTATCCCAGATTGAGACGATCCGGGTCGAGCCCCAATCAACCGGGGTCTCATTGCATATCCGTATTCCCTCCCAGCACCTTCACTGCGAGAAACTCGGTGGCCGCGCTATCGAGGGGCGCAGCGGGTGCGGGATCTGTGGGGTCCATGACCTGGGCGATCTCTTGAATCCCCGGCAAACTGGGTCCCCGGAAATGGGTCTCTCCGTCGAGGCTCTCGCTCGAGCGGTCCGGGAGATGCCCGATTATCAACCCATGAAACGCCTCAATCGATCGGTCCATGGGGCCGCTTATTGCCAACCGGACGGCAGGATCGTTCTCGTTCGCGAAGATCTGGGACGCCATAACGCCATGGACAAACTGGCGGGTGCCCTGCACACGGCGGCAATCTCGGGAGATGACGGTTTCATTTTGGTTACCAGCCGGATCAGCGTCGAGATTGTCCACAAGGCGTTGGCCATGGGCGCGCCGGTTCTGGTGGGCCTGTCCGCGCCCTCGTCCCTGGCCTACGCCGTGGCCGGGAAAGCCGGATTGACGCTGATGGGGCAAGATGAGACGGGCCAATTCATCGTTTTTGCCGAGCCAAGTGCCAATAGCACCCCGTAGGACCGTTCGTTCAATATCCTTCAGCCACACGAAAGGCTTTATCCCCAATAGTATCACGGTCTGGCGGCCTGAAAATGCCTTTGAGACTTTGTGGAGATCGGTGCCGGCTCACCCCGGATCCGGCGTCTCTGGGTCCTCTGCCATCGCCCCGGAACCCCGCAGAATTGCCGGGTTTTGCGCGCCAGAGCGTATGGCGATCGGTTCGCCTGGGGGTGAATGGTGGGGCCGAGGCGACTCGATACGGCAACCAGATGCTGCATCTTATGATTCAACCGGCCTGTCGTGCATGACGGACTCATAATCCTCGCCGCCATAGAAGATCCTGAGAACTTTCACGGTCTTGGTTTTCTCGACCACCTCATAGGCGATGGCCGCCTTGCGCTGATCCGGCAATAGGCGCAGGCCTTTTTTCAAGTCATCGCGGCGCCTTCCCTTTTGAGGGAAAGCCTTCAAACCGTTTATGAATTGACGGAGCTCGAAGATCCGTGCCTCGACTTTTTCAACAGCTTCCGCCGGGTTGTCGCCGAAAAATACGTAGTTTCGGAAAAGATGCTCCATGATACATTCGAGATCCGCCTTCGCCGATTTGGCGTAGACCAGATCAAAGGAACCCATCAGGTTCCGTCTCCAAGCCAAGCTCGGCGCTTGTCGGCGAGCATGGCCTCAAGTTGCCCATTCATCTCGTCTTCCGTCAGCACCGGCTCGGTGGCTCTGACCTCAAGATCGTCTCGGATGGCTTCCAATCGAACCCGGTGGGCTTCCTCTTCCCGTTCCACAAGCCGCAATCCGTGTTGCATGACCGCGCTGATCGAGGCGAATTTGCCGCTTTCAACCAGGGATTTAGCAAACTGATAACCATGGTCGGTCAGGGAAACTGTCGGTTTGGCCGTCATGGGCGCCTCCATTTCTAATCGACAGTACCACTTAGTGGCCCCCTCGTTCAAGGAAGCCGCGGTTGAGAGAGCGATTGCCGAGGAGGGTATCCCCCCAAAAAAATCACGGTCTGGCGGCCTGAAAACGCCTTTGAGACTTTGTGGAGATCGGTGCCGATTCACCCCGGATCCGGCGTCTCTGGGTTCTCTGCCATCGCCCCGGACCCCCGCGGAACTGCCGGGTTTTGCGCGCCAGAGGGTCTGGCGATCGGTTCGCGCGAGGGTGAATGGTGGGCCAGGCAGGACGAAGATGCGAACTTCTGGATATTGTTGATTGACCTCAACAATAGAGACTAAAAAAGGGTGAAGCCCACCTGAGTGAACATTTTATTTCTAGCCGTTTAGTGCTCAAAAAATGTTCTTAGTACCTCGGAACATATAGGTGATTCACCTTTCCTGGATAGTAGCTGAAATCTAACAGATTGGTAACTCGAACAACTCCCACTGTATGGGTGTACTTCCCACTTTCGCCTCGCCAGCCTTCTTCATATTCCTGGAGATTAATCAGTATGACCAAATCCTTGTTGGCTTTGTTTAGCACCTGCTTGAGTGTTGTCGATGTGCAGGAAAATCGAAGCCCAGAGTACACTTCGCGTGCCGTGTAGGAATTTTCTTTTCCCCACGCTTCTGCGAATACAGCGACTGAGCCGCTCTTGTTCTTCCATGCGCGACCAAAGCTGTCGTCCCTGGACAGAGCTAACAATTCATTGAATTCGTTAGCGAGCCGTGGCCGGTTTTGAGCGCAGATCGCTCCATAGGGGTCAAGTTCATCAAGGTGTGCAGAATACTGAGGATGTACGAGCCATGGGATCAGCTCTGTTTTGCCAAAATTGTCGAACTCGTCGTCGCTCTCATATCCGCGAAGGCTGGGTACCCAAACCAACATCGGGTCTTCATCGATCAACGACTGGATTAACCTTTCTGTTTCTTCGGGTCTTGCCAATGCCGAGGAAATCCCCACTCGTATGTTATCCGCAGAGTACCAGTAGCCATCAACAACAAGCTGCTTTCCAATCCGCAGCTTGATCCCAATGAGCGCTAGCAGTTTCTGCCGGTTGCCGGTGATTTGGAGGCCGTCATCCGTTGCTTCTTTAAGCGTGACAGCAGTGTCAAGAGGCGTGCTGTCCATACCGTCGGACAGCCAAAACCCATCGGTCCTTGTAAGGCTATGGTTTCGCATCCACTCACCCCAAGGATCGACTTCATCCTCCCAGATCTGTACTACGGGTGTTGACTCCAGAAGACCGCCTGCGACCATCATCAATGCGTGCAACCCGAGTTGATGCCCATAGCTATGTTCAAGGTTGCTTATGGTGCCGGACATAGACCGAAGCCTTGCTTCCCGGCCTTTACCGTCAGACATATGGGAGATTTCAGAATCGAACTCACGAACAATGCCTGAAACCATATCGCTTACTTCCCAACAGGGTCTGCCAAACACCCGGCCTAATCCATCAACCTCATGCTTTTGAAAGTCGTAGTCCAAATAGAATTTGGGCTCAGGCTCGGGAACAGATTTCGGTCGGCCACCGTAGAAATTGCTTCTGCCATCATCACTCTTTCTAGCTAGGGGGAATGGCGATAGGTCAATGCTACGGAGCCTTAAACCCGAACCAGTATCCAACGTGATGCTACCACTATCAATGCATACGAGCAGGGCTCGTGCAGCGAACTGCCTCATTTGTGCATGAGGGCCTTTCTCGGTTAGGGCAACTTTGACAAGGGTGTCTTGGTAGCGAGCGATCTCTGTCGGGTGATCAATCGCGGCTCGTGCCAATGCGATGAGTAACCACAAGCGAGCGTGCAAGAAGAAAAACGGTAATTCATTCGCCTGGAAGGCACCCGCACTCTGATCATCGAACCTATTTACCAAGACATCGATGATGTCCCATAGCTGGAACTTGGCGAGGGTACGGACACTATGTGCCGCTCGCCATCTCTGTTCAGTCTTCGGAGCCCCAAGACAACGCCAGATCAGGTTGGCTGCAATGACCCCAACATCGTCCTCCGGATATAGGCCTGGAGACCAAGCACCATCGACAACACCATTCGCCAGCTTTGCGAAATCACTCCGCAGGAGCCGGCCAAGGGCAATCTGGCCTTGGCCGTCATCGGCTTTGGAGCAAACGTGTATTGCACAGGTTAACCATAAGGAACCTGGTACCGTGCCCTCCTGCCGCGCGAATACCTGAACTAGCTCGACAATCAAATCGGCAATCGGTACTCCTGTAAGGTCAGAGATTTTATTCAATTGATAGCTGGACAACCGATCATTGTTCAACAGGTCGTCCGCGTGCCGATGTAGCAGACCATTGGCCGCATTTCCCAAAAAGGCTTGGATAGAAGATGAAGACCTCCCCCAAATTTCACGGCACTTCTGGAGTTCTTCGAGTTTCCAATGAAAATTAAAATCTTCTAGGTCGCACACCGCTATCAGATAATCTCTTCGGTGTTGATACGGTACTTTCTTCCTGATACCTCCAAAGAACTTGTCTTTGAACTCGTATGCAGAGTTCAGCCCCTTAAAATCTTTACACGCCTTGGCAAGAGAGCAAGGGTCCAGGGGATTGACATCGTGTACGATGGATTTGATGGTGGCCTTACTCTCCTTCCTGCGTTCCTCCGCACGGGCTTCCCAGTCTTCGTTTTGACGACCTCGATAGTTGGTGTTGTAGTTCAGGGTATCGATAACCTTCGAGTACTGTTTGCTCGCTCTTCCAAGGTACGAAGTCAGGGGCGCATCTCCCAGCACCTCCTCAGCCAGAGAAGCCAGCAGTTTAGTGGTTTCGCCGCTTGAAACGCCCGGGTTATTTTTCTTGTATTGGGTGATCAATTCGCGGATCAGATCCGGCCTCGACTTGCCAACTAGGTTGTGGATTGCTGTCGCGAATTCCTTAGTGCCGCTTGACCAAAGTTCCACGGGATCGGCAAGTTCATTTAACGCTAGTGCCACGTTTGGAGCAATCTTCCCGTCCGTCACTAAGGCTGTCAGGTAGGGAAGCAATGTATACTCAAGAGAAATTCTCGATCGGTCATCCCATCGACTGATTTTTGCCAGCCCCCTTGGCCCGGCGGCTTGCGATAGCCCTCCTGCTACCGCTCCCCAGAAGTAATTCTCCGGCTCTTCTCCCATATTGAGCTCGCAGATGTTGGTCAGAGTATGAAATTCTCGTTCTTCGAGTTCTTCACCTTTCATCTCCGACGCGAAGAGCAGCAGTTCGTTCGTGAACTCGTAGTCCCCTGAACCGATGGCATCCATCTGCTCCAACCCATCACGGAAATAGATCGTCGCTTCCTCGATGCTTGCAGGAAGCATGGCTCTGCCGAGGTCACCCATCAGGCTTGCCCGCTGCGTCACCTCGTTTTCGGCGTCAATCCATTCTCGGGCAATGAGCGCTTGCTCGCCGGCCTTCTCATGTAGAGCGGGACGGCGCGCCAGTTCAGACACGATTCGTGTCAGCTTGTAGGGGTCCTTGCTTTGGGCATGAAACACTGCAAGGAAACGGGTGACAGCAGATGCCGGCAACTCAGGCCGGGACCACAGAACGAACATTGCTGCTTCGAAGCCGATGCCCTCGAAGAAGCGGTTTATCCTTTCAGCACGATAGATATCCCGCTTGTTTCGTGTTTTCTCCCACACATCGACCAAGGACTTGAAAGCCCTGCCCACGCTTCTACCATCTGCCGCCAGGACTTCAGCCAGGGCGCTGGTTAGCTCCAGCACGAGAGGTAGCTTTTCGCTAACATACCGCTTCGCGTCCTTGGCTTCTTCGTAGCCAAAGGCTGAGCCCTCACTGCGTCCCTTTTCCTCGTCATCCGGTTTCTTGGTGTTGGCGTCAATGATCGCTGCTGCCTCAGTAGAGAATTCCTTGCCTGTGTTCGATCTATCGATTTCCGAACTGATCAAGGCGAGTTCACTCGGGAGCAGGTCTTTTTCATGCAGGGGAATGTCGCTGGTTGCCGACTGAAGGGCCGCATTGAACAAGAACGGGAATACGTCGCTTGTCGTATAAGGCTCATCCCGGAAGGACCAGATGCCTGGGATTTGGGACGACACACTGTTGACAATAGACTGGGCTTCCATGGCCATCCCGAGGGCTGCCGCTACCGCAGAGGCTTTTCTCAGGCCGTCATCGAGTCGAAGTCCTGGCCTCAAGTAGCTCCTCACCGGTAAATCCAGCTTGTCTGAATTTCCACACTGCGTGGCAAGTTTGCGAACCAGGGTCTTCCTCTTTGCCTTGGAAAACTGTTCGAAGCAAAGAGCTGCCGTCAAGGAGCCGATTGACGGCAGCTTGCGAATGAATTTCTCATAGTTCTTGCTAGAGAGCTTCCCGGTTGTGCTCGCGAGATTCGAGCACTCGATTACATATCTGCAAACCTTGAAAGTAAACCAATCGGGCCACGAGAGGAAGTATTGTGCGGCCTCGTCGGAACGTCCGGCTGCGATCCGAAAGAACGGGATTGCGGCGATATCCTTTTGCTCGGGACCGGCTTCCCTGGGGCCGTGTTCTTCTCGGTCACGACGCCTGTAGTGGTCTATCCACTCGTCCGCCAATACAGCATGACGATAGGCCTGCTCGGTATCTCCAGTCAGGGCGTGCGCTATGGTTAGCCGCGCATGCTTCATCCCCGGCCAGGCCGTCCTGGTTTCAAACAACCGGCGAGTGGCGTCGATGTCTTTTGCCGCCACGACCAGATCGGGAAAGTCGAGGATATACTTGATGCCGCGTTGGTCCTCGGCTGCCACTGCAGAGAGTTCCACAAGTAACCGGACCAAACGGTTGTGGTTCTTGTTGATCGCCGCGTGAAGGGCGGCAGACTTGAGCCTGGCGTACCGGATGTTGCGCTTTCCGGTCTTGCTCGTAATCCGGTCAGGAACGCGTTCGTCGAACGCAAGTTTGAAAAGCTGTTCGCCATCATCCAGCTTGAATAGAAGGCCGGGAAGGGCGCGAGCGGCGTATACAGATACTCCTTGTCTCTCGTTGAGATTTTCCGCCAACCGTTTTAGCGCGTCTGGAGAAGAACTATACCGATCATGGACCAGCAGCTCCGTCGGTTCGTCGCGAAAGGTTAGCCCGTGCTTCGTTCTTTCCAATAGGTCACAAAGATCGGCGGCAAAACTCTCGACCGTACTAACGTTGAAGCCATGTGCTCCTGCATATTCATCGAGAGGGACTGGTGGTGGCAGAACGGCAAGACCCGCTAGAAACGAATTTAGCTCCTCCTGTGTATGCCCTCGTTCAACGGCTGTCTCCAGTGCCTTGGATATGCGCTCCTGGATGAGGTCGTCCAACTCGACCTTATTGTCGATCTCAGACGGATCGAGGAGGCCGCGATCACTCTTGACCAAGTGCTCCAGTATGCGGGCGTTTCCACCGGATCGTGCTTGTCCCACATTGATCTCGGCCTTCGAGGCATTCTTCAATCTTGAACGGAGATAGATTTCAGTTTCATTGATCGTAAACGGCAACAATTCGATTTCTTGGCATGTGGCGAAAGTATTTGGTTTCCGCTCCGGTCGGCAGGAAACGATTAGCTTCACACCGGGAATCGGGTCACTATGCAGGCTCTCCAGCAAGAGATTGGGGAACGACCTTTCACCACGTTCCAGTGCAAACCGTTCGGCGTTATCGATTGCATCTATGAAGATGGCCAAGCCTTTCTTTAATCCCAGCGCCTGCATCGTTTGCAGCGATTGTTTGAGCCTTCGCCGGAAGGTAGTAAATAGCCCTATTTCGTCAGAACTCCCTGGCAAGATCGGATCACACATTCCCTTGAAGGCGAGTGTATTTGCTATGTGTACGAGCCCTTTTTGCGTCAGGTGGCGGGCATCTTCCGGCGACCGATAAGCACCGCCACCAAAACAATCAAAGAATACAACCTCATTCTCATGGCTCAACGCCGATGCAAGGCTGTCCATGAATACGGTTTTTCCCGTACCACCTGACGCGTGAACCATCACAGGGTCGGAGGTGCAAGATACTGTTGAGGCGGCGTCGGCAAGCTGTTCACGTTCCACGACCTTGCCAAAATCGGCAAGCGCGGATGGGCAAGGAAGCAAATCATCAAGTTCGCTGATAAGTAGGGATGCAAGAACGTCCGTTCGCTTGATTACCTTATCTTTATGACCTGTTGTTCCGGCCTTGTCGCGCACCATCTTTTTCAGCGCTTTGAGTCGCGCATCAGCAAGTGCATCGTTGGTTGCAGACCAATCGATCATCAGGCGGGCAAGCTCGTTGTCAATCCTTGTCAAATTCCCGGTTCGGCCAATCAAGCTGCATTTCGCGGCGAATTCCCTCAGGTTCTGCCCATGTAGACCGGCAGCGGCCTTGAATTGCTTTGCCTGTTCTTGTTCCTCGCCAGTGCTTGCGCTTCCAGCCGCTATGGCTTCGATAGCCGCGAGTAGAGGGGCGTAAATCGGCCTGTTGGTGATCAACTCAAAACCAAGCTTTTGATGGACGGCTTGATCTCCATACCTTTCCTTGTGGTCTTTGAAGGCGACGGCGAACTTCGATACAGTTTTCCGGGCATGGCTGGCTCGAAATGGGGGGTCGCTGTCGGCTACTGAATATTTGAACTGTGCGATCGTCGTTCGCTCGCTGCTCTCAAATGAGGCCCCTCGCCCATAGTAGAGGGTCAAATCTGCGATCTCGATGGTTTCGCGCTTCGCTCCTTTTTCATCCTCAAGTGCGAGCCCTTCAATCGCCATAGCGACAAAATCGTCGTCTGGCAGGAGGAGTTGCATTGATTTACGGGCAGTCCAGGCTTCGTGATACTCGTGCCCATCGCGAGATGCCCTGACCTTGTCTGCCATGTGTTTGGATCGCGCCAACTATTTCGATCTTCCCCGTGATCAGTAACACGGGGAGCTTAAAATACATGTTGCCTCAACCACAACCGATTGTCCACCACTAGACAAGTTATGCACGCTGTTGCCGCAAAGATGTCAAAGAAGCCCTCTTGAGAGGGCTTTCGCTTCGCGAAAGCCCTTCATTGTCCTCTGTGGCGGCAGGGCGTGGGGTCAAGGCTGGCAAAGCCACCGGGCGTAGCCCGGCTTGGCCTTGAGGCCGCGACCTGCTGCCGCAATTCACTCCGCTGTACCGTATTGTCCATTATTAAAAAACATCCCATGTCTTTTAATCTTGCCATAAGACGTAAAATGTTTTATGAGTTCTCGTATGGTTAACGCATTGAAGGGATTCTATGTCTTATGAGCGCGCGGGAAGACACGCTGGTAATGATCACGTTGAAGGATCTTGCATCCTGGGTGTCCTTCGATCAGAGCGAGGAAGGTATCGCAAAGACAATGCGGCAGATCAGGCATTGGACTCAGAACGACCTGCTTCAAACGCGATCTCAAAAAAACACGGGGAAAGGAATCCCGCGCCTGTATTCGGAAGAACCAACCTTGCAGATCGCAGGCATTCTCGCGGAACTTAGCCGATACGCAAGTTCAATCGATGTCCTGAAGCCCGTCGCCGAAGCCTTGTACGAAGAATACGAGGAAGGCGCCTTGTACCTCAGCGTGGCGCTCACCGAAATGAACGCCTTCTTGCAGGTCGCCTGGACATTCGATCCGAAGACACAGGGGATCACCGGGGCGGAGACAACGTTCTTTGACGAGATAGAAGATTGGAATGAACGCGTTTTCAACTTCACCGCGCCCTCGTCGATTTTGATCAACATGTCTCAGGTTTCAGAACGAATTTACGACAATAAGTTCGGTGGAATTCCCTACGTGGAAAGAATAGGCCGTGCCACATCCTGATTTCCAACTTCTGCTCAGAGGTCTCGACAGCCTGTTTGTGTCCTACTACTTGGACACCCTGGTTAGCGAAATCGATTGGGATGAGCTGGCATACCTGAAAGAGAAGACCGGTCGGGACCGGGGGGAAAAGTTTGGTGAACTCACCCTCGGGAGTGAAAGCTTCGCCTTGAAGCCCTTTGGCAAACACCCCTACACCTACGTCTTGGGCAACAAGGCATTCGAGATCCGATTGGGCGAGCGTTTGAGCCCATCCTGCCATGTTCAGTTCCGTAGTGAAGGGCTCTGGATGGAGGGTCTGGACCGCCTCACCAGCAGATTTGACACCTGGGTGGCGTCGATCGGTTCTCGGTTCCTCAAACCGGAGGTGGTGTCCCGTGCCGATTGGGCTTTCGACTACCACCTTCCGGTCTGGGATTTTGCACGGGACGATTTCGTCTCCAGGTCTCGCAAGGATGCCACTTGGCGGGAAAACCAGAAGGATCAAACGCACCAGTTCGGCAAGGGCGAGGTTGTTCTTCGGGTGTACGACAAGGTGGCTGAAATCGAAGCGCAGAGCGCCAAGGCGTGGTTTTTCGAGCTCTGGGGACGAAAGGACCATGTGTGCCGCGTCGAATTCCAGATCCGGGGCGAGCGTTTGAAGGAAGGGGGCATCCGGACCATGGCGGATCTGCGGGAATTCCAAGGCGATATCCTTCGAGAGCTGGCGACCAACCATACCTCCCTGCGCAAGCCCAATGGCGACAGCAACCGATCGCGCTGGCCCCTGCACCCGCTGTGGAGCCAATTGACCGATGACATCGGCACGCTGCCGCAAACCGGCCTGGTCAAATGCATCGATCAGATGGCTCCGGTCGAATGGCGACTGGACCGGTCAGGCAAGATGGTTCACGGGTACCTGAAGAATATTGCGGCCTTGCTGTACTGCCGGGACGGGGGCACAGGGGCGCCGGATCTGGATGATGTGTTGGCGGAATTGCCGCATGTCATAGCCCAGCACCACAGTCCGGTGGCATGGTCGGATGACGTGACACAGCGGATCAAGGAAATCGAGTTGGGCCAATGATTGATCCGCGCGACATCGGCAATTTGATCAATGTGCGTAAAGCGCACCTGCTGACTGTCGCGGAGGCGGCTTTGCCGCAATCCCAATTCAAGGCTTTCAGGAAAATCGTGCTCGACGAACTCGGACGGAACGGACTGGAGGGCGATATTCAAGCCCTACTCAGCGAGCACGCGGTGCAACAGAATGGATAGGAACGGGCCGGACCAAATCAGGCATGAAAGGAGGTTAATCATGCGTGCCAGAGCCCGACCAGAAGCGAACTAATGACCGGGCGGTAGCCACCGATTGGATGGATGAGTTGCCCATTACAGAGGCTGAGTTGGATCTTGTCGAGCGCCATTTCCTCGATCTTCTTACGTCCATGATCCAGGCTCAATGAAACATAGGAGGCGTTGGGATGGGAAAGAGAGTAGCCTTGTATCTGCGGGTTTCGACGGCAAGGCAGGCCGAGAAAGACCTTTCGATCCCTGACCAACGTCGCCAGCTTGAACGCTACTGTGAACAAAATGGCTGGTCAGTCGTCGCAGACTATGTGGAACCGGGTGCTTCAGCGACCAGTGACCAGCGACCAGCTTTTCAACGTATGATCGACGATGCCACGTCTCCGGATCAGCCGTTTGACGTAGTGCTCGTCCATAGCTATTCGCGGTTTTTCCGCGACGCCTACCAGTTCGAGTTCTTTCGCCGTCGGCTGGAAAAGGCCTCGGTTTCGGTGGTTTCGATTTCCCAGCAACTGGGCGATGACCCCATGGCGCAGATGCTGCGCCAGATGCTCAATCTCTTCGACGAATACCAGAGCAAGGAAAACGCCAAACATGTTCTGCGAGCGATGAAGGAGAATGCCCGACAGGGATTCTGGAATGGCTCTCGGCCTCCCTATGGGTACAGAACCTACGTCGTCGAAACCCGAGGCGACACGGCGAAAAAGCGGCTTCAAATCGATGAATCCGAAGCCGGAATCGTCCAACAGATATTCGAAGTGTACCTCGGAGGAAACGGAGTTCGCGCTGTAGCGGACAGATTGAATGGGAAGGGTTTGCGGTATCGCAGAGGGCGGCTTTTCGGTGTCAGCCTTGTTCACGCGATCCTGACCCGGACCGCCTACAAAGGCGAACACGTTTTCAACAAGAAGTGCAGCAAGACGAAGAGAACCAAAGACCCGTCGGAATGGGTAATGTTCGAAACACCCACTGTCATTGAGCCTGAGCAATTCGACCGGGTTCAGGCATTGCTGGAAAAACGGCGACCGAGCCAGACCCCGCCGCGTGTCGTCAACGGGCCGACTCTGCTGACAGGCCTTGCCAAGTGTGGTGATTGCGGCGGCGGGATGACCCTGCGGACAGGCAAAGGTGGGCGATATCGCTACTACACCTGCAACACCCGTGCGACCGAAGGAACTTCCGGCTGCAAGGGCCGGAACATCCCCATGGGAACCCTGGACGCCATCATTCTTGAGCAACTGGAAAACCGGTTATTCAAGCCTAACCGTCTGAAGGCCTTGCTGGCGACACTGATGGACCGAAATCGCAGCCACTTAGAAGGCTTGCAGGAACAGGCCAAGACGTTCCGTAAGGAACTACGCGCCACCGAAGAGAAGATTGGCCGTCTATACGATGCCTTGGCCGATGGAACAGTGGAGAACACCGACGGGTTTAAATCTTCCCTTGGTCGGCTCGACCAGCGGAGGGAAGATTTGTTACGGCAAGTCAGCCAGTTGGACCGGCGCCGCGACATGCCCAGTCTGAAACTGACGCAGGGCCACTTGAAGCGATTCGCGGAAGCTGCCCGCGCCAAACTGCACGATCCAGACAGTAAGTTCCGCAAGGACTATGTCCGCCTGTTCGTGGACAGGGTTGAAGTCGATGATGCGGAAATCCGTATCTTTGGATCGAAATCAGCCCTGGCCGGAGCCGCTCTCGGAATGACAGAACCGGACACCGATCCGGTGCCCAGTTCTGTTCCGAAGTGGTGGGCCCAGCAGGACTCGAACCTGCAACCAGACCGTTATGAGCGGCCGGCTCTAACCAGTTGAGCTATAGGCCCAAAACACAGGGTCCGTAGCCTAGGGCAACCGGACCGGGATCTCAAGTACCCGCGCCCGCCTAGGTATCCAGGAAGCTGCGCAATTTGCGCGAGCGGCTGGGATGCTTGAGCTTGCGCAGGGCCTTGGCCTCGATCTGCCGGATCCGTTCGCGGGTGACGCTGAACTGCTGGCCGACCTCTTCCAAGGTATGATCAGTGTTCATACCGATCCCAAAGCGCATGCGCAGCACCCGCTCTTCGCGGGCGGTGAGGCTGGACAGCACCCGGGTGGTGGTCTCGCGCAAATTGGAATGGATGGCGGCATCCAGGGGCAGAACGGCGTTCTTGTCCTCGATGAAGTCGCCCAGATGGCTGTCTTCCTCGTCGCCGATAGGAGTCTCAAGGCTGATGGGCTCCTTGGCGATTTTCAGCACCTTGCGCACTTTTTCCAAAGGCATGGAGAGTTTTTCAGCCAGTTCCTCGGGCGTCGGCTCGCGACCGATCTCATGCAACATTTGCCGCGAGGTGCGGACCAGCTTGTTGATGGTCTCGATCATATGCACCGGAATACGGATGGTGCGGGCCTGATCGGCGATGGAACGGGTGATGGCCTGACGGATCCACCAAGTGGCATAGGTGGAGAACTTATAGCCACGCCGGTATTCGAACTTGTCCACCGCTTTCATCAGACCGATGTTGCCCTCCTGGATCAGATCCAGGAACTGGAGGCCGCGGTTGGTGTATTTCTTGGCAATGGAAATCACCAGGCGCAGGTTGGCCTCGATCATTTCCTTTTTGGCCTTGTTGGCCTCGCGCTCGCCTTTTTGTACCGTGCCCACCACACGACGCAATTCGGAAATGGGCAGACCGGCTTCCTGGGAAATCACGGCGATTTCCGAGCGGGTGTTTTCGATTTCGTCGGTATAACGCTCGGCGAAGCGGGTCCAGCCCTTGCCCTTGGCCGACATGCGCTCTAGCCAGGTGGGGTCCAGTTCGTCGCCGAAGTAGTTTTGCAAAAAGTCGTCGCGCTTGACCTTTGACGAAGTGGCCCAGCGCAGCAGACGCCCCTCCATGCCCATGAGCATCTTGTTTAGGGCATAGAGCTGTTCGACCAGCTGTTCGATACGGGTGTTGTTCAGATGCACCGTATCCATCAACTCGATCAGCTCCTTGCGCAGCTTGGCATAGCGCTTCTCGGCCGACGGCTTGACGTCGGTGCCCGCCTGCAAGGCTTCCAGGCGCTGCAATTGCACCTTGTGGAGCTTCTCATAGGTTTTGGTGATCTTCTCGAAGGTCTCGATGACTTCCGGCTTCAGCTTGGCTTCCATGGCCGACAAAGACAGGCTGGTTTCTTCCAGATCCTCGTCATCGTCGCCATCGGCGCGGCGCTCGCCCTCTTGGCCTTCCTCGGCGCCGTCCTCGGCAGAGCCCGCCTCGCTGTCGGAATCGCTTTCCTCGGTCTTGACTTCGGGTTCCGGCTGATCTTCGCCAACGGGCGCGGGATCGGCGGATCCTTCGCCCGCTCCGGCGTTTTCGCCGCCCTCACCGCCTTCGGCTCCCTCACCTTCTTCGCCCGCCGGCGGGCCACCGGCTCCGCCGTAGGTGGCTTCCAAATCAATGATGTCGCGGAGCAGGATGCTTTCTTCCTGCAACTGATCATGCCAGGCACAGATGGCGCGAATGGTCAGCGGGCTTTCCATCAGGCCGCCGATCATCATTTCGCGACCGGCCTCGATACGCTTGGCGATTGCAATCTCGCCCTCGCGCGACAGCAGCTCCACCGAGCCCATCTCGCGCAGGTACATACGCACCGGATCATCGGTGCGACCCATCTCGTCCTCGTCGACGTTGCCGGCGGGAGAAGTGGTCGTGGCAGCGGGTTCGACAGCTGTTCCCGTTGTCTCGGAGGCTTCTTCGGCTTCCTCGTTCTCGACCACATTGATGCCCATCTCGGACAGCGAGGCCATGGTGTCCTCGATCTGCTCCGATGAGACCTGCTCGGGCGGCATCGCCTGATTCAGTTCGTCAATGGTGACGTAGCCCCGCTCTTTGGCGCGGGCGACCAGTTTCTTCAAGTTGGCGCCCAGCGTGTCGATCAGCGGGCTGTCAGCGGATTCTTCACCGCCGGACCTGTTTTCCGCCGTGTTCTTGGTGGTGGCCATGAATACCCCGTATTGGTGTTCGCCGTTGTTGTTGCTTCTGACGGCCCTGGGACCCGTGATGGAAAGGGAGGCGTCCAGCAAAAAACTCCTCGGAGCGCCGACTTGCGTTGCGTCGCGCGCGGCTCACAAAGAGGATAGTGCTGAAAAGGTATGCTCCCGCCGACCCATCAAGGCCCAAAAAACCCGGAGCCTGCGTACTTAGGCGAGTCCCGCGCGTCTGTCAAGCAACTAAGACCCCATGCGCTCAAGGGGTTAATCTTCATCCGCGTCGTCATCAACGCCCAGGCGGACGCGGATCATTTCCATGCGTTTGGCCAGGTCGTCATCGGACATGGCATCGCTGGCCGCGGAAAGCTCCCGGCGGATGCCATCCTTGAGCTGTCGGTTGCGGTACCGCGACCAGATGGCCTCCACTTCCGTTGCTTGTGTTTCCGGGTGCAATGGCCCCCCGGCGCGGCGCATGACCCGCACCTCGTCGGTCGTCAGGATACGGCTCAGGGCACCGCCGTGCCCCCCTTCGGTCAGTTCGGCAACCACCTCCGCCGAATCGCGTTGCCGATGATCGCTGAGAAGGTCCACCAAGGCCTGGCGCAGGCGCTCGTCCCCGGGATCACGAAAGGCCAGGCGACCGAACTCCTCGTCATAGGTCTCGAACATTGCCGGACGGCAGAGAAACAGCGCCAGCAGCAGTTGATCCTCGCGCCGGGAAGAATCCACATGGGCTTCGGCGGCGCCCTCGGGACGGTGCAGGACATCGGTGCGTCGGGTGGATCGATGCCCCCCCTGGGATCGATGGCCCGCCTTATGGCTCGGCTTGGCCCAAAATCGGCTTTCGTAGGATTCCAGGAATGTCTTGCGCACTGTCGGATCCTGAATACGGAATACCCGGTCCTTCAGTTCCTTCCATAAGGCCGCCCGGCGCTCCGGCGTATTGGCCCGGGCGCCTTCGACCACCCAGGTCCACAAGGCGTCAGACAGGGGTCGGGCGGTTTCCAAGACCTCGCGCATGGCCCCGGGCCCCTCGCGACGGATCAGGCTGTCCGGGTCCTCCCCGGTGGGCAGCAAGGCAAAACGCAGGGACTTGCCCGGCTGCAATAGGGGCAGGCAACGGTCGGCCGCACGGGCGGCGGCTTTTTGCCCGGCCGCGTCGCCGTCGAAGCAAAGCACCGGCTCCGGGGCGATCCGCCAGAGCTCCTGAATTTGGTCTTCGGTCAGGGCGGTGCCCAAAGGGGCAACGGCGGTATCGATTCCCGCCTGATGCAGGGCGATCACATCCATATAGCCCTCGGTGACTGTTAATTGGCCGCTTTTGCGGGCGGCAGGCAGGGCCTGAGCCAGACCATAAAGAGTGCGACTCTTGTGAAACAAAGGCGTTTCCGGGCTGTTGAGATACTTCGGTTCGCCGTCCCCCAAGGTGCGACCGCCGAAAGCGATCACCTTGCCGCGACGGTCGGTGATGGGAAACAGCACCCGGTCTCGGAAATAGTCATAGGGTGCCCGGCCATCGTCGGGACGGCGGGACAGGCCGGTCTCGACCATCAAATCCTCGTCCACGTTGGCCCTGGCCAGGGCCGTCTTCAATCCACCGCGGCGAGAGGGGGCAAACCCCAATCGGAACCGGGCGATGGTGCCGTCGTCCAGTCCGCGCTGACTGAAATAGGCCAATCCGCTGGCCCCCTCAGGCATGCGCAACTGCTTTTCATAATGGGCACAAGCCAGTTCCATGGCATCAAGCAAGGTGGTGCGGCGCTCGGCCTTTTGGCGTTCTTCCGGCGAATCCACCGGCACTTCCAGCCCCGCCTCATCGGCCAACTTCTCCACCGCCTCGGGAAAGGAGAGGTTTTCCGTATTCATGACGAAATCGATAACACTGCCATGCACGCCGCAGCCAAAGCAGTGGTAGTGATCGTCATAAACATAAAACGAGGGGGTCTTTTCCTTGTGGAACGGGCACAGGCCTTGATGTTCATTGCCCTTGCGGATCAGCCGGGTGGTCCGACCGATCACGTCCACCGGGCGCAGCCGGGCGCGCAGTTCATCAAGGAATTGCGGCGTGAAGGCCATGATCGATCCGCTACTCGCGTCGTTGACAAGGATGAACTTGAATTAATAGCAAACCCATGGACGGCTGGACCGAAAAAAAGCACTCAACGGAAACCGCGGTGCTTTTTCGGAGCTTGTCCAAGGACCCGATCAATTCTTTTTGGATGGATGGTTTAGGAAAACTTTGCCTTGACGACGGCGCTGGCCTTACCGAAATCCATCTGACCGGCATAGTCTGCCTTCAGCACGCCCATGACCTTGCCCATATCCTTGAGGCTGGTGGCCCCGATCGCCGCCACGGCTTTTTCCACGGCCGCCAACAATTCATCGCCCTCGAGCTGTTGCGGCAGAAAGGTCTCGATAACGCTGATTTCGTCGGCTTCCTGACGGGCCAGTTCAAGACGTCCGCCCTTTTCATACATGGCGATGCTTTCCCGGCGCTGCTTGACCATGGACTGCAGCATGGAAAGAATCTCGTCTTCTTTGACGGCCTCGTCGTGGCCCTTGCCTCGGGCCGCGATATCTCGATCCTTCAACGCCGCCAGGATCAGCCGCAGGGTCGCCACTTTCTGGCTGTCCTTGGCCTTCATGGCAATGTTCAGTTCTTCTTTCAAGCGCTCGCGAAGCATGTGCAAGCCTCCCTATCGGGCCGGAAAGCGCAAACCCTAGCCGATCCTGAGCAAAAACGCAAAGCTTCAACGCCAAGACAACCAATTGATAAATAAGAATTATTCAAATTTCAAGCCAGGGGTTGACGGGCTGGCCTGGTTGCCTTACATGGTCGCGGTTACCCTCAAGCTGGAGCATTGCACCCATGGCCGACTCCCAAGCCGCGCCCGAAACCACCACCGCACGCCCCGTCGCCCCATTGCCCGAGGGCACCTGCCCACCGGGCACCACCGCTGCCTTGGTGTTGGACGACGGCACCATCTTCTGGGGCCAAGGCGCGGGGGCCAAGGGTGTTGCCATCGGCGAAGTCTGCTTCAATACCTCGATCACCGGCTATCAGGAGATCATGACCGATCCCTCCTATGCGGGACAGATCATCACTTTTACTTTTCCGCATATCGGCAACGTGGGCACCAACCCAGAAGACGTGGAGACCACCACCCCGGCGGTGCGCGGCTGCATTCTTCAAGCCGAGATTACCGACCCGGCGAATTGGCGAGCCACGCGGCATTTGAATGACTGGCTGGAGGGCAACAATCTGGTCGCCATCACCGGTGTCGATACCCGCCGCCTGACCCGTCGGATCCGCGATGGCGGGGCCCCCATCGGGGCGATCATTCATGATCCCTCGCAAAAGATCGATACGCATGCCCTGCAAACCATGGCCGCTTCGTGGCCCGGATTGGAGGGCATGGACCTAGCCAAGGAAGTGACCTGCGCGCAAACCTATTCCTGGGACGAGGCGACTTGGGTTCTGGGCGAAGGCTACGGACTGCAACAAGATCCCAAGTATCACGTGGTCGCCATGGATTTCGGCGCCAAGCGCAATATCTTGCGCTGTCTGGCCGCCGCCGGCTGCCGGGTGACCGTGGTTCCCGCCTCCACCAGCGCCGATGACATCTTGGCTCACGAACCGGACGGCGTTTTCCTGTCCAATGGCCCCGGCGATCCGGCGGCCACGGGCGAATACACCGTACCGGTGATCCAGAAGTTGTTGGCAAGCGGCAAACCGATGTTCGGCATCTGCCTGGGCCATCAAATGCTGGCCTTGGCCCTGGGCGCCACCACCCACAAGATGCACATGGGGCATCGCGGTGGTAACCAGCCGGTCCAGGACCTGGAGACAGGGAAGGTGGAAATCACCTCGCAAAACCATGGTTTCGTGGTCGACCGCGAGAGCCTGCCCGACGGCGTCATCGAGACCCACAAGTCTCTGTTCGACGGCACGGTGGAAGGCATCCGGGTCGAAGGGAAGCCGGTATTTTCCGTGCAGTATCACCCGGAAGCCAGCCCTGGCCCGCAGGACAGCCACTACCTGTTCAAGCGCTTCATCGGACTGATTGCCGAGAGTCGCTAGATCACGTCGCGCCTGTCCAACGGGTCCGATCGGACCCGACAGGCGCTAAGGGGCTATTCCCAACAATTCCGCGCCTCTTCCATAAGGTCATAGAGTGCCGGGGCGGCCAGGCGGCTGGCCAGGCTCTCCCACCAGGGTCGCTCATCCAGATACTGCCGCAGATCCTCAATACTCCCGGATTCCGCCAGCACCTCGGTCCCGGTCTCGACGATACGCAGGCGGCATTGCCCGTTGGCGGCGGGGGAGGCACTGACCGTGCGGGTCTCGCCGTTGCAATCCCTGAGCGGCCAAAGCAGGTCCATGAGGATTGGCCGCTTGCCCTTGCAGATGAACCGCAGCCCCCGGCGCAGGGCAAAATAATACTGGTCCGAGGCCACCATTCCCTCCTCGCCGTTGGCGCGCAGACGGCAAAAGCGGTCGGTCTTGGCCCTGTCCTGAGGGTATTCGATATCCCGCTCCCGGTCGGCGTGCAGCCGCTGGCACTGCGCTGTCAGATCGAACCCGGGCGGCAGGGCGCGAACCGGGTGGGCAACCAGGATCAAGGCGGTGGCAAAAGTGACAATGCGAGTCCACATGCCCATTGGTAACACATCCCCCATCTACCGTTCCTGCTTCTGACCTGATAGACTTCGGCAAAATCGAATGGGGGGAGCCATTTCATGCCAAGAAACGTGAGCGCCGAAGCGCGCAACGCCGCTGTGCGGCAACTGAACGACCGCAGCGGGCGGGTCCTGATTTCCTTGGTCCGGTCACAGACCGTCGACCTTTTCGCCGAAAACCTGGGCGGTGATCTGCGCAATCAGCTGGAAGCCCTGCGCAGCCGCTCGCCGGACGGCGTGAAGGTGGCCGTAGATCGCATCGAGCGGGATGGCGACGGCTATCTGGTTACCCTGGATGCCGCGGCCGGGGAGACCCTGCGCATCAAGGATACGGACGCCGGGCCCTTTGCCCGCACTCTGGGCGGCGGCCTGTGTAATCTGAGCAAGGACCTGGAAGTGATCCTCGACGTGCTGGGCGAGGGCCGGGACAATGCCCCGCGCGCCGACTATCTGACCTGG
The DNA here is from genome assembly GCF_000968135.1 of Magnetospira sp. QH-2. Taxonomy (NCBI): domain Bacteria; kingdom Pseudomonadati; phylum Pseudomonadota; class Alphaproteobacteria; order Rhodospirillales; family Thalassospiraceae; genus Magnetospira; species Magnetospira sp. QH-2. The sequence goes on along the minus strand of NZ_FO538765.1, from coordinate 442,745 downwards.
GCCGATGCCGGAGATTCCTTTCCCGGCACCTTGGTGGACGGGCTTTCACGCACCTCGCTGATCTTCCAGTCCAAGGACTTCGAGAAACTGATCGTCACCCAGCGTGGCCCCACCTATGACGCCGAGGCCATCGACCTGTGGCAACAAGAGACCGACTTCTATGGCAGTGGGAACGACGTGTTGTTCGTCGGCCAGGAGCCGCAGGACTCCCGTAAGTTCGACGCCATCATGCAGCGCAAGCTGAAAGACAAGGGCCTGCGCGTGTTCTGGCTGGTGGGCGGCAATCAACTCAAACAGCTCTACACCGAGTACCGCAGCTTTCTCTCCATCGTCGACGTGGTCAGCCTGAACCTGTCGGAAGCAGCGCAATTCTTCGCCTTCGAGCCCCTGGGCCGACGGCACAAGGACGCCACCGAGCTGCGCATCATGTATGCCAAGGAAATCAGTCGTCGCATCCTCGATTACGGTGCCAACTACGTGGTCATCACCGACGGAGCCAAGGGCGCCAGTCTGGCCCGCAAGGCCCGCGGCGGGCAGGTGGAATTCGTTTATTCGCCGCTGATTCAGGAAAACTCCATCGAGGTCGACCCCGCCGTGCGCGAGGATACCGGCTGCGGTGACAGCTTCGCCGCCTCCATCGGCGCCTATTTCCTTACCGGCGGCCCCATCTTCAAGCTCAACGAGGCGGCCAACTTCGCTCATTACATCGCTGGGATCATTTATCAGCGCGCCAGGCCTCATCTGACCGACAAGGACCGGGGCTTCGTTGAGTACGCCTTGACCAAGGCCCGGGCCTCCGGCGCTTTTGTCGGCAAACACGAGACTTTCAAGCGCAACCATTGCCAGATCCGCCCGGCGACCATCATGCCGCGCGGGCCGCGCAACAACGTCTTGGTGCTGATCCTTGGCGGCAATCCGGCGGACCCGGACCAACCGGCCATTACCGGCGCCGGCGCGGCGGTGGAAAACCTGGCCCGGGCGATCGCCAAGAACGAGTATCCGCTGGGCCCGCTTGTGCATGTTGTGCCCCGGGTGATCGCCCATCCCTCGGCCCAGGGCCGCGCGGGGATGGTGTCGCTGGACCCAGCCGAGATGCAGCAGCGTATCGAGAGCGGTCGCTTCTGTCCCGAAATCGGTGACCTGGAAGGCCGCACCGGCATCCTCAACGGGGTGCTGACCGAGGATCTGAGCGGGGCCGAGGGGGTCTATGTCTTGCGGGCGGGTTTCCTGGAGGCCATGGAGATCCTGTCCTCGGAGGATTTCGCCGATCTGTTCGCGGACATCAAGATCTGGCACTTCGCCACCGAGAACATCGACGAGCGCCTGGTCTGGCATACCAAACGCAAGGGCGTGTCACGCGAGCAGAGCCAGGAAGTGATGCGACAGGCCCTGCGCGACAACATGATCCGCGCCCAGGAACCGCAGGTGCGCTTCGCCTGGGCCCATGCCACCAACCTGGACGATTTCGAGCGGGAAATGACCGAGGAATTGATTCGACGGTTGGACGCCCTGCTGGCCGGGGTGTTTCGGGGGTAGATACCATGGACGCATGGCAAAATTCTCCTCTGTGCAAGGCTCCCCATGGCTTGGCCGGCCAGATAGGATTGCGGCAACAGATGATTCCCGGTAAAAAACAGAGTCATGTGCGATCAAAAACACCATAAGTCCCCCGAGGACCTGCTGAACGCCAACCGGGATTGGGCGGCGGCCAGGCTGGGCGAAGACGCGGAATTCTTTAAGCGCCTGCGCGATGTGCAAACGCCGAACTACCTGTGGATCGGCTGTTCCGACTCCCGGGTTCCGGCCAATCAGATCGTCGGTCTGCAGCCGGGCGAGGTCTTCGTACATCGCAACATCGCCAATCAGGTGCCCCTGTCCGACGTCAATTGCCTGTCGGTGGTGCAATTCGCGGTGGAGGCGCTGGGCGTCGAACATATCATCGTCACCGGCCACTATGGCTGCGGCGGGGTCAAGGCGGCCATGGACAAACAACCCCACGGCCTCCTCGACAACTGGCTGGCACAAATCAAGGACGTCTACCACGCCAATTTCGAGGAACTGCGCCTGATCAAGGACGAGCGGCAGCAGCAGGACCGCTTGTGCGAACTCAACGTGGTGCAACAGGTGCGCAATGTGGCCCGGCTATCGGTGGTGCAAATTGCCTGGGCCCAGGGCAAGAAGCTGGCGCTGCATGGCTGGATCTACAGCCTGCGAGATGGGATCCTGCGTGACCTTGGCGTCGGGTTGGAAGGCCCCGCCGATCTGCATAGCGTGTTCAAGCTGACCGAGGCCCCATAATCGGGAACAGGCTCTAGATTCCAGAGCCTTTCTTACCCTCTTCGGCGGATTTCTGACCGATGGCCTCCACCAAGTTGAGGGTAAAGGCCGCCCACAGAGTTTGACGCTCCTTGCGTTGTGCCATCCGCTGATCGTTGATCTCCTTAAACAATTGGCGGACGCTTTCGATCATTTCCCCGTCAACCAACCGATCCACACGGTCCACCAATTTGGCGGCAAAGATTTCCTCCAATTGCAGACCGAGTTCCACGTTCTCCAACAGCGCATCGGCTCCACCAACTTTTCCGCCCAGGGCGTCCAGGAGAAGGGTTTCAAAACCTGCCGCCTCGTTGCGAAAATGGGCCACCGCGCCATCGGCGGCCAGGATGATCCGCTTGGCATCGGCGAAATGGCCTAAGGCGGCGGCACGATCGTGGCGCGACATCTCGGACAGGCCGAGCATGAAACTGACATAAGCGGCGTCGTTGATCACGTTCATCCCCCAGATCAACTGTTCCAACCCGGCATCCGCCGCCAGATCATGGACAAGCAGGTCGTAGGTGGCCCGGTTGAAGGTTCGCCAGGCCTCCAATTCAAAGATGGTATGGGCGATCACCGGGATTTCCTTGTCCTGCATCTCCTTGGTGACAGGCTTGCCTTCGAGGGCCTCGAAAAGATCATAGGCCTTGTAGTAGGCGTCCCGAGAGGATTTGCGTGCCTCGGTGAACCCATCGTGGAAGGCCACGAGAGGATCGAAGGGACCCCGGAGGAGCTTGGCCCGGTAGATGGATGGGACATCATAGTTGTCGATGTAATCAATGAAGGCTCCCGCATCCCAGGTGTAAGGGCCGAACCGGTCATCAACGGTTTTCCATTCATTGTGCCCGGACAGATAAAGGCTGATGGTTCCCAGAATGTTATCGGTTTGTTGCAGATAGAGATCCAACCCATCGACTAGGCGACGGAAGTTCTCATCCAGGGCCTTTTTCAAGCTGGTGTTCCGGGCGATCTTAAGCAGGATGCGGTGGGTCTGATCATCCGCTTCCGCCTCTTTCGGGATTTTGGCCAGCGGCGGTGGTCGCAGTTTCTGCAACCCCATCCTTTCCGGAACTTTCACCCCGGCCTCGGCCAGGCAATCTCGCAACGAGTCGTAGACCATGTCGATGCTGTAAAGGGGGTAGGAACGCTTGCCTTGCGGTATCTTCACGGAGAGGAAGCGGGCATCGGTCGCCTGTTCGATGAAGTGTTCGGGTAGCGGCGAGATATATAGCCGCCCTTTGTTGTAGACCCGACCGTCAAATGGTAGAGGCGTGCCATCGTCGAAGATCAGGGTGCCTTTCACCGTTTCGCCGTCCTTCAGGTTCCAGTCCTTTTCCGAAAAAGCCAGTCGGGTTTTGCCCAGTACCGGATACTCGATCAACGCCATGCCCCGGGTCAGTTTGTGGTCCGGCACGACAAGACAGGCCTCCAAGCGACCGTTATCCGGATGGCGGGAAACCTGGCCTGCCCAGAAGTCGGTATTGGCGGTGGTCTTGCTGGTCTCGGTGTTCTGATTCTTCTTCTGATTCCCCGAACCAAACATTTTCAAGGCCTTGAAAACCTTGTCGGCGTTGTCTTCGAAACGGTCATGGGCATTGCGGCGACCAAACTCATAGGCCTTCCAAATTGCGGTAAACTCAGCCTTCTTGAAGCTTCCGATGGATGCCAGATCCACCATTGTCTTCATGGCGTCGACTAGCTGCTTCTCGGAGCGCAGTTTCTCGGCATTGCGTCGAGACTTTGCCGTCAAGTAACGAATCAAAGGATTTTTGCTTTCAGTAGCAGTATCCAATGCCAGAAAACCGAATTTTTGCCGATCTTCCTCGATTTCCTCCAAGGCATTGCTTGCAATGTTTAAATACTGAGTGCTTTTGTCAAGCAAGGGCCCGCAAGGCTCTCCATCTATTAATCGCACCAAATAGCAATTGAAAACATAGGCTAAAGCTAGGTCTTGGGAGTGATGCAGACTTTCTGCGGCGGAGCCGTAGTCGTCAAGCCGACTGTGGAAGAACGTCAGGCGCATCTCCACCTCCAGCAATACGATTGCCGAAACAGATCGGAACCAGATCGAATTGAGTACCGTATCAGTTACGGTATTCCCAGCCTCTATTGCCTTGCGATGATCTCTTAGTTCCTCCCACAGGCGGTCTATTCGTCGAAAGTAGCGCCCCAAAATCTCAAGCAGATCTCCTTTCGCACCGGGATAAGCGTATGATTCAACGTCGTTTGCCAATTCTTGCGCGGTTTGATTCAATCCTTCGCGCTGTTCATTCCACAATTTCGGAATCGATTCGAGGAAAGCGTTCCCGATTTTTCTAGATGTCTCGTCTTCTTGTTGAATCTGGATCAAGGCGTTGGAAACAGCGCGCAATCCAAAGTTGAAATTATTGAGAGTGGTCGAGTATGCTCGATCCAAGATCCGGATCAGAATCATGACTCGATCGGCGCGCGCCGTCGTCTCAAGCCCGGGTAGAGCTCTACGGATCCGCGCCATGCGGTCTTCGAAAGGCACCAGGGCTTCCAGATACTTCTTTTCCGGCTGTTCTTTGGATTGTTTCGGCTCTGGTGTTTCGCCATCCGCTGCCTCGGCCACCGGAGCCGTCAACCAGATCGCCAAGGAACATCCAAGAATAAACAGCCATCTATGCAATGCGATGCGCATACTCATCCTCCGCATTGGCCCAGGGCGCCCCGGACAATGGACCGCCCCAAGGTTATACAGATACGATTATGCCGATATGTCTTGCGACAAATCTACCATTAATTTTGAGGCTGTTGCGACCCCCGCCAGGCCCGAATCTGCTCGATCAGCGCCGTGGTGGAGCCGTCGTGACTGCGGGGTTCGGCGTCGCCGGTGAGTTCCGGCAGAATCACCCGGGCCAGCTGCTTGCCCAGTTCGACGCCCCATTGGTCATAGGAGTTGATCCCCCAAACCACGCCCTGGACGAAGATCTTGTGCTCGTAGAGGGCGACCAGTTGTCCCAGGGCATGGGGGTCAAGGGTCTTGAGCAGGATCGAGTTGGTCGGACGATTGCCGGGGAACACCTTGTGCGGCAGCAGGGCCGCGATCTGTTTTTCGGACTTCCCTTGGGCCACCAGTTCCTCGCGCACCTGGTCTTCGGTCTTGCCGGTCATCAGGGCTTCCGGCTGGGCCAGGAAGTTGGACAGCAGGATCGGGTGGTGGTGCGGCATGGGGTTATGGGTTTCCGCCGTGGCGATGAAATCGCAGGGGATCAGGTGGGTGCCCTGGTGAATCAACTGATAGAAGGAATGCTGGCCGTTGGTGCCTGGTTCGCCGAACAGGATCGGGCCGGTGGCGTAGGGGACCGGCTGCCCGTCGCGGGTCACCCGTTTGCCGTTGCTTTCCATATCGGCCTGTTGCAGATAGGCGGCCAGTCGATGCAGGTATTGGTCATAGGGCAGCACCGCATGGGCATGGGCGCCCATGAAGTCGCCGTACCACACCCCGAGCAGTCCGAGAATGGCCGGGATGTTTTTATCCAGTGGCGTGGTGCGGAAATGCTCGTCCATCTCATAGGCGCCTTGCAGCATGTCCTCGAAGCCGTCCATGCCGATGGCGATGGCGATGGGCAGGCCGATGGCCGACCACAGGGAATAACGTCCGCCCACCCAGTCCCAGAACTCGAACATATTGGCGGTATTGATGCCGAAGGCGGCCACCGCCTCGGTATTGGTGGATAGGGCGGCGAAATGACGCCCCACCGCCGCCTCGCCCAACTGGTCGGTCAGCCACTTGCGCGCCGACTGGGCATTGGTCATGGTTTCCTGGGTGGTGAAGGTCTTTGAGGCCACCAGGAACAAGGTGGTTTCCGGATCCAGATCCTTGAGGGTCTCGGCCATGTGGGTGCCGTCCACATTCGAGACGAAATGCACCTTCAGGCGGGGATGGTGATAGGGCTTTAAGGCCTCGCAGGCCATCACCGGGCCCAGATCGGAGCCACCGATGCCGATATTGACCACATCGGCGATGGGCTTTCCGGTATGACCGGTCCAATACCCTTCGCGCACGGATTCCGAAAACCGCCGCATGTGATCGAGCTCGCGCCGCACGGCGGGCATCACATCGACCCCATCCACATGGATTGGCCGGTCGGAGCGATTGCGCAGGGCCACATGCAGCACCGCGCGGTTCTCGGTGTTGTTAATATGCTCGCCGGCGAACATCCGACCGCGCCAGATCTCCAGATCCGCCGCCTCGGCCAGGGCAAAAAGCTTGTCCATGGTCTCACCGGTGATACGGTTCTTGGAGTAGTCCACCAGCATATCACCCAACCGCAGGGAGAAAGTCTCGAAGCGGCCCGGGTCCTCGGCGAACAAATCACGCATATGGACATGGGTCATGGCCTCGGCATGCGCTTGCAACGCTTGCCAGGCGGACGTCTGGGTCAGGTCGGACATGGGCTGGATTCCCCCTGGATTCGCCGGGTATTGGGACGACTCGTTCGATGGGTTCAAGCCTAGCAGACATCGTGCGGGGTCACCAACCCGATGGCGCCCAATTTCGCTTCACGCTATGATCCAATACCGCTTGGCAAAGGAAAACCCTTGATGACCGAAAACTGGCTTGCCGCATTTCCCCCGCTGGCAGCGCTGCCAGACGATCAGCGTCAAAGGCTCTTGCAGATTGCCCAGATCGCAGCCCTGCCCGCCGGGCAAACGGTATTTCACGACGGCGGCGCCTGCGCCAACTACCTGATGGTGATCGACGGCAGTGTTCGGGTGCAGATGGTCGCTGAAAGCGGGAGGGAAATCGTGCTCTATCGGGTGGAGAAGGGGCAGACCTGCGTCCTCACCACCTCCTGCCTGATGGCCGGGGAGGATTACAACGCCGAGGGCCTGACCGAGACCGACGTCACCGCCGCCATTCTGCCCGCCGCCGCTTTTCAGGATTTGCTCGCCACGTCTCGCATTTTCCGTGCCTTCGTTTTTTCCGCCTATGGCACGCGGGTCAATGGCTTGCTGGCACTGATCGAGGAAGTGGCCTTCGGGCGTATCGACCAGCGCCTTGCCCAGTTTCTGCTGGATCGAGGCCGGGAATCGGCCAGCCTTCCCCTCACCCATCAAGACATCGCCGTGGAGCTGGGTTCGGCCCGCGAGGTGATCAGCCGTCAGTTAAAAGAATTCGAGCGGCGGGGGCTGGTCCGCCTCGCCCGGGGCCGTATCGATCTGGCCGACCGGGAGGGATTAGGGCTTGTGGCAAAATAAATCTCCCCTAGGTGACTTGGTCACCGACAGGCTCGCCCAGGACCGTCATGATGGGTCCATGTGATCCCATCATCGTCCAACGGAGATTTTTCCAATGCCTCATAATGTCGGTTTTCTCGATGGCTTTTTGCGCGTTCTCGTCGGAGGCCTGCTGCTCACCTTCGCCGCCGTGGCCGAAGGCGTATCCTATCGCTGGGTTGGCCTGATTGGTATCGTGCCGGTGCTGACCACCATGCTTGGCTGGTGCCCGGCCTACAGCATCCTCGGCATCAAGACCTGCCCGGCCAGCGAAAAATAGGGCCTCCGCTTATTCCGCGCGTTCCTATTGAGGCGGCCTCCATCCGGTGGCCGCCTTTTGGGTCTTAGTTTCGGGGCGGGGTTGCCGCGTGGGAACAGATGATGTAATCTCGCGCTGACCATTCGGGACCGGCCACGCTTCCCGCCAAGCTACTGGTTTCAATGATTTTTTCCTTCCGTCCTCTTCCAATGGACGCGCAAGACAGAGGCAGCATGTCACAAGATTGGACCCCCGACCGTATCAAGCTCTTAACCGAATTGTGGAGTGAAGGCCTGGCCACCGGAGAAATTGGCCGCCGCCTGGGCTTCACCAAGAACGCCGTCATCGGCAAGGCCCACCGCCTTGGCCTGCCCAAACGGCAGTCCCCCATTCAGCGAGCTGCCGCCGCCAAGAAAACGACGCCGCGCGAGACGGCGCCAGCCAAGAAGGCCTCCAAGGCTCCGGCGGCCAAGGCCGAACCGGCCGTTGCCGCTCCCAAGCCCGAGCCCAAGCCGGAGCCCAAGCCGGCCCCCGTGGCCAAAGCCAAGAAATCTGGCAAAAACGAGATCATCACCTTGGACCAGCTCACCCACGGCATGTGCTGCTGGCCCATTGGCGAGCCTGGCAAACCGGACTTTCAGTTCTGCGGCGAAACAGCGGTGCCCGGCAAGCCCTATTGCCTGCCTCATTGCCAGATCGCCTATGTGAAAAGCAGCAAGGGGGATCGCGCTGATCGAGCCAAGAAACAGGCTGCAGCAGCAGCAGCGGCTGCCGCCGCGACAAAGGCGGATGCCGCCGCGTAAAAGAGCTTTTGCGGATTGGTGTACCCACGGGCAGGCCTTTTAGGTGCTGCCCGTTTGCTTTTTTGATTGAATGCTCAGACGCCCCTCGCCCCGCAGCGCCGTTATGGTCCGCGACAACCGGGCCAGGGCCACGCTCAGGTGAGCATGGGGCACACCGTCTTTGTATTTGAACGCCAGATCCTCTTCGACCACTCGGCGGGCACGCTCCGACATATTGGCAAACAAACGATCCTTCAGAGTCTTATCTGCCTCTCCCGCCTTGAGCAGCATCAAAATATCGTCGGGTTCGGAGGCATGGAGCAGGGCCTGTAACCCCAGGTTATCGGCGGCCTTTATCAAGGCGATCAGGTGCGCCTGCACTTTGTCCGGAGTGACCGCGCCGCCGCTGACCAACTTGTTCAGTTGCGCCAGAAGCTGCTTCAGATCCGATTGATCCAATGTCACCCGCGCATCATCGAAAGCGAGCAGGTATTGGTTCTTGCCGAGAGCCTTGGCGCTGATTTTCATGACCGGATCCGTTGTTGAAGATGCCCCAAAGTGACACAGCACGAGAGACGAAATCAAGACGACCCCTTGATTTGTCGACTCTTTAGGGTCTAGGATCATGCCGTTATGACCCACTTGACCCAAACAGGCTGGACCGCCCTCGCGGCTGTCGCGATGCGAATTACCGGCCCGGTTCTCCGCTGAGAACCGGGCCTTCCCGTTCGCCTCAATGTTATTCGACTGTTTGGAGTATCCCGTCATGTCCCTGACACCCTTCCGGTCCGCTGCGACCGAGCCGCAATCATCCACCGCCTGTTTTTCCGTCCATGCCGTTGCCGATGCCGGGGTCATGCCCCGGGTGATGGAGGCCTTTGCCAAGCGTGGCCTGGTCCCCACCACCTGGTACAGCACCGTGCGCAATGTTCAACGGGACGACCTGCAAATCGACATCCAGGTCCGCGATATGCATCACGACCAGCGGGAAAAGTTAGCCGCCGCCCTGCGCCGCATCGTTGGGGTCGAGGTGGTCTTGACGGCGGAAAAGGATGCGGTGGCTCTCAGCGCCTGAACCGACCATGACCGAAGCCCGCCCCCTGCTCCGTCACCTGCGCCGCTGTAACCGCTGGACACCGGATTTCTTCGTGCCCTTCGTGGTGGCCGATCAGCAGGTGGGCTGGGTGCGCCGGGAATTCATCCCCGTCTGCAGCCGCCATCCGGAAGTGTTCGGCTGCTCCGATGACCGAGTAGCGGTGCTCGACAGGTGGCAAACCGTGGAGGACCGCACCCGGGCCATGGACCCGGCCCTGCGGCGCATGGCCGAAGAAGGCCATTTCACCAAATGGCGGGACGAGCTTTATGCCGCCGTCACCGCCCCGGGCGCGTCGCCGTTGCTGTATTTGGAACGGGCAGCGGTGGCCCGGTTCGGAATTCTTGGCACCGGGGTCCATCTCAATGGCTATTTGACCCAGAATAGCCGCCCGCATATGTGGATTGGCAAACGGGCGCTGGACAAACCCACAGCGCCGGGAAAGTTGGACCAGTTGGTCGCCGGCGGCCAGCCCGCCACCCTGTCGCTCATGGATAATCTGATCAAGGAATGTGCCGAGGAAGCCGACATCCCCGAACATCTGGCGCGCCGCGCCCGGCCAGTGGGGGCCATCTCCTATCAGTTGGAACGGGAAAACGGCATGCGCCGGGATATCCTCTATGTCTATGACCTGGAGGTCCCCGCCGACTTCACCCCGCGCAACACCGACGGCGAGATCGACCACTTCCTGCTCTGGTCCATCGAACGGATTATCGAGGAGTTGGAAACGGCGGATAGCTTTAAATTCAATTGTGCCCTGGTGGTGATCGATTTCCTTATCCGCCACGGCCATTTACCGCCAGAACACCCCGAGTATCTGGCCTTGCAACAGGGTCTGCGCACCCACGATGGACGACTGCAATCCGCCCCTATCGCGGGCCGCCCGGACTCCCCGATTTCCCTTGACCCCCCCCCGGCTTTCCCGTAAACAACGGGCCTTCGCTCCGGGTCCCCTTCGTCTAGAGGCCTAGGACACCGCCCTCTCACGGCGGCAACAGGGGTTCGAATCCCCTAGGGGACGCCAAGTTTTTCAAATAGTTAGCTCGCCACACGGCGGGTTTTTTTCGTTTGTACCCATAAAATACCCATAATCCGGGGTGGAAATGGGTGGATGATGATGGACAAAGGCGACACCGGAAGCACTGATATGGGGCAGGTATAGGCTCAAACCTACATGCCTCGCTTGGCTGCCTGGGCCTCCATCTCTGTTGAATGGAGAATTGGCAGTTAAGATAGCAAACGATAAATTACACTTCTCAAACTTATTTCCGCTTTGGCGTAAGTTTTCTGATCTATACATGAGCAAATATATTTAATCTCAATGGCTTAGGCGTTGTTCAGGACGGACTACTTCTCTGCTGCCGGATATGACTTGGATTGATCAAAAAATGCTCTAGTTCGTGAGCAACCTCGAGGGCCTGCTCTTTACGTGCCGACTGACAGGCGTCCCTGTACATGAGCGATAGTTCGTTGGTGCCCTCGGTGAAGTTGTCCAGGACCGAGAGCAGGTTGATCATGCTGTTGGTGAAAGCCTTCCACAGCTTCATGGCGACTGCCTCTTTTGACGTTGGAAAATTTCCAACTGCCGTCAGGCAGCCTGTGTAAAGGTATTTTAACCGGTTTTATGGGGGGCTGAGGGGGTGTCGGCGCGTCCTTGGTCTTGTCGTCGAGGTTGATAATTTTGGGGGCTTTTTGTGCAGATGAGAAACTACTAAAGGACATGTTGTTCACCATTCTTAGGAGTTGAGAGTTGGCTCTTGAGGGGATGGCCGTTTGACCGGCTGCACCTTAAGGACCTTCGGGGACTCAGACAGTTCCAGCTCTGCTTGTGTCCAGTTTGCGTCTTCATTGCCAGTGGGATGTCCTTCTTTTTCCCAGATCTGATAGGCTCTGTCTCGAATGCTTTCTTCATTTGTCTTAGACATTTGAATTCTCCAAATATTCATAGGTTTACGTGTCGGTTGATGGGGTAGGGGTTGCTCGCTTAGCCCCCCCTTGAGTCCTGCGGGTTTGGCGTTCATCTTGAATTCGAAGATGGCGCTCCCCAGTTTGGAACTGCCAATTAGGCAGCTAAAAGACTCGGAACAATTCCCTTGGTTGATGCACAGATTGATTCGGTCAAAAATAGACCGCGCCGTACACAGGTCACGCCCTTCCAGGGCGTTCATTCCAGCTTGAGCCATGGACCCACAGACAATTTGACAACTTTCCATATTCACACTCATGAAGATCCCCTCATCGAAAATCAAACAGATCGGCATAGGCGTTGTGCTGGCCCACAAGCGGGAAACCGGACAATTGGCTCGCCAAACTCTCAATCCTGCCGAGGCAGGAGCCATTGCCGCACTTGTCCCGATTGTGGCAACGTCGCAGTCGGTCGTAGATCTCGTAGGCGTCCCACTTATTTCCAGATAACATCTGGATGATGGCATCTGAATACAGATGACCACATGCCTCAACCCCGAGGTTGAAGCTCTCTACATGTAGGGGGGGGGTCATGCTGACTTTCATTGTGCAGGGATAATTTATATTATTGGAAATGGTTCCAATATATTTTCTACTGAACATTATAATGTGATGCCACATTATTTAAATAAATGCAATATATTTATTTTATGTTTTTTTGTGGCATTTAAGTTCCTAATATTTTTTATGTAATATTTAGAGTTTTTATTCTCTAAGGGTGCCAGGTTGCATAAATTGGATTCAAGTTGGAGGGCGGCTGTCAGAGTTGGCGTGGGTCTGTCCGCCTGATCTTCCATGAACGCCGCGCTTTGAGGGGATGAATCCGCCCAAACAGCAAAGGTTCACCACAAAAACCGCCCGATCAGAGCGATCGGCGGTGAGGATCATCACGCCCACTCACCAAACCGGGCCTTCAAAGCTCTTCAAAGCCGGAATGGGCCGGTTAATGCGGGTGTCCAGCTATGACGTAAAACACAACAAGCTGAAAGCGCGAAAGAAGCCCAGTTTGAAAGTTGATGTAGATAATGGGCGCTTGGTATCTGTTCCCGCAAATCAGCCAAAGCTGACTTTGCGAATGCTGATTTAATGCAGTCCTGCCACTATGGCGATGAAGTAATGCCCCCCCATCGCCGCACGGACGTGTTCCTTAAATCTTGGAACAGGAACCGATTTCCACAGTTGAAGACCCAACGAAACCATAGGTCTTTTTGAACTCATGGACCTGAGGATGGTCCAGCATTGGCATACCAAGGCCTTGTTCAAAGATGAACCTTTGGCTCAATTTGCGAAAATTAAAAATTCCAACACCTGCATCGCAGTGGATTCCTTCTTTACTGCTCCGACAAGCCTGAAGGTAACCCACGCCAAACATCGACCAGACATGACTGATTTGCGTCTTTGCCAAGTTTCCTGGATTACTAAGCTTTGGGTCATCCTTATCTTTTTCTGTCGCTGTTCTAAGAATGAATTTTGAATCAGTGCGAAAGATTTTGGGCACCCATTGTTCTTGTTCCCAATCAAAACCAACCGATTTTTCAGCGATGCATAACATAGAGTCCGCAAAAGCAGGCCAAGGCATCATCAAGACAGCTAGGCTCAGGACTCATAACCAGAAGATGACGGTTGCGGCGATGCAGATTGCGCTCATGAAGGTATGGGCGCAACGGTCGTAGCGGGTGGCGATACGCCGCCAGTCCTTGAGCCGACCGAACATGCGCTCGATCAAGTTTCGCTGCTTGTAGAGGGCTTTATCGTAAAGGATTTCCTCTTTGCGGTTCGAGCGACCTGGAATGCAGGGCTCGATGCCGAGATCAAGCAGGGCCTGGCGGAAACGGTCGCTGTCGTATCCCCTGTCGGCGATCAGGTCGTCGGCATCAGGGAATGCAGGGAGCATGGTGTCGGCGCCGCGATAGTCGCTGACTTGTCCTTCGGTCAGCAGCAGGATCAGGGGCTTTCCATCGGCATCGCAGGCGGCATGCAGTTTCGAATTCAGGCCGCCCTTGGTGCGCCCGATACGGCGGGGAACAGCCCCTTTTTGAGCAGGCTCGCCGCCGTCCTGTGGGCCTTGAGATGGGTGGCGTCGATCATCACCGTATGGGTGGCCGTGCTTTCGGCGGCCAGGGTGGCGAAGATCCGGTCGAACACTCCGGCCTCGCTCCAACGGACGAAGCGGTTGTACAGGGTCTTGTGCGGTCCATAGGCGACGGGCGCGTCACGCCACATCAAGCCGTGGCGAAGAACATGGATGATGCCGCTGATCACCCGCCGGTCATCGACGCGCGGGACGCCTCTTGTTTTGTTCGGCAGCAACGGTTGAAGGCGTTCGAATTGTTTGTCGGACAACCAGAAATGATGGCTCTGCATCGGCTTTCCCCTCCCTAAAATTCCAGGGAAGGGAATCATGTCCACCGACTATTGGGAATCCCTTTTATGGGTCCTGAGCCTAGAACCATCAGCATATTCATCTTCAGCTTCATTGGATTTCCCTTTCATCGTTCCACTAACATTATAGAATGATTTCTGCTCGTAATGTTACCCTTACGGCGTAAGACTTCCCATCGTCTCCCGGCACTGCTTCAACAGTTCAGATATTGCCCGCCGTCCCTCAATGGCCTCGGCAGTGTAGCGGCCATGCTTTAGGGCGTTCTGGCTATCTATTGGATTATGTTCGTCCGTCACCGTTAGAGCGCCGTGAACATGGGTCTTGTCGCCTCGGCTCACTTCGACGGTGAAGAAGTACATGACGCCGAGAAGGTTGTCGCGAAACCGACCGGCGATCTGCTTTTTGATGGAGGCTGGATCAGTGGCCAACTTGTCTTGCAGATAGTCCAAGAACATCACGCTGAAGACGTAGGGTGTACCTCCTAGATTCAGACCCCAAGTGCACCACCCAGGTATGCTGGGAATGCTATGGGACAGAGATATGCACACGTCAGCTTGGACGAAAGATGCGAGATTTACCGTCTGCATGCAGACGGTAAATCTCAACGGGCCATTGGGCGGTTGATGGGCCCGCTCGGCCTCGACCATTGGCCGGGAATTAGTACAAACCGGCTGCCCCGGGCCGGATACAAGCCGCCATGGCCGAGCGCATGGCCTGGGCGCGCAAACGCCGCCTGCCGAAGATCGAGCGCTTGAGCCCTCTGAAAACCCACATCCTGGATGCACTTGCTATGGAACAGAGCCCGGAGCAGATCGCCGGAAGGCTCAAGCTCGAAGGATCAGAGCATACCGTCAGCGCCGAGACAATCTATGCCTGGATCTACGGGCCCCACGGGCGGCGGCGGAAGCTCCACCGCCTGTTGCCGCAGGCCAAATCCCGTCGCGGACGACGGGCCCGAAAAGGGCGGCGCGATCCGCCGATCCCCGACCGGATGCCGATCCATATGCGCCCGACCAAGGCCCATCTGCGCGCCGAGCCGGGCCATTGGGAGGCCGATCTGGTGCATTTCCGCAAGCAACGGGCCTGTCTGCTCACCTGCATCGAGCGCCGGTCACGGCTGCTGCTCACCGCGCCCCTTCCAGACAAAACCGCCCGCACCACCGCCGAGGCGCTGGCCGGTTTGCTCAATCGGGCGCCCAAACGGGCTCGGAAAACCGTCACCCTGGACAACGGCGGCGAGTTCTACGACCACAAGAGCCTGCCTGTGCGCGCCTTCTTTTGCGATCCCCATTCCCCCTGGCAGTTCAAGTCTCTCCTCCGCTACCAATTGAATCTCAGTTTGGGGGAAACCGGTGGTCATAACCGGTTTCCCTTTATTTTTTGCCAAGGCCAAGCTGCTTGCCAAATCCCCGTGCAGGTCGATCGACAGAGCGTCTTCACGCTCGTTCGGCGTTGGTACAATCTTGGCAATCAGTGACCGAGTCCGCCCCTGGGCAAGGGTTATCTACCTGTTGCGGTTCAACAACTCGCTCAGTTCGTCGATCTCCCGGCGGTCGCGCTTCGTATGGACCTGCAAACACCACACTCGACCCGCTCGGGTCAGCAAGTAGCGCAGGTCTTTGTGACGCTGGAATGGCTTTGTCCTGGCGTCCAGAGTACCGTGCCGCTCTTGCACCCGTTGCCACACCCCGTCTTTGACGTCGCGTCATTCCAGTGCTTGGGGGTATGTATTCAGTTTGCGGGATTGTTATACAGGGACACCAGCATGCCGAATTTTACTTCTTTGTTGAGTATACCGGTGCTGCCGATGGATATGACCAGGATCAAATCGAAACGGGTCCAATATCTCCGCCTTATCATCGGCCAAAATTGTTTCAGGAAAAAGGCGAATACTCCAATCGACAAAATGTTATGGACAACGATGCTCAGTAGAGTAAAGACCATTCACAGCTTCAATCCCTCCAATAAAAACTGTATAATTTAAGGCCCTGTATTCGTTAGGTGTAGCGTTTGATGGGTCTGAGGGTCGATAGAAGCTTACTCGAAATCTTGGCCGTGGCGACGGCCTACGTCGTCACCGCACGGATCGGCCAGACCCTCGCCATTCCACCTGGCAATGTCACCGCCGTCTGGCTCCCATCGGGGATCATGTTCGCCTGGGCCATGATCAGGGGGCCCCGGATCTGGCCCGGCGTGTTCCTGGGAGCCTTTGCAGGCAATGCCTGGGCCTATCTCGACATGCAATCGCTCGCTACCCTTCTGGCCGCCCTTGGCTCGGCCAGCGCCAACGGACTGGGCGATGTGCTGTCCACGGTCGGGGCCGCCTGGGCGGTGCGGCGGCTCACCGGAACCACCCACCCGTTTGGCGAACTGAGCAACCTGCTGCATTTTTTCTGGATCGCGGTGGTCTTCGGGCAGTTCATCAGCGCCCTGTTCGGTGTCACCGGACTCGCCGTTGCAGGCTTCCTGCCCTGGGAAAACTACGCCTATACCTTCGTGACCTGGTGGACCGGCGATGCGGTCGGGGTGGTCGTCCTGGCCCCGCTGATTCTCAGTCTGGCCTTCCCCGGGGAAGGCGCAAACCGATGGGACAACCGAGGCGAAAGCCTGGCCGCCTTCTCCTTGCTGGTGCTTATCGCCGCCCTGGCCTTTGGCATGCGGGAAGACAACCCCTTCCATGGCTCTTTTGTCTTTGCCCTGATCCCGGTCACCCTATGGGCCGCCACGCGCTTGCAGGACTGGTTTGCGTTTTTCTGCGTGGCCGTGGTGGCCGCCTTCGCCATTGTCGCCACTTCCTTACGAACCGGCCCGTTTTTCAGCGACGACATCAATCTGGCCCTGATCCAGGTGCAATTCTTCATTGGTGTCATGTCGCTTTCGGTGATGACCCTGGCGGCGGGCCTGGCCGAGCGCAACCGGGCCCGTGACCAATTGGCCGAGGCCCGCGTGGATGAAGAGGCTCATCGTCAGGCCGTGGAATCCGAGAACCGCTTCCGCCGGGTCATGAACAGCCTGGATGCCGTTGTCTATGTGGCCGACATGGAGACCTATGAACTGCTGTTCCTGAACGACTCCGCCCGGCGCCTGTTTGGGGACGTGGAACGGCAGACCTGCTGGAAAGTTCTGCAACAGGGCCAGACCGGACCTTGTGATTTCTGTACCAACAAGTACTTGCTGAATGCGGATGGAACCCCCGCTCCCACCTATGTTTGGGAATTCCAGAACACCATTACCGGCAATTGGCTCGACTGCCGGGATCGTGCCATTGAATGGCTGGACGGTCGCTATGTGCGCATGGAAGTCGCCACCGACATCAGCCAAAAAAAGAAGACGGACCAAGACTTAAAAGAGAGCGAGGAAATGCTGAGCATGGTCCTGGCCAGCACCAGCGATGGTATCTATGCCATCGACACCGACGGGATCTGTACTCTGGCCAATCCCGCCGCGGCCCACCTCCTGGGATACGAAGGCCCGGAGAAGCTGGTCGGGCAGTCCATGCATGAACTCATCCACCATACGAATGCCGATGGCGCCCTCATGCGGAAATCCGACTGCCATGCTCTGCGGGCGGTACGCGAAGGGCGCTCCATCACCATCGAAAACGAGGTGTTTTGGAAAGCCGACGGCACGCCCTTGCGGGTCCGTTACGCGGTCCAACCCATCAAAAAAGATGACGCAATTATCGGCGGTGTCACTTCTTTCACCGACATTACCGAGCGCATCGAGGCCGAGAAGACGGTCCGCCAAGCCCAAAAAATGGAAGCCGTGGGCAATTTGGCCGGCGGCATCGCCCATGACGTGAACAACATGCTGCTGCCGATCATCGCCCTGACCGGCCTGACCCTCAAGCAACTCCCCAATGACAGCCGCGACAAGGCGCGCCTGGCAAAGGTGATCGAGGCCGCCAATATCGCCAAGAAGCTGATTTCCCAGATCCTGGCATTCAGCCGACGGGACGACCAGGAATCGGAGTTCAAGGTGATTGCGGTCAACGACCTGGTTCGAGACACCGTGAAGCTGCTGCAATCGACCCTGCCATCGACAGTCACGGTTCAGGCGGACCTGGATCCCGACAACAGTCTGATCGAGGCCGATGTCTCGCAGTTGGAAACGGTACTGATCAATCTGGCCACCAATGCCGTGGATGCCATAGCGGGTAATGTGGGAGAAATCAGATTCAATGTGAACTCCATGACCATGGGGCCGGAACACCACAGCCGCACAACGGACCTGTCCCCGGGTAACTACGTCCGGATTGCCGTATCCGATAACGGTTGCGGCATGTCCGAAGAGATCCTGCAGCGCCTGTTCGATCCCTTCTTCACCACCAAGGCAGTGGGTGAAGGCACCGGCCTTGGCCTATCCATGGCTTATGGGGTCATCGCCAAACACGGTGGGGCTATTACAGTGGAAAGTGAAGTCGGCAAGGGGGCGATTTTTGATATACTAATTCCGAGAACAACAAAAACCGGCGAATAGAGGACAACCATGGCAACCATCTTAGTCATCGACGATGAAGAACTGGCCCGTTTCACCATTCAAGAGATTCTCGAGAGCGAAGGCCATGTGGTTCTCGAAGCCGCCAACGGAGAAGAAGGCCTGGCGGTGTTCCGTGACAACAAAGTGGATCTGGTGATCACCGATATCATCATGCCGCGCAAGGAAGGCATCGAGACCATCTCCGAACTCAAGGCGGATGCCCCCAACCTGCCGGTAATTGCCATTTCAGGCGGTGGGCGGACCCGCAACCTGGACTTCCTGGAATTATCCAAGGAATACGGCGCCACCAGCGTCGTGGTGAAGCCCTTCACCGACGAGGACCTGATGGCCGTGGTCAACGAACTACTGTAGTACCAAGCTCAACGATCCAGCCGTTTCTTGTAGGGATCGCGGATATCGTAGACTTCGATATCCCGGGCCGCGTCGGCCACGTTGGCGATGGCATAGCCGTCCACATAGTCGAACCCGGCGCAGACCGCCGCCGTGCTCTGGGCCAGTGATCCGATCCCATGCACGTAGGTATGCAGGTCGTTTTCCGCCGCGACGGAAACGAAGGCATCGAATTCCTGAATAATCGTGTCTTCGGAATGGCCCCCCACGCTCAGGTCGATGCCGACTCCATGCAGGCCCGCCTCGCGATGGAACGGCAGCTTGACCACGCCGCGCCGGACCCGTCCCATCACCGCACGGCACAGGGGCCGCACCGCCTGGGTAATTTCCTGAAGATGGGAAAAGGGAATGCCTTCGGGCAGTCCGACGATTTCCAGCACCACATGTTTCCTGTTCTTGTCCAGGTGCTCCCGGCAGGTCTTGATGAAGGCAATGCGGGCCTGTGGCTGGAACAGGGTCTCGTAGTGCACCGGCATGGTCAGCAACGGCGCCATATTCTTTTGCGCCAGGGACTTGAATTCCTGGCTCAACCGTTTGGCGGTGGCATTGTCCAAAAACGCGATCTGTTTCGGGTCGCTGGGCTTGGGCAGGACGTTGTAGCCGCAGCGGAAACTGGAATTCTCGCTGGTAATGGCGGGTACACAAAGATAGGTCGTGATGACCTTGCGTTTGACGTACCACATGGGCCGGAACATGAAGCCGATCTTTCCCTCGTCTTCCGCCACATGATCCAGACCGGGAAACAGTTGGGCACCGCCGCGAGCCTTGGCCGTTGCGGATGGCTTGGTCTCCTCGATGGCACTTTTGTCGACTTCGTAATCCTCGACCTTGATTTCATCGTTTTCGTCCAGGGTCAGGGATTTGACCAGTCCCGCGTTCTCGTGCCAGGACAGCCCCAGCACCCGCTGCCCCACTTCCTGTGCCACCAAGGCCAATTTCAGCCGGGCACGGGCGGAATCCGTGGTGGCGAAGGCGACTAGATAATGGGTCGGGTCCTGCTTCATGAAAACATCGGAAGCGGACAGCCGCAGATCTAGAATACTGACCACGATCCGGTCGATGCTCTTGGCGATCTTGTCCCACTTCTCGCCCAGGTCCTCTTTCACCGCCGAGAGATCGAGCTGAAAGATCCGCCCTTCCATGACCGCGCGGTGGCTGGCCAGCAGCGATTTGAGTTGCTGAATGAAGGCGTCCTTGGATTTTGTCTGTGCCATGGCCTCGCCCTTATTTCCACCACTCGTCACGAGAGTTTTGACAGGAATGGTCAATCCAATGGATAATATACACGAAATTGCGGAGGAACCGATGATTTCAATGAAAGCGCCATGATGGACGCCTTCCGTCAGTCGGAACAGATGCCCGCCCTGTGGGCCGCCTTCGATGTCATTGGCGACGTTGTGATGATCCTCGCCAGCGATGGAACTATTCGCTACGCCAACAAGGCTGCACAGGAGTCGCTACTGATCGATTCCTCGGAACTGGTCGGTCGCCAACTCTGGCACTTCATGGCGGGCGCCCAAGGCAAGAGCATGCGTGACAACCTCCCTTTGGCTGGCGATCCGCGCGAACAGATCCACGGAACTGGCGAGTGGGTTTCCAAATACGGGACCGAGCGGACACTGCATTGGAAAATTCGTCTCCTGTCGGCGGAAGACGGGTCGGATTCCCCCTTGCTCTTTACCGGTACCGACATCACCGACCTTGATCGCGCCCGGGCGGAATTCCAACGCTCCCAAGAAGCCACCAACGAGGCTTTGGTGCAGACGGTGCGGGCTCTGGCCCGAACCATAGAGAGCCGTGACCCCTACACCGCCGGTCATCAATCCCGGGTCGCCGAACTGTCCCTGGCCATCGGGCGCGAGATGGGTCTTGCGCAGGACCGCCTGACCGGATTGGAGATGGGGGCGATGATTCACGACATCGGTAAAATCCATATCCCTGCGGAAATTCTCACCCGGCCTGGCAGAATCAGCAGCCAGGAATACGAGCTTCTGAAAACTCACACATCCGCCGGAGCCACCATCCTGCGCGACGTTCCCCTGCCCTGGCCGGTGATGGACATGGTTCGACAACATCATGAGCGGCTGGACGGCAGCGGCTATCCCTTGGGCATGAAAGAGCCGGACCTCTTGCTGGAATCGAAGATCATCGCAGTGGCCGACGTGGCCGAGGCGATCACCGGACACCGCCCTTACCGGGCAGCCCTGGGGATCGAGACCGCTCTGAAGGTTCTCAACGAGGGGCGCGGCAGCGGTTTCGACGACGATGTGGTCGGCGTTTGCGTAATGCTGTTCCGCCAGCACGACTTCGAATGGACAACGGCTTTTGCGGAGACGGCCAAATGACCATGATCGACTGGAATCCCGATTTTGAACTAGGCGACGACCTGATCGACAGCCAACACCGGCAACTGCTCGATCTGGCAAATTTCCTGATCGATGCGGTGGACCAGCACAAGGAGGAACAGATCCTCAAACAGGCCTTCGACGCCCTGTTGCTGTATACCCAGCAGCACTTCAAGGACGAGGAACTCCTGTTCGAACAACGCGGCTGTTCCAAGCTTGAGGAACACAGGAAACAGCACCACGTGCTCGAGGGCGAAGTACGGGCCCTGTGGCGGGAGGATCTTCTGGGCTTTGTCGATGAGATGGGCCAGACCCTGGAAACCTGGGTGCTGAACCGCCTCATCCCGCATATGACAGGCGAAGATCAGGAAGCCCACGTGGCCTGCCGCTACATTTAGGAATCGTCCGCCAAGGGCAGATAGACGATGAATTCAGCACCCTGGCCCGACTCACTTTCAACGTGGACGGCCCCCATGTGATGGCTGACGATACCATGGACGGTGGCCAACCCAAGACCGGTTCCCGCTCCAACTTCCTTGGTGGTGAAAAACGGATCGAAGATGCGGTCGATGTACTCCGGCCCAATGCCCTTGCCCGAATCCTTGATGCTCAGGCGGGCATAAACCCCCGAGCTCAGGTCATGGACCGTGCCCGTGGCGGACTTGGTGACGGTTTCTCGGGCCAAGGAGATTGCAAGGATTCCAGGGCGTCCCTCCATGGCATCCACGCCGTTGCTGGCCAGATCCAGCACCATGGTCGTTAGCTGGCTGAGGTCACCCATGACCTGCCCCACATCCGGCGCAACGCTCAATTTCAGATCCACCGTGGTCGGCAGGGTCGAGCCCAGGAGATCCATGGCGTTGAGCAGCATGGTATTGAGATCGATGCGCTCCTCCTTGAAGCCGCCCTCTTCCTTTCGGCTGAAGGACAGAATGCGCGTGACCAGGGTTGTCGCCCGATCGGTGGCTTGACGGATTTTTTCCATCCGCAAGGCATTGCGGTCGGTCTCATCGGGCTGTTTGAGCATCAGCGCGGTCAGGGATCGGATTGGCAGCAACATGTTGTTGAGATCATGGGCGATGCCCCCGGCCAGATTACCCAGGGCCTCCATTTTCTGAGCCTGACGCAGTTGTTCCTCGGCCCGCTCCCGGTCGGTAACATCCGTCACGAATCCTTCAATGACTTCCAGGGATCCATCATTCCGATAGATCCCCCGGCCTTTTTCCCAGACCCATTTCTGCTGCCCGGAAGCGGTCTTAATCCTGTAGGAAATCTGGAAGGGTTCCTTATGCGCCAGGGCGGATAGAATCGTGGCCCGGACCAGAACCCGATCGCCGGGATCAAGCAGGTCGCTGTATTCTTGAGTACCATGGCCGACCAGTTCCATCAGCCCATATCCCGTCAATTCCTTTGCCCCACGACTGACCAGACGCATCTCCTTGTGAGCCGGCTCCAGGCACCGATAGGCCATCCCCGGCATGTTGCTGAGCAGGGTGTCCAAGGTTCGCTGGCTTTCGCTGAGGGCGGCTTCCGCCAGCAGCTTATGGCGATACTCCCGCCGCAGAGTCATATGCAAATTGAGAATCCACAGGGCGATCAGGCCCACCAGCAGAACCGTGAAACCGGCGAACAGAATGGTTCGGTAATAGATTTCCTGTTCGATCATCGGGTTGCGATCGTACAGGAAACCGTCAAGATCGAAGTCCTTGGGGATGATTCCCAGCCCCGCATAGGTTTCGGCGATATGGGTCCAACGCCCTGGGTTCATATCGCCGATTGGCACGAGGTCCGGTGCCGCCAGCTTTCGCAGCTCGCGGCCTTCGAATTTCAGGTGGTCCAGCGGCTTTTCCGGTGCGTACTTGCGATGAACGAATTCCGCCACCTCGTCGACGTTATCGAAGGCATAGGCCCATCCCTTCAAGCTCGCGTCGAGGAAGGCGTTGACCAGATCCGGGTCCTCGTCGATCAACGTCTGCGATGTGAACAGCACGTCACCGTAAAACTGAATGCCCGCCATTTCCGGTCCGATGGTGCGCGGCCAGATGCCTTGCTGGGCCATGGCCCAGGGACCGTTGCTGCTATAGGAAGCGATGGCATCGAAACGACCGTCGATCACGTCTTGAACATCAAAGGTGGTGGGATGAATATCCAAACCATCGATATCAATCCCTTCCTGGGAAAAAGCCGCCAACAGCTCCGGTGTACGGGTCGGGGGATGCAGCATTATCAGCCGCTTGGCGGCCAGGTCCTGGATGGTATGGATCCCGCTATCGCCCCGAACCAACCACACCAAAGGTGATTTCTGCAAGATCGCTGCCAGGGCCACCACCGGTTCGCCGTCGGTGCGGTTTTTAACCAGCCCTGTCCCATCGGTACCGAACAGCGCGGCCCCGGAAAGGATCTCGCGCACCGGTCCCGGTTTCCCCGGTCCACCGGGATGGAAGAGGACGTTCAGACCGGCCTCGCGGTAATAGCCCTTCTCCGCCGCCATGTAGTACCCGGCGAACTGGAACTGGTGCAGCCAGCGCAGTTGCAGGACCACATCACGCAAAGCCTCGGCGGATAAACCTGCCCCCGGAGCAAGGAATACTGCGATGGAAATAAGCCACGGAATGAGGCGGTGGGCGATCAAGTCCATGGGGCATTATCCTACTAAGGGCCAACCTATGACCATATTGTACGCCACACACACGCGTTTTGAAATCAGGCAGAATGGAGCCAGTAAAGAGCAACCAATCATGATCTCCCGACACGCGGAAGGTGACCGTGAGTGGGTCATGGATGACCTGGGACTCTGAATCTGGAAAGCCTACCTGCGCCCCTCAGCCACAGATCGAGCCCTGTTGCGAGCGTGCCTTTTATCAAGCTCAACGACTAAATCAACGTTCTGGGCTGCTCTAGCAAATAACGCTTGTGCGATCCGGTGGTCACCGCTCTGAGGCGGATTGGCATCCAGGAACGCCTGCGCTTCCTCGGGGGTCGAATACCAAGCTTCGCCCGTCCACTTCTTGGTGCCCGCATAAACACGAAAACCGGCGCTGTTTCGATGTCAGGTTATCCATGCCACTGATTCTATCAGAGGTCTTCGTCTTGATTTTTGACATGTCAAATACTGTCCCGCTTATCCGCCCAATCCCGAAGAGCTTGAACAACGGCCTTTTGGACTTCCTCTTTTCTCAGCATTCTCCAATCTGGGATCATCGTCTCTCCGTCCAGCAGGCCGGAATCAATCAACGAGTCCACCAGGTCCAGAGAGACCGGAACGCGCAGCATCTGAATACCGGCCTTGCGGCGGTGGTAGCTTTCATTCTGTCTGCTCATGCCCCGTTCTCCTTGGGCCTCTTGGCTGGCAAGAACACCGCCGCCGCATGTTCTGGACACCAGGACCTACCCGGTACCCCGCCAGTGCCGTTGACATCAGCGCCGCGTCAATCGAAGGATCCTTGATCTCTGGCACCCAGTAGCGAAAGAGACGATTCAGGGACGGGTGCGGGTAGATGGTCGCGCTCATTGGACCACCTCCCCGGAGTCAACCGGTTGTTGACGCGGACCGGGCGGATTTTCGGCCTGCGTGGGGACCGTGACAAACGTGACGGAATTTGTGTTCTGTAGAGAAGTAGGCTTAGAGCTAGAAAAAGGGGGTTTATGCTTTTTATCTACCCGCGCGCAATCGAGATTGTCACGTTTTTCCACTCCCTGGTGTCCTTGACAGCGCCGGATCAACTCAAGGGATGCGCGGCGGCGCTCGGCCTCTTCGGCGGATTTCGTGACAAACGTGACGAAAACAGCGTCGTTTACCCTCCAAGCCTTGTTGCCGCCGTACGGCGATTCCGGCTCCAGCCACCCCCCGGCAACCAGCGGTCCGACGGCGCGGGCGACTTCAAACAGGTCCATGCCACGGCAGGCGCGGACATTGCGGGTGGGCGCTCCTGAAGCCTTACCGGCATGAAGCCTACAACGGCGCTTGCCGACCATTGCTGGGGCTTGGCAGGGCGTCCCGCGTCGTGTCTTGGCTCCGCACCTGGGGGCCTGGTTCATGGGGTGATTTTTCATGTTTTTCATTTACCCCGCTCCCCCGTTCCTCCACTGAATTTTTATGCCATCGCACACCTCACGTTGTTCCCGCATAGCTTGATTAAAGGCCTTAACAGCTTCCCGCCATATCAGCCAATGCCCACCTCGGTAGGCATTTTGGGCGACCTTAGCCTTTCCTTGTGGCGTTTTAGGTCCGCTTGATTTTTCCCACGGTCGCCATTTCCTGATTGCTTCTGCCTGCCGCGCACGCCGTTCCGGGGTCCATCCGTTCGCCATCGCCCGATTTCTCCAATAGTTTGCTTTGCTCAGTTTCAAATTGTTCCGCGCGCGCGGGGCCACGCCGGTCCGTCGAAACACCATTGTTCACCTGTTGCGGCCCATGGGCGATGTTGGCTTGTTTTACGAATGCCACCGGGTGCGGGTTCTTGATTTCCGCCAAGGCTTGCAGTGTGGTTCGGCATTGACCTTGGGCCTTCAGCGCAAGGCGCATGTATGTTTCCGCCGCCGAAAGATGCTGCCCCATATTCAAGGCTGATCGCCTCGCCATCTCATGGAAAATGGCGTCCAACGCCACTGCCTGAGCGGCAAGAGTAGCTTCAGCCTCAGATAGATCGCCAGAACGCACAGCGACGCCCTTATCCTTCATAGCCTCAACACACTCGGTCAGATCAAGCGGTCCCATTCCAACTTGCGTAAAAATCCGTGCCGTGATCGCGCTTAATGTTTCGGGTGATGTGCTGACCTCAGCTGAAACCCGCTGACGGCTTTTTCCGGGCTGCTCCGGTATCCTAAGAACGCCAAGGCACTCCTCAGAATTGACTTTTTTCTTCGCCATCAACTTAACTCCCAATGCATGACGCGCCCCGGTTCCGGGGTAACTTCAACCGGCGGAATGCTATCCCCAATATTCCCAATATCCTCAAAACCCCCAACCCCTCCGAATTTTGGGGATTGTGGGAATATTGGGGATGGGGTTTGGCCGCCGGAGCGGCCCCCATGATGCTGCGCCAGCTCATCGCCAGCCCTCCGCAATGTCGGGGCGAACCATTACGGAAGGCGATGGCGGGCGGCCCGGCCCGGCCTTGGGCGGCTCGATGATTTCCAAATATCCGCGCTCCGCCAGCGCGTCGAAGGCTTCCCGAAGATCGGCCACGCGGGGGAAGCTCCCCTTCAAAGCCTGATAGGCCTCTCGCTGGCTGAAGCGCGCCCTACGACCCCCCTCAACCCATTCCCAGGCCCGACGGGCTTTGGAAATGCTTTCATCGGCTCCCATCAGGTCCAGCGCATGGCGGGAGTGTTGGGCAATAACCGCCATGATTTCCAAGGCGCGGCCCATAGTAGATTCGGAGATTTCTTCCGCCCAAGGTCTGCCGCTGGCATGCTCTATGACGTGAAGAACGCCAGCCATGCGGGCAGCGGCTCCGGGGCACTTGCCCGCCCAATCGGTCGCGCCCTCGAACTCTCCGCCCGGCTTCATTGTTTCTTCGATGTTGCGGGCGAACTCCAGCCACTCCTGATAGGCGGCGGCAGATAGGTGCAGCACATGGGGCACGTCATCACCATCGGCACCAACAGCGGGCGGCATGTCGAGTATTGCCCGAAGGCCCGCCTCATACGCCGATTCCACGTAGGTGGGGAGAGACGGGGCTTCAAGGTTGCGGTAGCCCAGCGGCGAGGGCGGCAGAAGGTAGAGGAAGCGGCCCAACAGTCCACGGCCACGAAAGCCCGGTTTGGACGCCAGCCCATGCAATACGCTAGGCTGCGGCGACAGGCCAACGGTGAGCAGCGGGCTATGGAGGAATACCGGCGGACGGCTTCCACGGTCCACCCTCTCGGCATCGCCGCTGTGGGCCTTCAAAACCAAATCCAAATTCGGAATCCCGCCAGAATAGCGCCCGGCCAACAGCTCGAAAATTCCACCTTCAGACGACAGCCAGGCCATCCGCTCGCCATTGTCCGCAAGGATCGTGCCCAGCCGTTCCGGTGTGGCGTCGGAAGTCCACAGCTGTGGCGGCCTTGGTATTTCCGGCATATCGGCTTCAATCGCGGCGGCCTCCCGCTGCAATTTCTCCCGCTCGATGCCGTCATCTTCCTTGGCGGCCCGCTGCCTAAGGTGATTGACGCGCGCGGTCAGGCTGGCAATTTCGGAGGTTACGCGCTTGATCTCATCGGCCATGGCTTCGGCCCGTTCCCGCTCCCACGCCAGCAGCGGCGCGGCGGCGGCACCTTGGACAGCGGACTTGCGATTTCCAGGCGGCAGGGCGGCGGCAATCCACAGATTACTCGGCTCGAAATAATCAGGCCGTACCATGACGCTGAACCAGCGTGAGGCCGCGACGGAACAGGCAGCCAACACCATAGCGACCGCCAGTTCCGGGGGGGTCTCGGTCGCTTTCGCAAGGGCCGAAGCATAGGCCCCGGCCCAGCCCGGCAAGGCACCTTCCGGCATCCTGGGCAGGGTCGGAACGCCAAGGGGCACAAGGTCAGGCCAAGGAGATTCATTATCCAAGCGTGCCTTGGTTTCACACTTGCTGTAACAGCGGTCAATTTCCTGCCGCAGACGCCCAGCATATTTTTGGGCAATGCCGTTCGGGTATTGGGTAAGCAAATCTTCAATGCCGTCCGGCGTGTAAGCTAAATCCTTAAGCCATCCAATTGCATGATGGAAATGTTCGCTTCGGTCATGCGTATTCTCCTCGACCCCATCGCGGACCAGCGCCCAGAGGTCGGCAGGGATTTGACGCGGAGGGTTGCACTTGGCGTTTGCGGAATCGTTCGCTGAGGATGTTTTCCGTTCCCCGTTATCGCGGTTTTGCTTTTCTTCAAGATGGCGAAAAACTAGGTCGTCAAGGTCAGCCAGATGGTCTGGTGTTCCCTCCAGTCGACTGCCGGAAACAGTGATGTAGCGGGTTGCCTTTGAATACACCTCAACATGGCCTGTGGGACGCTTCAGCGAGGTGTGAAGTGGATAGGTGCTACCTTTGCCGATGATACGCAGGCCGTTGCCGCTGGGGGTGATTTCGGTGTAGCTGTCAGCCTCTTCGACTAGCCCGAATTATTCACGATCCGTGGCCGAAAAGGGTGGCGAACGTAGCTTAAATGGTTGAATTATCGTAGAGTTTATGGTGTCCAAGCCAAAACCACGACACCATTTTCACCTACGGTCGCCATGAAGGAATTTAGCCCATATCTGCCCGGTTTGTCACCCGTCGGCGGCAAGGAAATCCACGCCCGTTTCGACGGCGGCCGTTTGTCATCCGACGGCGGCGTTCTGGTTCTGCGCGAGATCGAACGTGACCTCGGTTTGGCCGATCTTTTGGCCTCGCATCTTCCCGACACCCGCGATCCGGGGAGTGTGATCCATGGTTTCGACGATATGATCCGGGCGCGGATGTTCGCCATTGCCTGCGGCTATGAGGATTGCGACGATCTGGACGCCCTGCGCGTCGATCCGGCCTTCAAGCTGGCCTGCGGGCGGCTGTCGGAGACGGGCCGGGACTTGATGAGCCAGCCGACCCTGTCGCGGTTGGAGAACGCGCCGACCTGGCGGCAACTGGCCCGCATGGGTTTGTCGATGATCGATCTGTTTTGCGAAAGCTTCGCCCGCGTTCCCGAACACATCACGCTCGACATCGACGACACCGGCGATGCGGTTCACGGCGGCCAACAGTTGGCCTTGTTCAACAGCCATTACGATGATTACTGCTTCCAGCCGATCCATATCTATGACGCCGCCACCGGAAAGCCGATCCTGTCCCTGTTGCGGCCCGGCAAGCGGCCTTCGGGCGCGGAGGCCGCGACGGTCTTGCGCCATGTCGTTACCCGCATCCTGAACAACTGGCCCCGGGTTCATATCACCGTGCGCGGGGACGGCCATTACGGCACGCCCGAGGTCATGGACTGGCTGGAAAGCCGAGGCTGCGGTTATATCTTCGGCCTGTCCTCCAATGGGCGGCTCAAGGAAATCGGCCAACCCTGGGGCGAGGACGTGGCCGTGCGCCGGGCAACATCAGGCAAGGAAAAGATACGCCGGTTCTTTCAAACGGCCTACGCGGCCAAGAGCTGGAAGCGGGAACGAACCGTTATCGCCCGGGTCGAGGCCACCGCAAAAGGTTCCGACATCCGTTTCATCGTCACCAATCTGGCAGGCCGGGCCAAAACCCTCTATGAAAAGGTCTACTGCGCGCGGGGCAAAATGGAGAACATGATCAAGGAGCACAAACTCTACACCAAGTCCGACCGCACCTCGTGTCACCGCTGGGAGGCCAACCAGTTCCGACTGTTCCTCCATACCGGAGCCTATTGGCTGTTGCTTAAACTGCGAAACGCCGCGCCCCGGAAATCAATCTGGAAAAACGCCACCTTCGAGACGCTGCGACGGTCTTTCCTCAAAATCGCCGTACGCATCGAGGAACTCAAATCCCGCATAACCGTCGCCTTGCCGACGGCATATCCATACAAAACACCCCTGATCGCCATGGCCGGGAAAGTCGCCTCCCAGGGCCCGTGAAAACCGCGGCAGCGAGCCGCCCCTCAGTCCCCGATGATCAACCCCCAAACGCCTGAAAAATCAAAACCAAAATTAGGCCGTCAACCCGGCCGAGGACCCGTGGCCGTTGCGATGCCAGGGAGACTCATGAATAATTCGGGCTAGCTCCTGCGCCCAGTCATCCAAAGCCCCGGTTTCCGGGTCTCGACAGTCATCGAGGTCGAATGCCACAAAATCGGTGCCCGTGAGGACGAAACCCAGACCGTTGAAGCCATGCGTCACCAAAGCTAAAGCAGCGTCATCATATGTAGCCCAATGTGCTTGGTCGTTGGTCGCCGCTTTACGAGTTGGATGGTGTGGCTGATAGGGAACCTTTGTGGGTCTCCCCTTAACGGTTTCGAGCCGCCACAAAATCCAATGGGGGAGAATGCGAAGTTCACGTAGGCTCTGGATATTATGAGGTGTCATTGCGACCTCCATGCCAGCGCGGCGAAGGCAATTGCCAGGAGCAAATGCGGCCACGGGGAGAGGATAAAATATTGAATTTTTGCAAGAAAAAGGGCATAGTAGGCATATCGATTTTTGCTACTTGCCCCGTTGCCGGTTGCCCCCGGCGCGGGGTTTAGTTTTGTCATAATTGAACTCCATCTAAGGGCTGGGGCGTCTCACGACACTCCGTCCGATGTGCGATGTTTATAGGATTCGAGCCACGTGGTTAGGTCTTCGGCGGCAATCAGCCGTCTGCCGCCGATGGTGAAGCTCTTTAATTTTCCGGCTTTTATTTCTTCATACAGCAAGGAACGCCCTACGCTGGTGGCCTCTACAGCTTGACGGATGCCATATGACAGGCGTTCTGGTTTGTTTGTGTGCATGGGTAAGATTCCATCGGTTGACGATGGATAAGGAAAACATTTTCTAATCTGGCTGGATATTTTGGCATTCTGGCGGCCTGAACTATTTCGCCAAAATTATTATTATTTCTTTTTTGGCCCGGTTTTTTTCCAGCTATCCGGCGCATGGTTGCGTCGTAACTGCCTAATGCGCGTACGGCTCAGGCCATTGTCTTTCCCCCATTTTTGGTCTTCCTCCCTGGAGGGTGGGATTTTATTAGGGAGCCAACCTTTCACCCTTTTTTTGTAGGCAGTCTCACTTTCTTTTTGGGTTATATGGTTTTTTGGAGGTGTCGAATTATTTTGTGTGCAGGTCTTATTGCCCGGCCACAACTCGCGCATGGTTTCGACGTTGACTTTAATCCGCTCCACACAAAGATAGGGCGCTGGCGGATCAACAAGAAAACGTGCATCATCGGTGTAAAATAGTGCGTCCATTTCCCAAGACGGTTCGTTGTCCAAGGGAACGCCCTCTGCAAACCAAGATGGGGGAAGGTCTTCCTCAATCTTCCCGGTAAATCCGCGCGCCTCTAAGGCTCCGTCGCGTATGGCATCCCGAAGCTGGGGCCATGCTTTATCGGCATCGCCAAGAGAGAAAGCAACATGGTCTCGCGCTTCGCTAAGGGAAATCCAAGGGGACTTGTAGGCCATATCATCACCTTCCGCAGGGTTCCGCGTGAAAGGTCGGCGCGGCGGTCCGGTGCGGTGCCGGATGTTCGGGCCGTCGCCCTAGCCGCGCCAATGTCCCTTACTGCTTTCGCCTCGCTCATCGAAACCTGTAAGCTACGGCATCAATCCCTTCGCCTACATCGCACATACGCTTAAATCCATCGTCAATGGCCATAAGCAAAGTCGCATCAAGGAATTGCTGCCCTGGAATTATCAGGCAGGCGTGTGAGCGGGACACCGCTTACGAGCAGCCTAAGGTTTGTGGTGTTTGTTATAGTAGTCGGCCAGAACCTTCCTATCCGCTGCAGTGAGTGGCTGCCCTAAGTGCATCTTCTCTTTCACATCCTCAATGGTTGGCATGCCCGAAGCCTGCTGCCCAGTGGTTTGTTGAGAATCAACAGACTGGGATCCTCCCGTAGTAAACTTTATCTTTCGGTTCTTTGAGTCTTCACCTTCGCCAGCAGCCCCTTTGCCAGCACCAAACGCCTTCAAACTGCCCTTCGCTGTAAGGCCGTTTGAGCACGTTAGCGACCAAGTTCCGTACGGCGGATCGATTATTTTGTAGGTCCCGGAACAGATGCCTTCACCATTGGGTAATGAAATACTGGCGTATCCTGTTTTTGAGTTTTGCTTGATTCTGACTGTTCCCGCGATCAACTCATCAAACCCATCCCATGAGAAAGCCAAAGGTCTCTCTTCCCAACCCTTGCCACCAGAAGGTGCCAAAGAAGAATCAACCGACCTACTCGATGTTCCACCAAATGGCATACCATATCTGCTCTCAAACTCGGTCTGTGTTACTTTCACAAACGGCAGATTTTTTCTCTCCCACTCATTTTGCCCGCAAACGACCTGATTAGCCTCTGGGTTCATATACACGTAACCGTTTATGCCCTGCGTAGTAGCCTCTGCTCTGATCCATCCTCTTTCACTGTAAGCAACACTGCGGACTGAAATACCTGACAGGTCAACCTTGGTTTTTGTTGCTGCTGGGTTATCGACGCCATGCACAATCACGCATCGAGTTGCAATCGCCCTTTTAATCGAGGTCAGGTCGCTGGAATGCTGCTGAGGGTTTGGGGGTATTGTCTGACAGGCAACCACCCCCATCACCCCGGTCAAAGCCAGTAGTGTAATTCGCATGATAGCCCCCTTTCTAATGACGTCGCCCAAGATTTCTGTCCGCGACTGTATGATATTTGCTGCTAAGGTGCTTGTTCCCATGGGTTTGGATGTACCAGTGCATAAAAGCTGTTCAGACCGAAGCGGTAACGAATATAGTGCCTCTTGAATGCTTTTTGTCCGCTTTTCGCAGCGGCTTGACGTTGGTTTGTTCCACCACGCCAAGGGAGCCAAATGCAGCTCGCACGGTGTCGGCAATGTAATTCGGGCATAGGTGCCCATAATGCTTTTCCACCATGCGCGTGTCGCTATGGCCTAGCTGGGCCGCTATGACGGCCAGCGGTGCGCCATTCATCACAAGGCGGGAAGCGTAACTATGGCGCAATTCATGGAAGGTGAGCGGTTCAACCTTGGCAACCTTGCACGCGGCATTGAACGGGCGCTGTTGGTGTGAGCGCCCCCACGCCTCGCCATCGGGCCGAATGAATATATAGGCGCTTCCAGGCTTGCCAGCGGTGGCGGTGTCAAAAAAACCGCGCCCTTCATCCGTCAAAACAACGTGCCGGGGCTTGCCGGATTTGCTGATACGAATATGCAGGGAGCCAGCGTCCGCGCTGTAGTCCGTAACCTTGAGCGCGGTAATTTCCCCATAGCGGCATCCGGTCAAAAGCGCGGCTTGCACCATCGGGCGAAAATCAGCTGTGCAGGCATTCACAAGGCGGCGCGATTCCTCATCATTCAGATAACGCACGCGGGCCGCGTCTACCTCACGAAAGGCTTTGACGTTTCGCCATGCTTCATCGCTGGAAACCTTGCCATCGGCATAGGCATGATTCAAAGCGGCTTTGAGAACCGTTAGGATTCGATTTGCGCTGGATTTACGGCGGCGGGCACCCTCAGTGCTGCTATCCGCCTCACGGCGATTCTGAGGCTTCCCTGGGGCCGTGCGAACCATCGGGGCGGCATTGGCTAGGCCATCGAGCCATTGCTCTACGCGGCGCTTTGTCAGCTTGGAAACAGGCACGCCCCCCAGCGTTGGATTGATATGCGCGTCGATTGCCGATTGCGTGCGGTCCAAGGATTTTCCGCCCTTGCGCCTGTACGCGGCCAGATAGTCCGCCATCGCATCATTGACGGTATACGAACCGGAACGGGGCGCATCATCCTGGAAACCGTTGGCGGCAATTCGAAACCACTTATCCGCTTCGCGCTGGGCATCGGCATAGGACAGGCAAACGGTGCCGTCCGCGTCCATGGCATCATCCGCCGCGCCAAGGGCTTGATAACGGTGCGTCCCCGTATCATCGAGAAAGCGGGCAATCCACGTTCCGCCTTTGGCGCCCTTGCGGTATCCCAGGGCCGCCCCTTTGGAGAGAACGGTCCAATACGGCGCACGCCGGGCGGTCAATTTTAACCGGGCCGTGCGGGAGTCCAGCTTTGCGTTGCGAACGGTGCGGGCCATCAAATTCCCCTTTTCAAAACGTACCCATATTTTACCCATAATACGTTCCCGGACACAAGGGGATAGCAATGGACTATAACTAAATGAATTAATTTGATTTTTTTAATACATGACCGTCCATGAATGTCCCAAAAATACGCTATTTCCCCCTTTCACGGCGGCAACAGGGGTTCGAATCCCCTAGGGGACGCCAAAATCCGATAAGCCATTGATGGGGTTTAACTCCCTGACAATTCAGATGCTTTCGAAGCCGCTTTGCTACGTCCGTGTGCTACGGGCGGGGGATGACGGCGATGCCTTTGGCGAGCAATCTGATCCGACGCGGTGCGATCTATCATTTCCGTGTCACGATACCCAGCGACCTCCAGGAGCGGTTCGGTCGACGTGAGATCTGGCGTAGCCTGAAGACGACCAATGGTCAAACAGCCAAACGCCGTCGCCTTGACGCTCAGCGGGCGGCTGATAGGCTGTTCCGCGCCGTCAGGGGGAAACGAGGCATGGATCTAGACCGTGATAAGATTGAAGAACTGGTGCGAAGCCTCTTCGTGGTCGAGATGGACTACGTGGATCATGAGCCAGCGGTGGCGGTCGAATACCTCCCGGACGACATGAGTGTGAAGGAGAAGGCGCGGAAGCATCGCGAGTTCCTCGAAGAGGCAAAACAGGATTATCTCGATATGCTCGCGGCAGATGATTTCAGAAGAATGGTGTGCGACGTGGATGGTTTGCTCCATTTCGAAGACATTCCGCCAGAGAGCATCGATCATGAGTGCGAAGAGTTTCACGACCTTTGCCGCGCAGTGGCCCGGGGACATCTGGCAGCCGTAAAGGCGCGGCTTGCCCGCGTCACCGAAGGGGACTTTGACTATATGCCGTCGGACCCGCTACTTGCGCAATGCAATGAAAAACCGCTGCGATCATCTCTGACCCAGTCGCCTGATAGCACCGCGATCCGCGCAGAGAGGCCTATGACTGTGCTGATCAAAGCATTCCTGGACGAGGAACGCGCCAGCGGGATCAAGGAGAAGTCTGTCGGTGAAAAAGCGACCGCATTGAATTGGCTGGTCGACTGCTACGGAGAAGTAAAAAACGTTGGCTCGTTTTCCAAATCTGACGTCGTCGAATTCAAAGATGTCATCGGCAACTTGTGGCCCAAGTGGTCTACCCGCCCACAAACCCGTGATCTGCCTATCAGGGTCGCCGCTGCTTGGTGTGCAGGGAATACCGACGAGAGGCAGAAACGTGACATCCTGAACGCAAAACGACTCAAACCGATCGAGCAGTTCTTTGATTGGGCTGCGAAGAATGCCTATGTGCCGGAAGACTTTAACCCAGCGCGCGGCGTCAGCTTCACGGTTTCAAGCAGAGAGCGGAAAACGCGGAAGAGGGACGCATTCACTACTGATCAATTGAATAGGATCTTTTCATCAGTGGCGTTCACCGGTTGTAGGAGCCAGAGCCGCTGGAAAGAACCAGGTGATCATTCATTCAAGGCCTATCGCAGGAGCGGCCATAACTTTCGCTTCTGGGCAGTCTTGCTGGCGCTGTTCTCAGGGGCCCGGCGAGGCGAATTCGCTGTGCTGACGGTTGATGACATTTTCCAGGATGAAGATGTCTGGTGCATCCGGGTTTCAGATATAGATGACGCGGACACTGGCGAGAGCGATGGGCGAAGCTTAAAGAACGATCAGAGTCGGCGCGTCGTTCCTCTGCACCCACAGATCATCGCGATGGGATTTCTCGAATATGTCGCGGCCGTCCGAGCGGATGGGCAGAAGCGTTTGTTCAGCAACTCGGCGGAAGCTATGGGGAAATGGATGCGTAATCTCCTGGACGCCGTTGGGATCACGTCCAAAAGGGTATCACCATTGCACGGCTTCCGACATTCTTTCGAAGAAGCGGCGTTCCGCTCCATCCGGGATGAGGCTTTAAGAAGTGCGCTTACCGGACGAGAGGACCCAAGTTCAGCACGAGCATACAGGACACCAAGAGCGCCGGAGCTGTTCGAGGCAATCAAGACGATTGAATATCCAGGATTGGATCTGTCGCACTTGATTTAAAATGAGGCTATGTGGAGGAGTTGGCCAAATTGGTAAAACGCAAAGACCGTCGAAACCCCTTGGCAGACACCAATACACTAAGGAAACTGCGCCTTTCAGGGGTTTTACCAACTCCTTCGTCACGGCTTCGTCCAGTTATATTAGTAGAGCAGCTAAAAGGTGGCGTTGAGGAGAAATGGACAGCAAGAGACGTTGCCGAACATCTCTCTGCACTCGGCTTGGGGCGTAGGTATCTTCCACAACGCTTACCGACTTGGGAAAGGGCGTCACCTGTCATTTGGGCGGCGTACTGTGCGCTTGTTTCCGAGTATGTCGGACATCGGTACGCGTTCTCTCTCCGTCTTGACGAGGATCGTATCACCAGGGGAATATCGTTCCGACGCGGAGTGGTTAGCCATGTGAAACGGGACATGGATCGAAAACTTAAAGCTGCCCTCGGACGGCGCGTCGAGTATTTCATGGTGGCAGAGTTCAAAGGTGGCCCGAATTCATTACATTTTCATGGGATAGCACTTGTCAAACCCGATGAGGTAATCAAGGCAAAAAGCGCAATGAGAGCCGTAGCTCCGGGATACAATCCGGCTCGTGTCTTACATTTTGGCGTTCCCACAGATTCTCTATCCTGGGCTGGGTATTGCACGAAGGACGTTTACATAACGCCGCTGATGATCGACAGATCAATATTTGTCAGCACCAAACGATACAAGCGTTGCGCGTGTGCCTTATATCGCCGACACTCACAGGCTATAAAGGTGCTACGGGGGCTGCCAGAATATCGTAGGAGCTCGTAGGATTCGCGCTGGTGAGCTTTCGACGGTTTTGGTTGTGTGGGCCAGCATCCAGCACACATAAGCTGCCACGGACCGCCTGAGACGCTTCCAAGAGCACTCCTTCTCAAGCGCTTCAGGGCAGGGTGAAGTCCTACGCAAAAAGCGACCCTTTCTGGGGGGTGCCTGTATAGCTTTCGAAAAGATGCTGGCTCCTTATACGACCAAACCAATCCTCAAGGTATAAGACTTGATGGAATAATGTCATCGCGTGCATTTTTCTCCTGAGTCTCGACTCTTATACATCTACATTGGGATTGGGAAATCCGGCCAGCGACCAAGCGATTTTCACCGCGCCATCGGAAGATTAAAGGATGACATTCTTCGTCCATTCCGGGTATCATCGCCACTCATGTGATGGGCGGAGGAAGAATGACTGATCTCGTAAGTGATATCGTCGGTCGGGTCGAACGATTGCCGTTGAAGCCGTCGGAGATCAACGCGCTCCTGCCCTTGATGGAAGCAGTTAGCAATGCTTTTCATGCGGTTCGGGAACGGTTCAAAGATGAAGCTGTGGGCAAGGGTCGTATAGATATTAACGTCATCCGGGATGGAGAAGACGACGCGGTAATCGGATTCAGGATCGAGGATAATGGTCCCGGCTTTACCGAAGACAACTACACTTCTTTCCAGACACCCGATAGTCGCCGGAAGATGGGCCTAGGCGGCAAAGGCGTCGGGCGGTTGTCCTGGCTCCGAGTGTTCGGTGGGGCACGGGTTGAAAGCATTTACCTGGACGATGGTCTCCCACCGAAACCGATGAAACGTATGTTCGATTTCATTCTGGCTGACGAGAATCAAATACGCAATGAGATCAAGGAGGGCAGCGCGAGCGAAAAGACGGGCACGGTGATCGAACTCTCCGGCTTCGAAGACGGATATCAGACCCGTTGCCCGGCCAGAGTTGAGACCATTGTCGAAAGATTGATCGCCCACTTCCTGCCAACTTTCGCCGCCAAGGCTGCCCCGAGCATCTTCATACATGATGACGGTGTGACAGACCTGCGAAAATACTTCGGTGAAATGATCATAGACCAACAAGATGTTGAGGTCGCCGTCACACTTGACGAGGACGAGCACGCTTTCATCATTCATAACATGAAGTGCAACAAACGCATCCGAACCCGGGGTTCTTCCTACAACTGGCTTTTTCTCTGTGGTCATGAACGGAGCGTGACCGAGCAATGCATCGACGATCAGATCGGCCTCAAGGCGCTGGACGAGGAAGCAATTTACATCGGTAGCGTTACCGGAGATTTCCTCGATCTGCACGTCAATCAGGAGCGGGATGGGTTTACCTTTGACTTGGAAACAGAGACAGCGGTCCGTCGCCAGGTCGCAACGAGTATCCGGGAGTACCTGGCCGACTATGTCGCCGAGACAATGGCCCTAATGACTCAGAACACCCAAGATTTGATCGTCGAAAACCCGCAATTCATCTACTTGAACGAAGACCTGGAAGATTTCGTCAAGACCCTGCAACCAAATAGCGCCGGGAGGAAAGAGGAAATCTATGTTTCCATGTGCCGGAGTCGGTTTCGGCGGCAACGTGATTTTAACCGGATCAGCTTGGAGATCGCCAAGGGAGACGAAGACAATCCGGAAATCAAAGAGAAAGTGGACGATTACATGCGCTACGTGGACAAGGAGCGCATGGGAGCTCTGGCCGAATACGTTGCGAAACGTAAGGCCATTCTGGAATTCCTTGATACCTTGACTGGATACGAAGATCCGGAGAAACACCGCCATCATCTGGAAGATGCTGTCCACAGCCTTATTTGCCCGATGCGGGTGGATTCAACAGCCCTTGAACTGGCCAGTCACAACCTGTGGATACTCGATGACCGCCTGGCCTTCTTCAACTTTTTCGCCTCCGACAAACAAGCCCGTGCCTATCTGGATACCGAATGCCAGGATCGCCCCGACCTAGCTTTTCTGTACGACAGTTGTTTGGGATGGCGAACCGGCGAACAAGGTAGTGATAAAGTTGTCATCGTCGAATTCAAACGACCCGGTCGGGAGGATTACAAGGACGAAGACCCTGTCCGTCAGGCACTCCGATACGTCAATCTCATGAAATCGGGGAAAACTTTCAAGGACAGTAAGGGGCATGTAATCTCCAGCATCAATGATCGGACTTCTTTCGATTGTTACATCGTGGCTGATATCACGCAGGGCCTCAGTGACAGTCTCATGGGCATGCCGTTGCAGCCCACTCCCGACAACGAAGGCATGTTCGGATACACCGACAACCCTAAGGCATTCGTCGAGATCATCCCATATGCGAAACTATTGAGAGATGCCAAGGCGCGAAATGCGGCGTTCTTCAAGGAATTGGGCATCGACGGGTAGGAGTCTGATTTCGCTTGAGATGAATATTTTGATGCATTGATTTTGGTTTTTTAGCCGCCCCAGGAATTCACCCGACACCGATTCATCCCCTTGTTACAATCGCATACGAGCGTTTGAGAATGTAACAAGAAGGGGATTGCGTCATGTCGAGCACCAAAATGGTCACCTATTTTCGGGTAAGCACTGACCGGCAGGGGCGTTCCGGCCTCGGGCTTGATGCCCAACGCCAGGCGGTGACCACCTATCTCGGCAATGGCCAGTGGGAGGTAGTCGGCGAGTTCGTTGAAGTTGAAAGCGGCCGAAATAATGACCGGCCACGGCTGGCCGATGCTCTTGCAATCTGCAGAAAGAAAAAGGCGACGCTGGTGATCGCGAAACTGGATCGCCTGTCTCGCAATCTTGCGTTCACCGCCAACTTGATGGAAGCGGGTGTTGATTTCGTCGCAACCGATATGCCCCATGCCAACAAGACGATGCTTCAAATGATGGCGGTATTCGCCGAACACGAGCGCGAGATGATCAGCAAGCGGACCAAAGAGGCATTGGCCGCCGCCAAGCAGCGAGGTGTGAAACTGGGAAGTCCGAACCCTCGAAAAGGTTCCACGATAGGCAATGCCGTCAAGAGCGCGCGGGCAGATCAGTTCGCCACGAACATCCACCCTATCATCGGCGAGATCCAGTCTGCCGGTATAACCACCCTGCGCGGGATTGCTGCGGCGCTTGATGCAAGGGGTATCTGCGCCCCTCGAGGCGGGTACTGGAAGCCCACCTCGGTCAGACGGGTCATGCTCCAGAAATCATTATCCTGATGCCTTTTCAGAATTGACTATAGTATATTTACCTGCATAGGTAGATATCGTATTTTATCAACGCGCTAAACCTTGCAACCGCACCCTAACCGCACCCTAACCGCACCTCTGGAGCGGTTTAGGGTGCGGAAATGGAGAAAATGATGAAACGATTGGTTGTTGGAATCGCTTTGCTGACGACATCGGCCTGTAGTGGCCCTTGGGAGCCGCTGGTTGATCTAAAGGCGTCCGAGGATGAAACCGCACGCACCATGCAGGAGGACCTGATGGAGTGTGAGTGGCTGACTGACCGATACGGTGACGGCGACGAGCAAGAGGTTCGACGCTGCATGCAAGGTCGTGGTCATTCGGTGTTGAACTAAGGAGAAAACCCATGCGCCCTACCCTACCCATTCTCATCGCAGCTTTGGCACTGGGTGCCTGTTCCACGACCGCCTACGATCCACCGCGCGTGGACATGAAGACCGTTAAAGATCCGCAGGCTTTGCAGAAGGACATGATCGAGTGTCAGAGCCTGGCCGAGATGGGCACAGACGGTGTGGGGATCATGATGTCCACCACAGCTACATTGACAGCCGGTAGCACCGTTGCAAGCGGACTGTTTGGTTCAGCCAACTATGCGGCAGGCACCGCTGGTGCGCTCGGCGAAGGCATGCTTGTTGGGTTGATTGCCGGGCCTATTGGTGCGCAGTTTGAGGAGACGATGTACAAGAACTTTCTTATGACCCAGTGCTTGCAGGTTCGTTGCCACAAGGTCACCGGTGGCAAGTACCCCTGGGGAACCCCTGACGGTTGGTGTCACAGCAGCTACGGCGGCGCCGTTGGAATATTCTCGCCCGATTTGAAGAAAGAATGCGTGGCAGGTCGGGTGAAACTCATCCAGGCCATTGCCGATCGCTGCGACGATCAGAGTCTGGTCACCTATTACGCCGATGAGGATTAGGAAAGAAAAAGAAATTGACTGCGCCCGGAGTGGCGGTGGTCGTTGCCCCGACGCAATATGCGAACGAACCCAGGGTGGCGTAAATTGCCCTGTCGAGGTGTTGCGATGGATTTTCCCGCGCTATCACCAATTCATCCGGGAATTAACCCAAAGCGAACTTGGACTTGCGCCTCTGATCGGAGTCTGATTCCTTGATTCTGGCGAACATTGCTTTCTTGGAATCAGTCCGACGGCTACCGGAATTCAACGGCACGAAGCCACTGCTGGAAATGCCGTACTGGGCCTTCCGCGCCTCAATCTTTCTTTCTTGCTCTGTCAGCGTGACCCGCTTCATGATCGAACTGCCGTTTTGCAGAGGCCAGACTCATTTCACCCGAGGTTTCCTCCTGGATGCGTTTATCAAGGTACTCTTCATCGTCGATTTCCGCAAGAATCCAGACATAGCGCGCCTGTTCGAGCATCTCCACTGCGCTGATCTTGTCCATGCAGTACTGGCCGAGACGGTCGGCGATGATATCCTCAGGCGGAATCATCGTGACCTCCCCGCCGCCCACGTCCACCACTACGAGCCGCGATTGGTCGCTGGCCCCCTCGAATGGGACGCGGCCGACGACTTCCAC
Source organism: Magnetospira sp. QH-2 (assembly GCF_000968135.1). NCBI lineage: Bacteria > Pseudomonadati > Pseudomonadota > Alphaproteobacteria > Rhodospirillales > Thalassospiraceae > Magnetospira > Magnetospira sp. QH-2. The sequence continues at coordinate 401,190 of NZ_FO538765.1, read as the reverse complement.
ACCGATCCCCAATCCCTTGTGGATCAGGCCGCGTTGACAGGGCTCGAACCGTGACGGCAGGTCGAATCCCACCCTCACCAATTCCTCTTTCAGAGCGTCCTGATAGGGCGTCACCACGTCGAAATCACCGGAAGTGACATCGCTCTCCGTGTTGAACTCGACCACGGCGCCGCCCACCAACACGGGGCTCTCGAAGCCTCGCGCGGTCACTCCTTCGAAGGCCCGCGCCAGCAGTTTTAGAGTCTCGACATACTCGGAGCGGAAGGGCATTTCGACTCTCCTTCAACCAGCCAGGCAATGCCGGTAGCCGAGAGTAACACAAAGCGGAAATCCATCGCCTACCAATCTGGCGAAACTTCGGTTGTATGAAGGCTGGAACGGATCCTTCGTTTTGCTACGGCAATGTGCTACGGTCGTAGCAAATACGGTGAAACACCGGTTTCGTAAGTAGTTTGAATCGAAAGGTTTTTCGATTTTGTCATCCCCTCCCCTAGGGGACGCCAAGCGATTTTCATCCTCAAAAATTCAATAAAAACAGTTCGTTAAAAATTTTCACGGCAGTCATTACCACACACGCTGTCCACACACGTTGAATTGTTTTTATGGGCTGAATTTGCTATAATTTGAGGGTCGAGGAAGGGCCATTTAATATGGAGAAAACCTATGTCCTCGAACCTCTCCCCGAAACAGCAGCGCTTTGTCGAAGAATACCTCTTGGACCTGAATGCCACCCAGGCGGCAGTTCGGGCTGGCTATAGCGAGCGGACAGCCCGCCAGATTGGCTCAGAGAACCTGTCAAAACCGGATATCCAGCAAGGTATCGCAAGCCATGGAGGAGCGCCCTGAGGCCACCAGGATCGACGCAGAGTAGGTTCTAAGGCAAGGGGTGGAGCTATTTGGCCGGTGTATGCAGGAGATTAAACCCGCCCGCAATCCCAAGACCGGCAAACAGCGCTATGATGAAGACGGCAATGCGCTGTTCACCTTCAACGCCAGTGCCGCAGCACGTGCCCTGGAGTTGATCGGCAAGCATGTCGAGGTTGGAGCCTTCAAAGACCGCCTTGATGTCAGCCATGGGATGAGCATTGAGGAGCGGATTATTGCGGGGCGGCGACGGGTACGTGACCTGGACGATTAGAGCCTGAAGTGGATTGGTATCACGTGATACCAGATCGGCTCATCCAAACCCATCCCAATGCTTCCAAGTGGCAGCAACTCCTGATAGAATTCCACACGGAACCAGGACGCATGGTTACGGGGCTTTGTAACCCCGACGAAAGTGGCTGGTGCGACCGAAACGTACCGCCTTGACCCCTATGGTCGGGGAGCTTGGGCTATGTCCAGGCCACCCGGCTAAAAACCCAAGGGCCGTCTTTCGTCGGTTTACAAACTCCCCGATCACCAGGATCACGACAGCCAGCCCTTCAGCAACCGCCCCAGCGCCTCTGGTTGCTGGCCTTTGGGCACCTCATCGTTCGCCTTATTTTCGGGTCGATTTTTGAAGGAATGCACCTGAGTAGCGGAGAGTTCTTTGGCAGAAAAAAATTTGAATGACATTGCAAAAAACTTCTTTAGATCTGCAAAAACGGTTCATATTAAAAGAAAATATGGCAATAAAATATTGATTAATCAATGTACGACGTAATTTTATTTTTTTTATTTATGGTTACCATTGAATAATTCTTTTTTTGTTGCTATTCTTAATATGGATATTTTTCCTCCGTAATAAAATAATTTCTTTAATTTTGGTGTTTCCGCTCTCCGCGAGAGCCCACATATTTGGATTTCGAGGTAGCGAATGCGCAGAAAACGGAGGCTAGAAAGAAGGGCTAGCCGCAATCTCTAACGAATTTCGGAGTTACCAAGGGAATGATGGATAGTTGCGCCGACGACACGTCGAAACGTCTCTTGCCGACGGACACGTCGTTGAAGGTCCTGCAGATTGCAACTCTAAATCGACCGATCCAGCAGGATCTCTGTTACGGTCCTATCGAGAACGTCATCTACAATCTTGACAAGGGACTATCCGAACTGGGCCACCGGTCGATCGTCGCCTGCCCAGGCGATTCCTGTATCGTCGGAGAGAAACACACCACAATCGAAAATGGGTTCGCCGAGTACTGCAGCACGAAGTCCCGCGCAAAGCTGGAATTCATGGGTCGGCACATGTCCGGCGCGATGCACCGGGCGCAACGCGGAGACATCGACATCGTTCACATGCATGACCCGGTTATGATGATGCAGGCCTTCGAAGGCCTACTTCACACGCCCGTGCCGATTGTCATGACCCTCCACGTACCTGCCGATGAGAAGGGAGATTTCGAGCTGTGGAACGAATCCCTCCCCACCTCTACCAACGCCTATTTCGTGCCCATTAGCGACTATCAGAGAAAGCAGCATCGCGGGCTTGTCAACATGCAAGAGGTTATCCATCACGGCATTGATTTGAGTAACTTCACGTTTGAAGCCGATCCCGGACCGCTGGATTACCTGTTTTCCATCGGCAGAATCACCGAAGACAAGGGGCAAGACACGGCCATCGAGATTGCCAAAAGCACCGGCACCCAACTCATTCTCGCCGGCAATACCCAGAACAAACGAAAGGACCGGGCATTCTTCAAGAAACTGGAGAAATCCATCGACCTCGTGGTCGACGCAAGCGCCCCGCTTTACGGCGACGCCTACTACACCAAGGTCATGAAGCCCATCCTGGAATCAGGAAAGCAGATTATCTATATCGGGGAAGTCGGCAGCGCTCAGAAAAACATGTGGTATGGGCACGCCGGCGCGACCCTCTTTCCGATCCGCTGGGGGGAACCTTTTGGGCTTGTGCTCATCGAATCGATGGCCTGCGGCACCCCGGTGCTGGCCTTCGACAGGGGCTCCGTGCCCGAGATCATAGCCCACCGAAAGACCGGCTTTGTTTCCGGCTCCATGCAGGAGATGCTGGCGGCCGTGGGGACGCGGCGGCAGATCGATCGCAGCGCGTGCCGCAGGCACGTCCAGAATAATTTTTCGATCACCAGCATGGCTCGGAAGTATTCCGAGCTCTACCGGCGGATCATTGATGAAAGGTACGCATGCCCAAAGACCTCCCCGTAAGCAACGGATCCCTGCTGGTCAATTTCGATTCGGATTATCAGATCCGAGACATTTACTTCCCCTTCATCGGGCAGGAGAACCATTCCGGCGGGCGACCTTTCCGGTTCGGCGTCCGGGTAGAAGGGCATTTCTCCTGGATGGGACCAGAATGGAAAAAGGATCTTCGGTACCTGGACGAGACCCTGGTGACGAATGTCTCTCTGCGCAACGACGACCTGGGCCTGGAGCTTCTTTGTTCCGATACGGTCGATATGGATCTGAATATCTTCGTCAGGAAGATCGAAGTGGTTAACCTGCGCAAGGTTGCCCGTCAGGTCCAACTCTTCTTCACCCACGAATTCCATCTGTACGGCAACGACATCGGCGGCACGGCCTATTTCGACCCTCGGAGTCATTCGATTGTCCACTACAAGGGCCACCGATATTTCCTCATGAGTTGCCGGACCCATGACCAGTGGGGCGTAAAAAACTTTTCCTGCGGGAGAAACGGGAACGGCAATCGGTTCGACCTCGACGAGGACGTCGGCGGTTTTGAACTGGACGGAAATCCGTCCGCTTGGGGCTCGCCCAATTCAACCCTCGGCATTCAACTGGACTTGCCTGCCGGGGGACAAGCGGATGCCTATTATTGGATGGCCGCGGGCACGACTTACCACGAAGTGGCGAAGCTAAATCACGATGCCCACCAGCTATTGCCCGAAGAGCTCATCCGGCGCACCTCGAAGTACTGGATGACCTGGGTGGGGGAACAATCCGGCAAACCCATGGACCTACCCGAGCAGATTACCGACATTTTCAACCGGAGCCTTCTCATCCTGAGAACGCAGATCGACAATCGCGGCGCCATCATCGCCGCCAACGATTCGGCCATCATCCGATTCGGCAAGGACACTTATTCGTACATGTGGGGGCGCGACGGTGCATTCGTTGCCGCCGCATTGGCCTCGGCCGGGTACGAGCACGCGTGCAGAAAGTACTTCAGGTTCTGTGCCCGTGTTCTGTCCGACGAGGGCTATCTGTTCCAGCACTACAACCCCGACGGATCGTTGGCGAGCAACTGGCACGCATGGCTCATCGACGGCAAGGAGGTCCTTCCCATCCAGGAGGACTCGACCGCACTGACCTTGTGGGCGCTCTGGATACACTACCAAAAAACCAAGGACGTGGAATTCATCCGGCCTCTCTACCGCACACTCATCCTGAAAATGGCCGACTTTCTGGTCCTTTACCGGGACCCGGAAACGCGGCTGCCGCTCCCGTCTTATGATCTGTGGGAGGAGCGGTATGCATTGCACGCCTACACGGTGGCGACGGTGATCGTCGGCCTGCAGGCAGCGGCGAATTTCGCCCGGCTCTTTTCCAACGCCTCCCTAGCCGACCAATACGAAGTCGTGGCCGCTGAAATGACGGCGGGGATCGATCGGCACCTCTATCATGGCGGCTTGAAACGCTTTGCCCGTTCAGGCTCCCGGGTGGAAGGGGGCTATCGGCTTGACGAGGTCATTGACGTCAGCCTGTTGAGCCTGGCCACGCTGGGCGTTCTGGATGCCAGGGATCCGCGGATGGTTGCAACCGCCGAAGCGGTGCGCGAACAGCTGTGGCTCAAAACCTCGGTGGAAGGCTGTGCCCGCTACCAGGGCGACGTGTATCAGCGGGACCCGGACGGCCCCCAAGACATCCCTGGGAATCCTTGGTTTATTGCGACGCTCTGGCTGGCCGAATACGATATTGCCCGGGCGGAAAACATCGAGGAACTCGAGGCGGTGCTTCCCTATCTGGAGTGGTGCAGGAAAAACGCCCTTCCATCCGGCGTGTTGGCGGAGCAGGTGCATCCCGTCACAGGTTCTCCTCTTTGCGTCTCTCCTCTCACATGGAGTCATTCTGCCTTTGTCTATACCGTTCTAATGTATGATGAAAAGGACACGGCGCTTCGGGCATGAAGGCGGTATCTGCCCAAGGTTCGCGGTAGATGAAGACGCACCCTATCCGTTAGCAGCCACGAAACCAATCAGTTTTGGCCCCCATTTAGCCCCCAAAGCCCAATTCCGGCCAACAGACCGGTCCGCCAGCGCCCAGAAAATCATCTAACCAGTTGAAAAAGAACGCCCCGGCTGGGAGGCCGGGGCGTAAGTTCAACAGGGAGGCTTCACGTCTGGGAGACGTAGGACTCGTTCCAACTGGGAGGAAGAGACGAGCCCCTTTTTTCCGAGCGGTGCGCCCGGAAACTGGCGACGATCAGAGGGCCGCAAGCAGCCTTCAACTCAAATCGTCTACGGAATATATTAGATTTTACTGATTAAAGGTCCAGATACAAAATAACAGGACAGCTATGCACGAAACGCATGAGCTGCGACAAAGGTATGATTTTTAATTGACCCTTAAGGAGTGGAGAACCCGTGAACATCAGTCGTTGGTACCACCAAACCCCCACAGGGAATGCGGTTATCGCGATCCCGTGGGGGTCCATCTTCTGGGCGGCGCCGGAGTAGAGTTACTGCCGGATTCCCTCCATATAGAGGGTGATTTGGACCTCCTTGGAGGCCGGACCCAGGTTGAAATCGATGCCGTAGTCAGCCAGGGCGAAGCTGGCCTTTCCCTCGAATCCGCGTCGGAAACCACCCCAGGGGTCCGTTCCCGCGGCGGTATGGGTCACATCGAGGGTCAAGGGCTTGGTGACTCCGTGCAGGGTAAAATCACCGGTCACTTTGGCCGTATCCTTGCCGGTAACCTCGACCTTGCGGCTGACGAAGGTGGCTTTGGGGAATTTGTCCACATCAAGGAAATCGCCGCCGCGCAGATGCTTGTCCCGCTCGGCGTGATTGGAATCGATGCTCGCCGTATCGATGGTCACATGGACCTTGGCATCGCCGGGATTGGCTTCGTCCAGATTGAACGTCCCTTGGAAGCTGTTGAAGCGACCGGTCAGCCAACTGATTCCAAGGTGCTTGATCTTGAAGTTAATCGAGGCATGGGCCCCCTTGGTGTCGATCACATAGCTGTCAGCCTGGGCCGACGGGGCGAGGGCGGCAAAGGCCAATGGCAGGGCCACCAGAGCGGCGCGGAGGAAGGTCTTGGTCATGGGGCAGTCTCCTTTCGGGGGGATTACTTTTTGGATTCAAGGGGTTTCAGCATGCGGACCAGGGTCCGGTCCCGTTCGACCATATGATGTTTGAGTGCCGCCAGGGCATGCAGGGCGGCCAGCGAGACCACCGCGAGGGCCATGGCGAAATGAACATCTCCGGCCCAGTCTTCGCGGCCCTTGGCAGGGGGCAGCAAAGCCGGAATATCGAACAGATTAAAAAACGAAATGGCCCGTCCATCGGCAGTGGATATCAGGTAGCCGCTGACGAACAAGCCCAGGGGCAGAAGGTACAGGAGGCCATGGACCATATGGGCCACACGGGTCTCCCAGGCCGGGGCGCCCGGTTCCGGCAGCACCCGGGCCTGGGTCATCCGCCAAAGGATTCGCACCAGCCATAACAAAGCCAGCACCACACCGACCGAGCGATGCAGATCAGGCGCCGACCGGTACCAGGGATGGTAATAGGTGAGCTCGACCATATAGAGCCCGAGACCAAATAGCCCCAAAAGCGTCACGGCAAAGGTCCAATGGATGACAATGGCCACCAAGCCATAGCCGGAGGGATGGTTGCTGAACTGCATAGGGCGCCTCATCACGGTGATGTCGGTTCGCTTCATGCAGGTAATGTAGTGACACCGCTTTTATAGGGTTAGGCGGTAAAATCGAGACTTATTGTTCTATTAACGGGACAATAAGGACCCCTACTGGGGAAACCGTTCAGCAAGAAAATCGATGAAGGTCCGCACTTTGGTGGTCAAATGCCGGGGCGAGGGATAGACCGCATGGATGCCGGTCTCCGGCAGCGACCAATCGGTCAGCACCGCCACCAGTTCGCCACTCTCCAAGGCGCTCCGGCAGACACCCCCGGGCAGAATCGCAATGCCCGAGCCAACGATGGCGGCGTCCCGGGCCACGGCAATCAGGTTCGCGGAAAGTCGGGCGGTCTGAACCACCGTGACCGGATCATCATCTTTGGTGAAGTGGAAAGATTTGCGATCCCCAATGCCTCCAAACATCACCGCTGCATGGGTTTCCAGATCCCTGGGATGAGTCGGTGTGCCGTGGAGCGCCAGGTATTCAGGACTGGCACAAACCACCGGGCGGTCGCTGCCCAGCCGCCGGGCGATGAGCGAAGAGTCCGCAAGGTCTCCGGCACGGATGGCCAAATCGAATCCTTCTTGGACCAGATCCACAAAGCGGTTGGAGGTATCCAACTGCACTCTGATCTGGGGGTACATCGCCATGAACTCGCCAATCAGCCGTCCCAGGTCCGCCAGGCCCATTTCCACCGGCGCCGAGACTCGCAGCCAGCCGCGCGGTTCGGCTTGATCCAAGGAGGCCAGGCGGTCGGCTTCTTCGGCCTCGGTGGCGATGTGGGCACAATGTTCGTAGTAGGCGGCCCCCAGTTCGGTGAGGGTCATGGAGCGGGTGGTTCGCTGTAACAAGCGCACCCCGATACGGCTTTCCAATTCCGCCAGGCGGCGGGACACGGTGGACTTGGGAACCCCGAGCATCTTTGCCGCCCCGGTGATGGAGCCGGCTTCCACCACCCGGGCGAAAATGACCATTTCATTCAGATCGATCATGGCTTCCAAGCCGCTCGATCACGTCGTGATCGATTCCAATAGGGGCGCGCGCGTCTAACGGATCCCATTGGATCCGACTCGCGCTAAGGCGGCCATGGCCGCCGTCATATCCTCGGTGGTTCCGGCATAGGAAAAGCGGATGAAGCGATGCCCCCGGGCCGGATCGAAATCGGTGCCCGGAGTGGCGGCGACCCCCGTTTCATCAAGCATGCGGCGGCAGAAGGCCGGGCTGTCATCGGTCAGGGCGCTGATGTCCGCATAGACGTAGAAGGCCCCGTCGGAGGGTGCCAGTTGGGTGAACCCGGCTTTCGGCAGGCCGTCCAGCAAAACCTGGCGATTGCGGGCATAGCGGGCCACGTTGGCCTGTAACTCTTCTTGGGCGTCGAAGGCATGGATGCCCGCATATTGGGACAGGGCCGGGGGTGAGATAAACAAGTTCTGGGCCAGGCATTCCACCGCTCGCAGCATGTCCGACGGCATCACCATCCAGCCCAGCCGCCAGCCGGTCATGGCAAAGTATTTGGAGAAGCTGTTGATCACCAGGGCATCGTCGGTGAAGGCGAGCACTGTCTCGGCGCGCTGCTCATAGGTGATGCCATGGTAGATCTCATCGGAGATCAGCCGGATGTCCCGTTCCGCGCAATAGGCGACCAGTTCGGCGAAGCGGTCCCGGTCGATCATACTGCCAGTGGGGTTGCCGGGGCTGGCCAGGATCAGACCGTCCAGATTGTCCACCTGATCCAGTAGCGCGGGCGTCGGCTGGAAATGGCTGTCGGGACCCACAGGAATATCCACGGCCTCGACCCCCAGGGCCGATAGAATATTGCGATAGGCCGGATAACCGGGCGCGGCCTGGGCCACCCGGTCTCCGGCGTCGAAGCAAGACAGAAACGATAGGACGAAGGCCCCGGACGAGCCGGTGGTCACCACCACCCGCTCCGCATCGACCGCCTGACCGTAATCGTCTTGATAATGCTTGGCGATGGCCTGGCGCAACGCTGGCAGACCCAGGGCATCGGTATAGCCCAATCGCTGTTCGTCCAAGGCCCGCCGCGCTGCCTCGCGCACGGCGGCGGGAGCGCCGGAGCCCGGCTGCCCCACCTCCAGATGCAGCACGTCCTTGCCCGCCATCTCTCGGGCGTTGGCGGCCCGCATCACGTCCATGACAATGAACGGCGGAACGGTGGCGCGGCTGGCGACCTTCAGAGCCATGAGTTCAATACCTCCGTCAGTCGGCGCTGAGACCAAGTCCGAAGCGGCGGGGATCGGCCTTGACGCTACAGGAATCCGGGCGCACGGGCAGGCCCTTGGGACAGGAGATGGCATTGACCCGGCCGATACGTTTGACCGCCTGCACCTTGTGGCCACGACGGGTCAAACTGGTCATCTCTGCCTGAGTCACCCCGGTCTCAATGAAGCTGACATCCGGCGCGCCGCCGTTGTGAACCCGCTTGGCGGCCTGGGCCGTTTCCAGCCGTTCCTCGCCAATCAATACCCGGGCGGCCACATTGACCATGGCCGTTGGCGCGGTCACGCCGCCACTGGATCCGGCGGCAAAAAAGAACTCACGCACATGGTGATTGGTCACCATCATCGGGCCCATGGATAGCCCGGGCTGAGCTTTGGTCATTGGGGCGGCGGGTAACAGGAATCCCAAGCCGGGAATGATCCGTTGGCTGCCAAAAGGCGCGTTGAGGCTAAGATTGCAAACCACGGCGGATCCTTCGGGATCGACGACCACGAAACTGGTTTCCGATGAATCCTGACGCAAACCGCGCGGCGGCGGAACCAGAGAATCCGCTGAGGTATGCCGGTCCGGGTCTAAGCTGTCCGCCAGCTTTTCCAAGGTGGCTTGGGTCGTCAAATTGTCCGGAGACAATTGTTTTTCCAACAAGGCAGCCCGACCGCCATAGGCCCGCATGGCCGCCTCGGCCAGAAGATGCAGGCGCCCCTCGGCTGGTGTGTCAGCATAGAGATCGTCGGCTTCCAACAGCCCCCACATCTGCGCCGCCACGCTCCCCGCATAGGAAGGCGGCGGCGGGAAGTGAGCGGTCTTGTGGCCAAATTCGATTTGCAAAGGCACGAGCCAGGTGGGGCGAGCGGACACCAGATCGGCTGCCGAAAGGGTTCCACCCATGGCGGCAACGGCGGCAACGAGTGTGCGCGAGAGACGTCCCACGTAAAAATCGCCCGGTCCTTGTGAACGAATGACGGCCAGCGTCGCGGCCAGATCCAACTGGGTGAGATAGGCGCCTTCGCCGGCAGGCTTGCCGCTCTTCGTCGCAAATATCCGAGCGGTGGCGGGATCAGAAACCAACGCCTCGCCGTGGCGGTCCAGGTCTGTTGCCAGGGCCCTGGATACCTGATTGCCAAAACGGGCCAACTGCTCCGCAGGGGCCACGACTTGACCCCATTGCAGTTTGCCGTAGCGGGCCTGCAAGGCATAAAAGGCGCGCGGTCCTATGGGCACGGCCGTGGCCAGTTTGCCGGTCTCGCGGGTGGCGCGCGGCAGGAACTCCAACGCCTCGACTTTTCCATCTTCGCGATTGTGGGTCAGGCACACCCCGCCCGCCCCCAGTCCCGCCGACGAGGGCATGGTAGCGGCAAGAGCGAAATAGACCGCCGCGGCGGCATCCGCGGCGCTGCCCCCAGCGGACAGCACATCGCGACCAACCAAGGCCGCGCGAGGCTCATCGGCCACCACGCCGCCAAGGTATCCAGTGACATAGCCAATGGTCCCCTTTTCCGGATCCTGGCCGGTGCAGGCGGTTAGGGTAATCAACAAAGACAGAGTCAATCCCACGCCACCACGTTGACGCAGCCTCCCGGCACTACTACCTTTGGAACTCTTGGTGGAGATCAATTCCTTGAACATACGCATTGTCGTCCTGACCGTTGTGACCGTTGCGGTGCTTTTGTCGGCTGCATTCCCCAGTTCGGCGGCCAAAAGACCAACCTTCATCCGTGATGCGGAAGTGGAAAATACCATTCGCGCCTATGCCGCGCCACTGTTCCGCGCCGCGGGTCTGCCTCCTGAATCCATACGCGTACATTTGGTCCGGGACAAGGCCCTCAACGCCTTTGTGGCCGGAGGCCTACAGATGTTCATCAACACCGGCTTGCTGATAAGGGCCGATAACCCGGGACAAATCATCGGCGTCATTGCCCACGAGACCGGCCATATCTCTGGTGGGCACCTTTCGCGCACCAGCGAGGCCCTGTCCGGGGCCAATGCGGCCACCATCCTTGGTGTCGTTCTGGGTACGGCGGCAGCCGTTAGCACCGGTCGCGGTGATTTGGGTACGGCCATTATGATGGGCGGGCAGGAAATGGGCATGCGCCAGTTCCTCAAATACAGCCGGGTGCAGGAATCCTCGGCTGACCAGGCGGCGGTAAAACTGCTTGATGCGACGGGCCAGTCCGCGCGCGGGCTGATGGAGTTCATGGAAATACTGGTAGACCAGGAACTGGTTCCGGCCAGCAGCCAGGACCCCTATGTTCGGACACACCCTATCACCCAGACGCGCGTTGATTTCCTGCGCGAACATGTCAGCAAATCCCCATTCTCGGACACCCCAATGTCCGCCGACTTTCAACGGCGGTATGCCCGCATGAAGGCCAAGCTGGTCGGGTTCTTGACCTCTCCCGCCCGTACCTTGCGCCAGTATCCGGTGACCGATACCTCTCTTCCGGCCCGCTATGCACGGGCGGTGGCCTACTACCGACGGTCCGATGTGAAAGAGGCGTTGCAAGAGATCGACCTGTTGTTGGCCGATCATCCGCTCGATCCCTATTTCCATGAGCTCCGCGGTCAGATCCTCTATGAGAACGGACGCGGGGTCGAGGCGCTGCCCTCATACGAAAGCGCCGTACGCCTGTCGCCGCCCAATGCCCTGCTGTCATCGATTTTGGCCCAGACTCGACTGGAAACCGGCGACCTGGAGCAGGCACGCTTGGCCATCGGCGATTTAAAGATCGCGCTCCGTCTGGAACCGGAAAGCACGTTTTACTGGTCACAGCTGGGTCGCGCCTATGCCAAGGATGGCCAGATGGGCATGGCGACATTGGCTCAGGCAGAAGAAGCCTATTTGCGCGGCAAGGACTCCGAGGCCCGCTTCCATGCGGGAAAGGCCATCAAGATGCTATCGCGCAACAGCAGTTCCTGGCTGCGGGCGCAGGATATCCTTTACGCCACCCGACCCGAGAAGGATGAACAGGACCCCACGCGGCCGTAAGCTCATAAGAATGATGCGATGCCGTTGATCCTTTTCATTCGAAGGCCGTTGACGCCGCCCTGGATCCCGTCGCGATTGGTCGGCACCAATGGGATCGCGCGGGTTTCCTACGACCGGGTCCCCACTCCGGCGCAAAATGACCGGCGTTGAATGGATCATTTTTATGAGTTTACGGCCTATTCGGTTTGCCATCTTGATTCTCGCCTTGTCGATCTCGGCATGTGCGTCGGCCCCGGATCTCTCGCCCCCCACACCCGTGACTCCGGTCGGCGGCAGTCTGCCCATTCTGGGGCCCAGTCTGATGTTTGATCCGATTGGTCCGCCCACCGGTTGGCTTCTCCTGGGGGATCGCGACGCGGCCCGCGTTGGCCTGTCTGTCACCCGGCGCAACGGCGTTCCAGCGTTGCGGGTTTCCGCGGCGCCGTCGGATGGGTTCGCATTGCTGCGTCCCGTGGATGCCTCGCCCCTGGCGGTCCCGTTTCTCGACTGGTTCCGATTCCATACCTCCGAGGTCACCGGGCCGCCGGGCGCACGGTTGCTGGTTGGGTTCACAGGAAGCGCGACCAACCGCGAAGCCCCTCCGCCCTTCGAAGGATTGCCCAAGGGGTTGCGCTGGTTGACGGTACCCTGGCCTTCAACCGCGCGCCCCATCGCCCAGGGGCGCTGGATCCGGGAATCGGCGGATCTGTCGGTGCTGCATCGTCGCGCCTGGCCGGCGGCGGATCCGACCCGGACGCGCATCCGTTTTCTCGGTCTGACCCTAGACCCCAACGCCGCCGGATCGCCGGACCTTTTACTGTCGGGGTTAACTTTGACAAGGTGATGGGCTCGCGATGACACAATTTCGTGTCCGGGCGTCTGAATCCTTGAGCATTGAGCCCGGACCGATCAAGATGCCTCCGCTTGTTTCTCGAACCGTCCGAAAGGCCTTTTCATGCTCCGTATGTTGACTCTCCTCACCATCTTGCTTGTTGCCGCTCCCGTCCAAGCCGCCGATGAACCACTGACCGATGCACAGAAAAAAGCCGTGGGCGAAGTGGTCCGGTCCTACCTTTTGGAAAACCCCGAGGTCATCTTCGAAGCCATCGAAGTGCTCAAGGTGCGCCAGGAACAGGCCCAGGCGGAACAACAGCAACAGGCCCTGATGATGCTGCGGGATACCGTGGAGCGCAGTGAAGGATCGCCGGTCTATGGCAATCCGGACGGCAATGTGACTCTGGTGGAGTATTTCGACTACAACTGCGGCTACTGCAAGAAAGCCTTCCCCGATGTCATGGCATTGCTGGAGAAGGACAAAAACATCCGCTACGTGCTCAAGGAATTGCCGATCCTGCACGAAACCTCCGAACTGGCCGCCCGGGCGGCCCTGGCGGTTTGGAATATGGAAAAGGACAAGTATTTCGCCTTCCATTCCGAATTGATGAACCTGCGCGGCGGCATGACCGAAGGGCGCATCCTCGATATCGCCGTGGGCATGGGCTTGGACAAGGAGAAGGTCAAGAAAGGCATGACCTCCCCCGCCGTCGACAAGGAACTCGCCGTTACCGAACAGACGGCCCAGGCCCTGGGCATCACCGGTACCCCGGCCTTCATCATCGGCGATGCGATCGTCCCCGGCGCGGTGGGTCAGGAACGGTTGATGGAATTGATCGTGCAGGCGCGGAAAGCAAGCGACGGCAAAGGCTGACAAGGGCCCCCTAAAGGTTTAGACTCCCTGCGCATTTCAAGGTTCACAGGGGGATACCATCGTGAGCACCGCATCCACTGCCCCGCGTCAGGCCCTCGATAGTCTCGAAGAGCTGCTCGTCCATGCCATCGCCCTGGAAGAAGAGGCGGTGGAACGCTACGAGGAAATGGCTGATTCCTTGGAGACCCATAACAATATGGAGACGGCGGAACTGCTTCGTCGCCTGGCCGGATACGGGCGCAAGCATGCCGCCGAAATGCGCGAGCGGGCCGAGGGCCTGACCCTGCCCCATATCGCGCCCTGGGACTACAAATGGGGCACCGAGGATTCGCCGGAGACGGCGGCTCTGGAAGACGCCCATTATCTGATGACCCCCTATCACGCCATGCTCATCGCCCACCGGGCGGAGAGCAACGCCCGGGGCTTCTACGCCGGGGTCGCAGCGACCTCGCGCAACGAGAGCGTGGCCAAGCTGGCCCAGGAATTCGCCGACGAGGAAGCCGAACATGTGGCGTTGCTGGAGAAATGGATCGAAGCGCAAATCCCGCCGCCGCCCGACTGGGCGGAAGACCCGGACCCGCCGAACATTCCGGAGTGAGGGGGGGTCGTCACCCCGCCAACAGATCCGGCATCTCCTTGGCCATGGTGCGGCGTAGGCCGGTGGTTTCGCCGGTCAAGGCGAAGCCGAGCTTGGTGCCGTCGGCGGCGATGAATTCAGCCACCAGATTGCGGCCTTCGCCGGTGACGGTCCAGTCGCCCTCGGCGCCCGGTTTGGGCGGGCAGACCACCAGAGGCAGAGCCGGGGTTTTCACCACCACGGGCAGGGCAGGCAGCATCAGCGGCGTGGGCGTGCCGGTCAGGCTCTTGGCCAGGGCCTTGGCCTGGGCCAGCAGCGGCGCGACGAAGGGGAGCGGTCCGGCCTCGCTTTCGGCGCAGTCCCCCAGGGCATAAATATCCGGATCCGATGTGCCCATCATGGAATCGATGCGGATCCCCTTGGCACATTCGAGACCCGCCGCCGCCGCCAGTTGGGTGCGCGGCGCCAAGCCGATGGCCGACAGGGCGTGGTCGACAGGCACTTCCGAACCATCATCCAGAGTGGCCACGAAACCGCTGTCTGCCGGATCGATGCGGGCCACGGTACGGCCCATGCGCAGGTCGATTCCGGCCTCGGCCAGGCTGTCGGTCAACAGCGACCCCAGGGCTTCCGGCACCAACCGGGCCACCGGCCAGGGCGCCGGGTCCACGACGGTGACCTTGTACCCGGCGATGGCCAGATCGTTGGCGAATTCCGCCCCGATCAATCCGGCGCCGATGAGCAGCACCCGCTTGCCCTCGGCGATTCGCTCCCGCCAGGCCCCATAGGCATCCAGGTCATTGACGGTCATCACCGGCACCTGTTCGCCGCCCGGGATGGGCAGGTTGATGGGATCGGCCCCCAGGGCCAGCACCAGCTTGGCATAGGTCAGGCTGTCGCCGCCCTGCAACTGGATGCGATGGCCGATGGGGTCGATTCCGCTCACCCGGCTATTCGGACGCACCGCGATCTTCAGGGCCTCGGCGGCTATTTCCGGGGCTTTTTGCACCAGCGCCGCCGCGTCCTTGCCTTGGGCAAAGGCGTTGGACAGCATGGGCTTGGAGTACTGGGCCCCGTCATCCGCCGTCACGACGGTGACCGGAACGTCGGGGTCCGCGCCGCGAATCTCGCGAGCCAAGCCATATCCGCCCAAGCCGCTGCCGATGATCACGATGTCATTCATGGTCTTTTGGTCCTCCGAATAGCTCGGAGGCTGCCCTTAGGCAGCCTCTTCAACGGGTTCGAAATCGGACTTGCCGACACCGCAGTCGGGGCAGGTCCAGTCGTCAGGGATATCGGCAAACGCGGTTCCCGGAGCGATGCCGTCCTCGGGAATACCCTTGGCCGGATCGTAGATGAAATCACAGACAACACACACGTACTTCATGGCTCTTGCTCCTTGATGGCATAATTCTGATGGCATATGGGGTTGGCGGACCTTAGCTCAAGACCCGACCTGATTCAAAGTCTCTTGATAGTGACCGGCGTGTCGCTCTTCGACCTTTGCCAGGGCGGCAAAACGCTTGGCGGCCTTGCTCAGGACCGATTGGAACTGCTCGGCATGCTCCTTGGATTCGGCGATCTGCTCATCCATTTCGGCCACCGCGGCATCGTTACCTTCCTGCTCGGCCAGATGACGGAACTCCGGATACATCTCGGTGTATTCGTAAGTCTCGCCGTCGATGGCCATCTGCAGCATGTTGGCGACGGTCAGTTCTTCTTTGGGGAACAACAAGTCCAGATGACCAAAGGCATGGGCGGTTTCTTGCTCGGCGGTGGCTTCGAAGACCTTGGCCACGTCGACGGCGCCCAGTTCGCGGCAGCGGCGGGCAAAGAAAAGATACTTTCGATTGGCCATGGATTCGCCGGCGAAGGCGGCCTCGATGTTCTTGACGGTGACACTGTTCTCGGGATGGGACATGATTTCGGCTCCTTGGTTTTCCTGGAGAGCACCCCCGTGGCGCCCTGTTGAGAAGCAAGGTATCGCCCGTTGATATATTTATCCAATTCATTATAATAATCATACTTATTGAGAAAAACGATTATGTATCTTCCATCGCCTCGCCAACTCCAGTACCTGGTCGCGCTGCTCGACCACCGGCATTTCGGTCGCGCGGCGGAGGCCTGTTTCGTCACCCAGTCAACCCTCAGCGTGGGATTGCAGGAATTGGAGGCGGGTCTGGACGCGGCACTGATCGAGCGCACCAAACGAAAAGTCATCCCGACGCCTTTGGGAATGGAGATTGGCCAGCGGGCGCGCACCTTGTTGCGCGACATGGCCGATCTGGTCGAGGCGGCGCGGCCTGGGGATGGCACCCTGTCCGGACCGTTGCGGCTGGGGGTTATTCCGACCATTGGACCGTTTGTATTGCCCCGGGTGCTCCCTGCCTTGCGCCATGATCATCCAAATCTACGCCCCCTGCTGCGCGAGGATCAGACGGCGAAGCTACTGGAGCGCCTGCATCGGGGCGATATTGATTGCGCGTTGATCGCCCTGCCCTACGACATTCGGGGATTGGAATGTGCCGAAGTATTGGCGGAGAACTTCTGGCTGGCGGTGCCCAAGGGACACCCCCTGGCCGTGGCGTCTCAGATCAGCTCCGCCGATCTGCCCCCCGATGAACTGTTGATGCTGGAAGATGGCCACTGCCTGCGCGACCACGCCCTGGCCGCTTGTCGTCTGCAAGGGTTGCGTCGCTCGGCGGCCTTCGAAGGCACCAGTCTGTATACACTTGTGCAGATGGTCGCCGGAGGGCAGGGCCTTACCTTCCTGCCGGAACTGGCCCTGCGCTCGGAAGGCCTCAAAGAGGCGGACTGGGTGCTCAGGCCCCTGGACGAACCCGGACCGCATCGGGTCATCGCCCTGGTCTGGCGACCCTCATTTCCCCGCGCCGAAAGCCTGCGGCTCCTGGCCACGGCCTTGGCCGATCAGCTGACAACCACGTAGGCTGCCTGATCGGCCTTCTCCCGGTCATCGGCGGGAATGGTGCCATCGACCAGATATAGCGCGTGGTCGGCGATGTTGGTGGCATGGTCGCCAAGCCGTTCCAGGCACCGGGCGATAAACATCAGATGTGTCGCCGCCGTCACGTCCGCCGAGCCCTCGCTGACCCGGGTCAGCAGATCCCGGAACAGGTCCGTGTGGCGCTTATCAACCGCGGTGTCGCGGGCGCGTACGGCATTAGCCAGACCCTCGTCGCGATCCAAAAAGGCGCGGACCGCGTCGGGCACCATGTCGGCCACCTGCTGTCCCATTTCGACCACGGACTCTACCGATTCGTCCGATCCCGAGGTGGCGATGGATACCGTATGCTTGGCGATATTCTTGGCGTAGTCCCCGATCCGTTCCAGATCGGTGGCAATGCGCAAGGCGGCAATGATCACGCGAAGATCCCCCGCCATGGGGTGACGCAGGGCGATCATGCGGATGGCTTTTTCATCGATATCCCGTTCCAAGGCGTTGGCAACCTCGTCTTTGGTGGTCAGGGCTTCGGCAGCCACGCCATCCCTTTGGGACAAAGCCCTGAGGGCCTGAGCCACTTCCTCGCTCACCACGGAAGCCATGTCCGCGACCGTCTGCCTTAAATCCTCCAGCTCCCGTTCATAGGAACGGACCGTATGTGACTGGTTCATGGGTGCCTCCCGTTTCGCTTTTTCGGTCTCGAACATTGCGCCCAGATTACACCGACATGACACGAAATTTATATTAAGATTACAGGTCAATGCTCGGATCGCGCGGCAAGGCACACGATCATGGACGGCAATACCCACAAAATTTTTCTTGATATAGCGATCGCTGGGGCTTAAATTCCGCCCGGTTACAATTAATAATCATTCTCAAAGAGGTGGTCATGCATATCCATAGCCTGGACGACTGGCGTCACGAGCACGTCTATATCGGTGACAAGCAGGCTCGTGGTGAAAGCCGGGCCACCCTTGTCATCGCCCTGACCGTGGTGATGATGGTCGTGGAGATTCTCGGCGGCTGGTGGTTCGGGTCCATGGCTCTGTTGGCCGACGGCTGGCACATGGCCAGTCATGCCGCCGCTTTGTTGATCACCGTTTTTGCCTATCGCTATGCCCGCCGCCATCTGCATGACCGCGGCTATACCTTCGGCACCGGTAAGGTAGGCGTTCTCGGCGGTTTCACCTCGGGCATCGTGCTGGGTATGGTGGCCCTGCTGATGGTCTGGGAATCCGTTGAACGGCTGGCCGAACCGGTAAGCATCAACTTCGATGACGCCATGTTGGTTGCCGCCCTGGGGCTGGTGGTCAATCTGGCCAGCGCCTTTTTGCTGCACGGCGGCCATGACCATCATCACCATGGGCACGGCCATGATCATCACGATCACCACCACAATCACGCCCACGACCACCACGATCACACGCCCCATGGCCACGAGGCCCACGGACAGGATCACAATCTCCGCGCAGCCTTTTTACATGTGATGGCCGATGCCCTGACTTCGGTGCTGGCCATTGCTGCCTTGTTCACCGGCAAGCACCTGGGCTGGGTATGGATGGATCCGCTGATGGGCATCGTCGGCGCCATTGTCATTGGCATCTGGACCTACGGCCTCGTGCGTGACACCAGCCGCATCCTGCTCGACGGCAATGCCGCCGGGCACCGAGAAGAGACCATTAAACAAGCCATCGAAGGGGACTCTGACAACCGGGTGGTGGATCTGCATGTGTGGCAGGTGGGACCGACGCAGGTGGCGGCTATCGTTTCCATCGTCACTCACTTCCCGCGCAGTGCCGAGCACTATAAGGCCCTGCTGGCCCATGACGAGACCATCGCCCATTTGACGGTGGAGGTGAACGTCTGTTCCGATACGCCTTGTTTACCAAAGGAAGCGGGGAGCGCTACCTAAAGTATCCGTCTTGATCAAGGACTGATTTCGAGCATATGGCGACACATGCTTCGACAAGCTCAGCATGAGGGTTTTTTAATTCTCAACATGTTAGCCTCACCCTGAGCTTGTCGAAGGGCGAGACGGGCCATAGGGCAACACTTTTTCAGATGGCGGTAATCGAGCAGTCAGGGATTGCCTAGACAGTCAGCTGGTCTCCACACTCGGTCTTGATCAAGTATCCGGGTCAATTCCTGGACATGGAACAGAGGAGACCAGCTATGGAGTATTTTGTTGGAATGGACGTATCGATGGCAAGCATTTCGATCTGTGAGATTGATGCAAAGGGAACCGTCATTCGCGAAGGCAAGGTGTCAAGCACACCCGAGGCGGTCGCCACTTGGCTCGAGGAAAGCGGGCGTGGCTTTGCGCGAATTGGGTTGGAAGCTGGCCCTCTGGCGCCTTGGCTGTACGCAGGACTGTCCAGTCGGGGCCTCCCTGTGATTTGTATCGAGACCCGGCAAATGAAGGCCTTTGCCAGCGCCAGCCCAGTCAAGACGGACCGTCGCGACGCCCGCTTGATCAGCCAGGCGATGCGGACCGGTTTGTACCGCGCGACCCACGTCAAGACCGCGCGCAGTCAGGAGCTCCGGATGGTGCTGACCCATCGGGAGACCCTGGTTCATCAGGTCCGTCAGTTGTCCAATACGGTACGAGGAACATTGAAAGCTTTCGGCCTCAAGGTCGGTATGGCGCGCGGACGCCTTTTCGCGGCGCGGGTTCGGGAATTGACGGCTGATAACCCGCACCTCAGCGCAGCCGCCGAGCCGCTCTTGCTTGCGCGCCAAGCCTTGCTCGAACAACTCGACAAGCTCGACCGGCAGGTTCATGCCGCTGCGCGCGATGATAGCGTTTGCCGGCGCCTGATGACCGTTCCCGGCGTCGGCCCGGTTACCGCCCTCGCTTTCAGGACAGGACTCGACGTGCCGGAACGGTTTCAAAAGTCGGTCATGGTCGGCGCCCACTTCGGGCTTGTCCCACGCAGATACGCCTCGGGAGAGCAGGACCGAAGCGGCCCCATCAGCAAGTGCGGAGATGCCATGGTTCGTTGGCTTTTGTTCGAGGCCGCCAATGCACTTCTCACTCGAACCCGCCGTTGGTCCTGGCTCAAACACTGGGGGCTCGCGGTCGCCAAAAGGCGCGGGATGAAACGCGCCAAGGTCGCCGTTGCCCGGCGTCTCGCCGTAATCATGCATCGCATGTGGATCGACGGCACGGACTTCCAGTACCGCAAGGAGGAGACCGCCATCTAAACACAACGAAAACCGAGACCGCCTGAAGGGCGGCCAGGACGCGTGGCGACGCGCGGGGCTCGGATGACAGCGCGCAGGCTGCAGTGGCGTAAGACCACGCTTTTCAGATTGCTGCACCCGATCCCCCTTGATCCCCATCATGCGGCGACGACGTCGACCGCGGACAGAAGCAAAGGGCGCCACATACCCCAGGTTCAAACCGACGGCTTGGAAATCAGCTTGACTCAAATGACTCGATTACAGAAGCAGCCTGTTAGAGGCGGATTTAAAAGTATCCTTTAGATATCAAGGCAGTAGATTTTTGATCTGGCCAGGAAAGGCCGACGACACGGGGCGGCGCCCCGTTAGGAGGTCTTGACGCCGCCAGAGCGGAAATATACGCCCTGGAGATCAAAGGAATACTTTTGAATCCGCCTCTTAGATCAGGACTCATCCCCGCTGTCGGTCTCGATGGGCACGCCGGGGCGGACCTTGGCCGAGCGGATGCCCAGGGCGGATTTCACATGGCTGACATTGGGTGCCGCTGTCAGTTTGGCGGTCAGAAATGTCTGATAGGAATCCCAGTCGGTGGCGACGATCTTCAATAAAAAGTCTGTCTCGCCGGCCAACATGTGGCATTCACGGACTTCTTCCCACTGATTGACCAGATCCTCGAAGGCTTTCAAATCCGGTTCCGCCTGGCTGTCCAATCCCACATTGGCGAACACGGTGACCGAATAGCCCATCGCCGCCGGATCCACGTCCGCATGATAGCCGCGAATAAAGCCCGCTTCCTCCAACGCCCGAACCCGGCGCAGACAAGGCGGCGCCGAGATCCCGGCGCGGCGCGCCAGTTCAACATTGGTGATCCGACCGTCTTCTTGCAAATCACGCAGGATACGTCGATCGATGAGGTCCAGCTTGACCCGTTGCATGGAAAGAATCGCTCCAAAGGAATGTGGTTTTGCGAAATGATATTACTCGCCCAGAGGCCATCCGCCAACCCATCTCATTCATTTGCCGATAGAAATCCTTTCGGGTTTTCCTACAAATTCAAATGGTTCCAGAAAACCGCCGAAGCCTAGGTTATTGAGCACGGAAATATCTTGAAGTAGCGGTTGGGGAGGAGTAGGGTCGCCGGTGCTTGACTCATTTTGTTGGTCATCAAGACATCACTTTTTTGGTATTTAGGAGGACACTGAGCCATGGGTAACGTTCTGGTCGGTCATGCAGCCCCGGATTTCACCGCCCCCGCCGTCATGGGCGACAACAGCATCAACGAAGCCTTCAACCTGAAGGAATATTTGAACGGGTCTTATGGCGTGGTATTTTTCTACCCGCTGGACTTCACCTTCGTCTGCCCGTCCGAGATTCTCGCCTTTGATCACCGTGTCGCCGCCTTCGAAGAGCGCAACACCAAGGTGATCGGCGTCAGCGTCGATAGCCACTTCACCCATCTGGCCTGGAAGAACACGCCGACCAACGAAGGCGGCCTGGGTCAGGTCAAATTCCCGATGGTCGCTGATCTGACCAAGTCCATCTGTGAAGATTACGGCGTGGTCGTCGAGGGCGCCGGAATCGCCTATCGCGGTTCCTTCTTGATCGACACCGACGGCAATGTGCGCCACCAGGTGATCAACGATCTGCCCCTGGGCCGCAACGTGGACGAAATGATCCGCATGGTCGATGCCCTGCAGTTCCACGAAGAGCACGGCGAAGTCTGCCCGGCCGGTTGGAACAAGGGTGACAGCGGCATGACCGCCACCCCGGACGGCGTCGCCAAGTACTTGTCGGATCACGCCGAAGAGCTCTAAGCCCTTCCGCTATTTCCGATACCGAACGAGGGGTCGCCAACGGGTGGCCCCTTTTTCCGTGGATGGGCCCGGATAATGCGGTCCAGCCCTTGCAGCGATGGCCGCGCCTGCTTATCCTTTGGCCAAACAAATTCATAAGGTGTTCCAGCATGTCCCAGACTCATACCGTCAAAGTTCTTATCATCGGTTCCGGTCCCGCCGGCTGCACCGCAGCCATCTATGCGGCGCGCGCCAGCCTCGAGCCCATGATGGTGCGCGGCCTGCAGCCCGGCGGCCAACTGACCATTACCACCGACGTGGAAAACTATCCCGGATTCGCCGAGACCATTCAGGGTCCCTGGCTGATGGAGCAGATGGAGGCCCAAGCCACCCATGTGGGCACCACTATCATTGATGACATCATCACCGAGGCTGATTTGTCTCGGCGCCCCTTCACCTGCAAAGGCGATTCCGGCGATACCTATATTGCCGATGTGGTGATCATCGCCACCGGCGCCACGGCCCGCTGGCTAGGCCTTGAAAGCGAAGAAAAATATATGGGCTTCGGCGTCTCCGCCTGCGCCACCTGCGACGGCTTTTTCTATCGCAACAAGGAAGTGGCGGTCATCGGCGGTGGCAATACGGCGGTGGAGGAAGCCCTCTACCTGGCCAATTTGGCATCCAAGGTCACCTTGGTGCATCGCCGTGACGAACTGCGTTCGGAAAAAATCCTGCAAAAACGCCTCCTGGCTCATGAGAGGGTCACCGTGGTCTGGGATTCGGTGCTTGACGAAATCCTCGGCGGTGGCACGCCTCCGGGGGTCACCGGTGCGCGTCTCAAAAACGTCAAGACCGGGAAAACCACCGATATTGCCGTGGATGGCGTGTTTATCGCCATTGGCCATTCCCCCAACACCGGCCTGTTCGAGGGCCAGTTGGAAATGGAGGGCGGCTACATCATTACCAAGCCCGATAGCGCGGCCACGAGCATTCCAGGGGTTTACGCCGCCGGTGATGTGCAGGATCATACATACCAACAGGCGGTCACCGCCGCCGGGACCGGCTGTATGGCCGCTTTGGAAGCGGAAAAGTTCCTGGCCGAGAACGAGGCCTAAGGCGCCGGGATGGAACCCCATCCCGGTAATATCCGACCCTGAAGGGGGATGCCATGGACTGGGATAAATTGCGGGTTTTCCACGCGGTGGCCGAGGCGGGCAGCTTCACCCATGCGGGGGAAGCACTCAACCTCAGCCAGTCGGCGGTGAGCCGGCAGATTAGTGCGTTGGAGGAAAGTCTCGACGTTCATCTTTTCCATCGCCATGCCCGGGGTCTGATCCTCACTGAACAGGGCGAATTGCTCTACAAGACCGCTCACGACGTCTTTGCCAAATTGGCCATGACCGAGGCACGCCTGAGCGAGAGCAAGGAACGCCCACAGGGACCGCTGACCGTGACCACCACGGTTGCTTTCGGCAGCACCTGGCTTACGCCGAGGCTGAAGGAGTTTCTGGAGGCCTATCCGGAAATCGATTTGACGGTGATCCTCACCGATCAGGATCTGGACCTGTCCATGCGCGAGGCCGATGTGGCCATCCGCATGCTGCCGCCCCGCCAGCCGGACCTGATTCAGCGCCACTTGATCAATCTGCCTATCGAGATCTATGCCCATCCGGACTATCTCGAAGCCCATGGCACGCCGCAAACCCCGGCGGACTTGGACAATCATGCGCTGGTCGTTTTCGGCGAGGGCGCCAAACCGCCCTTTTCCAATGCCAATTGGCTGTTGGAATTGGGTGCCCAGCCCGATAGTCCGCGCCAGCCGCTGCTGCGGGTCAACAATGTGTATGGGATTTTCCGGGCGATCCAGAGCGGGCTCGGCCTGGGGGCGTTGCCCTATTACGTCAATCGGGATCTGGAAACCATGGTTCCGGTGCTGTCGGACCTCACCGAGCGGCCCAGCATTGATGCCTATTTCGTCTATCCAGAAGAGCTGCGCCATTCCAAGCGTATAAGCGTTTTCCGAGATTTTCTGCTAAAGAAAATCGCCGAATTTCAACAGTAGTTGGGCCGCAATTTTCTAAGATCGTTCCATTCCACGCTCGTCATTTGGCGCTGGAGGAAATGCCAGATCGCGGAATGCCTGATTGGTTCTTAGAGGCGGATTTAAAAGTATCCTTTAAATATCAAGGCAGTAGATTTTTGATCTGGCCAGGAAAGGCCGACGACACGGGGCGGCGCCCCGTTAGGAGGTCTTGACGCCGCCAGAACGGAAATATACGCCCTTGAGATCAAAGGAATACTTTTGAATCCGCCTCTTACACCTTGGCGATGCCTCGGAACACTTTGAATTTGGCAAAGCTGGTATCGGCCATGTGGCGCGATCAGACCCTTTCCTTGGCTCAGGGATTGCGGTGACATGATGGGCTTGGGAGAAGTGGGAGGCGTATCAGATTGCCCTAACAGGCTGCTGAAAAAGTGTTGTCCTACGGCCCGCCTCGCCCTTCGACAAGCTCAGGGTGAGGCTAACATGTTGAAAGTTCAAGGGTCCTCATGCTGAGCTTGTCGAAGCATGTGTCGCCACAGGCTCGAAATCGGACGTTTTCAGTATCCGTCTTGATCAAGGACTGATTTCGGCCCATTTACGATTGTCGCGCAAGAGGGCGTTAGCAAGGATCCCGAGCTTTCGGATGATGGCGGTGAGCGCGACCTTGGGGGGTTTTCCTGCGGTGATCAAGGCGTCGTACTTCTGCTTCATATCGGGATTGTGACGCCGGAATCGTCGAGGCAATGCGCTGCCACGCCGAGGCGGGCGTGCCCCGGGCCATGACCCTGATGGGGGATTTCATCGGTGCGGGCCACGGGATCGAGCAGGATCCACCGAGGGCGCGGGAATGGTACCGAAAGGCGGCATTGGCGGACGAACCGGAGGGGCAACAGCGCTATGCGGCGGATATGTTTTTCGCCATTGGTGGGCGGCTGGATTCAAATTTCAAGCGCATGTATGGATCTCCCCTTTGAGGCAAGCTTAAAATGGATTTATGGGGACAACGGCTAACATGTATCCGGCCTATTTGCGGGCATCTACTTTGCCTTGGCCCAAATGGATTTTCGAAGACCACTGCTTCCATCAACACCTCGGTCTTATCGTGACCTTTGCACTTGCCGAAGTCAGTGGTCGTCTTTTTGTCCCGTTTCCATCTTTCCCTTGCCGTTGAGGCGGGTAAGGCTGCTTTCGCCGTTCAGACGGCGATCTGAGGTGGTCCCACATAGTTGGACAGCTTGGCAGCGTTTTTAAGGTGTATTCCGTTGTTTGATCATGCTGCCAAGAATCTGTTTATCACATCTCGGCGGACCAATGGGGTCAAAATGGACCAATGGGGTCAGAGTAAATTGATAACCGGGCACCCCTGTTACGACACCCTTGGCCATGCTGGCGGGCAAAGACGAAAGGCGTATCAGGGACTTTTTAAGGAAGGCATTCCGGATCGAGCGCTGGAGGAGATCCGGTTGAACACCAACAAAGGCTGGGTACTCGGCGGTGATCGCTTCAAGGGTGAAATCAAAAAAATGACGGACAGGCGTATAGAGCCAATTCCCAGAGGTGGGGATCTGAGGTCAAAAAAATATCGGGAGGCGGCAAATGCCTAAATCGATTTACTCTGACCCCTTTGATTCTTGATTCTGACCCCTTTGATTACTAAATCCAGCAACCCCTACCACCGTCATCGGGAATAATCGCCGCACCAGGCCACCCTATTTCACCACCCATCCACCGACCAATTTTTCCAGGAACACTCTGATCGCATCGGCGTGATGGATGTTTTCCTCGCGGACACGGAAGTGGACATAGATGTTATCGAAAAGGGTATAGCTCGAACATCCGGCCAGGACCCCTGTTGCCGTTGTGGCATGGTATTTTCTGCACCCAGCGACCCAGTTGCTGAAGTGCCCATACCCCTGGGGTGGATTGTCGGGGTCAAACTTGAGAAGATCCCATGACCGATCATACTCGATTTCCCGGTAGGCGCGGAAATAGCCAGTTCCAGGATCCGGCTCAATAATGCGTCGCTTGTATGATTCTGTTTTGGTCACGATTTCTCGAACCCAACTGGGATAAGTGTATCGTTCAACCTCAATTGGCGTCAGAACCGTGATGTTCAAGTTTATATTCTCTTTCCCAATGAGGTTCCGGGTGATGTAGCCTTGCACGCTAGCGGCGACTTCATCGGCATCGATTTCCATCAGCATGGAACGGCTGCCGTCATCAAGCCCCGGCATCCAACGCAGCCACGCCGTGATGTGGCTCGATTTTTCCAGGTAGGTGTTCGGGATGTGAAAGATCCGATCGCCGAGGCGGACCTCCTCGGTTTGCGGGGCCGGACCGGATTCCCGGGCGGCGGCGGGGTCCAAAGATGCCACCGCCGCCCAAATTCCAAACAAGCCTGTGAGGCCAATGGCTAATCGTCGCAGTCGGAACACCATAGGCCACTCCACAGGTTTGCCTCCCATCGGCTGCCGGTCAAGGGAGTACCACCGAAGGTGGTTGAAGGAAGGCCGTGTTTGGAAAATACACCCTTATGATAGTCGTATATTTGTTCTGGATCAAGTAATCCGAGCACTCCTCGATCATCCTCTTCCACAGCTTCAATGTGAGCCTCCATCAGATCCTGCCGGACCTTGTCCTGATCGACACTCTTCCCCGCATAGGCCCGGGAGAAGGCCTCCAATCGGTCATTGACCTGTTTGCCGCCGAACAAGGCGTCCTTGAGGCCACCGGGTGGGTTGAGGGAGGCCAGCGCAATATCGGCGACAGGATCCCCCTTGGCTTTGCGGGAGGACCAGAAACCCAAGGCATTGCCCGCCTTGGCCATGGCGCGCTCGCGATCAGTGATGGACAAGTCGGAGCGGGCGGGCGCGGTTTTTTGCGGCTGCTTGGTAGGCGGCTTGTTTTCCAGCGCGGGGGTATTCCGAGGCGCCCCCGTATCGGGGCTATATGAAGGTGACGGTTTCGGTCCCTCCAGCCCCTTGTCGATCGGATCCCCGGGCCGCCATCCGCCCAGCCCCAGGGGATCAATGGACTCTTTCAGGGTGGGCTGTCGGACCGGCCCTTGGGTGCCGAACTTGGCGGTATTGGCGGCGCGCGCCTGGGCCAGGGCGGCCTGTTCAGCCTTCTCCCTGGCCTCGGCCTCCTTGCGGGCCTGGTCGGCGCGTTCGGCTTCCAAGGATATGTTTCCCTTGGGGGTGGTCTTTTATTCGTGCTTTAGGTGTGATATTATAGGCACATGCAACTCGCCCCGATCATCCTTGCCGTGTTTCTGATGGCCGACCCGCCGACGGGAACGGACAGGCCGTCCTCGTTCGAGGAAGGGACCGTGGTTCCGTATCCCATCCCGCCGGATATTTGTGTTGAAGTTCACTACAATGAAGGCATCAGAGACGATGACGTCAATGTTGGTATCCATCGCCCACCTTTGAGTTCCAAAGTGCTATGGGCACTGGAAAACGTAAGGCAAAAAGGTTGGGCGATACTGAGACGGTGCAGTCTCTCTCAAGCTTAGTAGCCATCCTCATCTCCTTCCAGAATCTCCAACGTATTCTCATCCAGCACCCGCTGCCATTGCCCGTCCGGCATGAGTTCCCAGACTGCGCCGAGTTCGTCTTCGATCCTTTCGCCCGGACGCTGGCCCAGGATTTCGGAGGGCGAGGGTTTTTTGTCTTCCAAGGATATGTGGCCCTTGGGGTTGGTGCCGATATGGCCACGGGGATTCGTTGATTTCAGGTGGCCGGATGGGTCCTTCGTACCAATCCAATTCTTGTCCGGTCCCTTCTCCGGTGTTTGGGCGATTTGCGCGCCGCCGTCGAGGGAGGCGGTGTTGTCGATCGCCGAGCCGTTGTAGTCGCCGTCGTTGCGACCGCCGGGGTTCGTGTCATCATGCCAGCTTCCAAAACCACTGTTGTTCCAGCCGCCGCTAACTGACAAGGTGCCGCACAGAGGTGATGTCGGAGCCATACCTTGAAGGGCGAAGGCTGACCTGCCGAATACCACTACTTTTGCAATTATTTCTTTTGCCGTGCGCGTTGAAAATGGGTGTAGCGAGGTTGGTTCGGGTGGATAATTTATGCACTGTCACCGCAACTTCAATTTATGCACTGTCACCGCAACTTTATGTATGCACTGTCACCGCAACTTCTATGCACTGTCACCGCAACTTGTCACAGCAACTTGTCACAGCAACTGTCACCGCAACTCACCAGGCAGGGCTCGAGCCCGTCAAAAAACGGCAAAAGCTGGCTCCGCCGCAGCCTCTTACGCAGCACCGGACGACCCGCCTCGTCGGCGCCATGGACTTGGAACAGGTTCTTGGCCAGATCAAGGTCGATCATGGTAACATTGCTCATTGGACGCTCCCGCTATTGGAAAGTTTCGACAACCTCCAGTATGGCTCATCACGAAGCCGATAGGGGGCGTCCATGCCATTACCGTAACCCCAACCCGCAAACTTGATCGCGAGGTTCGCTCGTAGGAGCGGGACCATGGACCGAATGGTCGAATGGCGCTATAGTCGGTTCATGAGAGCAATGCTTGGTCTTTTATTCTTTATTCTTACCATATCGGCGCCCGATACCCCTGCCGAAGAACTTCCCATAGCGTTGAAAGTGATTGCGCAGACTTTCCATGAAGATGCCAAGCAGGGTGACCCCGGATACCGGTTTACCCCCAAGGAGAAGTTTGCGCGCTGGAAAACCAATCTGCTGGTCTTGGCTGACAATGGTGAGCTTTCGGCAATGTTGGAGGTCGCCGGTCGATATGAGACCGGGAAAAGATTGCCCCGCAATCAACAGGTTGCCCATTATTGGTACCGGCGCGCTCTCCTTAGCGGCGGAGGGAAAATGGCCAAGATGGGGGCAATGCGGACCCACCCCCATCTCAGTGATTGGAATCTGAGGATGGTTGAAATGTGGCTTGAGAACAAAATCATTCCATTCGATTGAAATTAGATCACATCGTGTTTGATTTCAATAAGGTCGCGCCTATCCTGCGGGTCCGGTTGGACCCAACAAGCGTTAGTCAAATGCCCAGCTGAGATCATTCTATCGAACATTATTGGCCTCACACTCTTTTAGACGCCGAGTATACTCGGCAGCCAATTCCTGTAGTTTAGCGGTGCGTGCCTCGTTTCCTTTTACTTGAAGCCGCAAAGCTTCAACCTGCTGTTCGATTCCTTGGATCAGTTTCTCTTTACGGCGTGTGCCCTCTATTCGCCTTTCCGCTTCGAGAGTCGCCTTCAATACGTAACACTTGGTGCGTTGCGCACGATTCTTCAGCATCCTGCAAGGCGGATTCATGATGACTGGATCGGTAAAATCCTCAGCGGGCGTGCTTCTCACAATTTCAACCTCGGTCTCTAGGCTCAGGACTCATAACCAGAAGATGACGGTTGCGGCGATGCAGATTGCGCTCATGAAGGTATGGGCGCAACGGTCGTAGCGGGTGGCGATACGCCGCCAGTCCTTGAGCCGACCGAACATGCGCTCGATCAAGTTTCGCTGCTTGTAGAGGGCTTTATCGTAAAGGATTTCCTCTTTGCGGTTCGAGCGACCTGGAATGCAGGGCTCGATGCCGAGATCAAGCAGGGCCTGGCGGAAACGGTCGCTGTCGTATCCCCTGTCGGCGATCAGGTCGTCGGCATCAGGGAATGCAGGGAGCATGGTGTCGGCGCCGCGATAGTCGCTGACTTGTCCTTCGGTCAGCAGCAGGATCAGGGGCTTTCCATCGGCATCGCAGGCGGCATGCAGTTTCGAATTCAGGCCGCCCTTGGTGCGCCCGATACGGCGGGGAACAGCCCCTTTTTGAGCAGGCTCGCCGCCGTCCTGTGGGCCTTGAGATGGGTGGCGTCGATCATCACCGTATGGGTGGCCGTGCTTTCGGCGGCCAGGGTGGCGAAGATCCGGTCGAACACTCCGGCCTCGCTCCAACGGACGAAGCGGTTGTACAGGGTCTTGTGCGGTCCATAGGCGACGGGCGCGTCACGCCACATCAAGCCGTGGCGAAGAACATGGATGATGCCGCTGATCACCCGCCGGTCATCGACGCGCGGGACGCCTCTTGTTTTGTTCGGCAGCAACGGTTGAAGGCGTTCGAATTGTTTGTCGGACAACCAGAAATGATGGCTCTGCATCGGCTTTCCCCTCCCTAAAATTCCAGGGAAGGGAATCATGTCCACCGACTATTGGGAATCCCTTTTATGGGTCCTGAGCCTAGCTTTTCCATTTCCCCCCAGATTTTCTGGTTCTCGTTGAATAGGGCATCATGTTCTTTCCAAACCTGGATAAGCGCTTCTTCAATATCCTTGCAGCCATTGTTGGTAATTTCCTCTGCCCAACACCGGCAGTTTTCCGCCTCGCCGGGATGACCACCTTCAGGGGGATCGTCCCATGAGAACGTCTGCCCTTCCCGGTCGGCATGGGAGGAGCGCACCTTGTTGTCACCTACCGTGCGCCAGATGTAGGTGCCTTCCTTCTTTTCCTTGTCCTCCCAGAACTCCAGCAGCCCGGTCATGGGATTGATGGAGCCGCCGTCGGTGGCCAGGTGCAACAGCATGGCTTCCTGCTCGGTAATATGAGCCAGCAAGGTATCGCCGTGGCGGCCATGGTCCTGCAACAGTCGGGCGGCGGCCCGGCGTGGTCATGCGGGGCCCATTCGGATGTTGTTTCACGTGCTGCCTTGATGAATAATCTCCCTATGATCGATATTCGACAGGTATTGCTGTGTATTCTATTGGTGGTTTTGCCCATTGAGGCGTCGCATGGTGGGCCGACCATGGAGCTTGAAATCGACTGTTCCGCACCGGCCCAATCCTATGATGAGACCCTCTTTCCCCACCAAGCGGCCGAGCTTTTCAGTCAGGGGGTTAAGCTCCTAAAGGGGTGGTGCGGCGAGAAGGACCCAGCAAAGGCCCTGGCGGCCTTCATGGCAGCGCGGGAAAAGTACCTGTACCCGAATGTTTCCCTCTACATCGGCTACATGCATGAAAAGGGCCTCGGCACCGAGATGAATGAGAGCAAAGCCGCTGACTGGTACCGCATCTTTGCCTTTGAATGGGCCGTGCAGGAAGACAGGGTCCGGCAGGTCTACCTGGACAGTCTTCTCATTCCTCTCGGACGAGACGCTCCGCCGCCATTGCTCGATAAGGCGATGGAGTGGGTCTTGGAAATGGAGAAGGCTCCGCCAGAACGACAGTTGGCTCTATCCAGAAGGTTTTTGTCGAAAGAGCGGCAGCCGAGAGACCTCCGAGGATCGCACATATTACTGCATTGGGCCGTAGGCCGGGATTACGCCGAAGCACTATTTGAACTTGGTAATCGATTCAATGACGGCCAACTGCCTCCAGAAATCAAGGTGAATTATTCTCGGTATCCGGATACTGCGGAGTTTTACTGGGAAAGTGCGGCGGATATGGGTTTTCCTCCTGCACAGGCAAAAACTGCTTCGATCTGTGAGTCCTTTTCCGGTCGATGGAACAAAATTGCCGCCTATCGGTGGTATAGGAAAGCTCTTGATGGAGGGTGGCTAGACGCGGAAAACAAGATCCGCAGGGTATCTAAAGATTTTGATGAGGCTACTTGGCGGTCGATCCGCTCGTTGGACGAAGATGGAATTGATCCGATGGGGTGCCGAACCTTCAAGTGAGCTGAAGACCACAATAGCTTCAGCCCACTCATAGATGATCATTGCTCGAGCTTGTCGATTTCTGCCTGAATCCGGTCAACCTCGGATTGGTGCCTATCAGCTTCTTCTTTCAGAGCCTGATAAGTTTGACGAGCCGTCGAGTGGGCATCACGCGCTTTTTGCAGGTCCTCATGCAATGTTTTGATCGTTGGATCAGGCATATAGGCATCCAGCGCAGCATCACCGATCCCTTTCAACGCATCGCGTCCTTTGCCAAGGCGACCGGCGGCGCCACGGGCAACAGTCCCAATTAGCGTTTGGCCAAGAAATACCCCAAGACCTTGGGCCGAAGCATCTCCCAATTTAAGCGATGCCTCGCCTTCCGCCTTCTTTGCTTGATCCACTACCTCTTTCTGGTTTCGCAAGCTTTGCTTGTAAGATTCCTTATAGGCTTTTGATTGATATAACTGAGTTGATAGTTGTTGGATTTTTTGATCCCGCTCTTTCTCTTCCGCCCGACGGCTGATCGCCTGGCGTTCTTCCTCCTTGGCCCCGATGACACTGGTATAGTCCTTGGACTTCCGGCCATCGCCACCGGGCAGGCCATGGTCGTCCGGGTCGCCGATGCCCGGCGGGCCGATATGGGGGCGACCCCATGATTCTCTGTCGCTGACAATGCTTGGTTGGTCGTCACCACCCCCGCCCCAGGACTCATTCCAGCCGGTCTCATCCTCATCGGGGTTGCCGGTATCGAAGCCATCGAAGGCGCTGGGATCCTGGCCGCCGTCCGCCCAGTCGTCTCCGGCCTGATCGTCACCCGAATGCAGGTTCCCGGCCACATCGCCGGTATCGGAAACCGATGCCCCCGCCGACTGGCCGGAGGTGCCGCCCAAGGTATCGTTGTCGTCCCGGTCCTCCCAGAACTCCAGCAGCCCGGTCATGGGATTGATGGAGCCGCCGTCGGTAGCCAGGTGCAGCAGCATGGCTTCCTGCTCGGTAATATGAGCCAGCAAGGTATCGCCGTGGCGGCCATGGTCTTGCAACAGTTGGCCCGCCGCCCGCCGGGCCAGGGTCTCGTCCAGCTCCCGGCGGGACTCGGGGAATGCGAAGGCCTGGCCCACGGCCCGGGCACCGCCGGACAGATCCACCTTGCCCGGATAGGTCTGTTTGAACCAGGCGGTAACCCGGTCGCGGGCGCCCAAGGGGTCCGCGCGTCCGCCGTCCATATAAGCCCGGCTCATCATCGCCCGGTTCACGTCGGTGGCGGTCCAAAGAGCCAGAGGCTTGGCGAGGATGCGGGCCAGGGCCTCGGAGGTGGTATCCCGGTCCAGGCGGGTTTTGTAGTCGGAGTCCGGGGCAAAGGCCCTGTAGAGGCGGTCCATTTTCATTGATCAAGGTCCTTTCATGGGATCGGTTGCATATTGCGGAGCGGCTGGTTTCCATCCCCATCACTTTCGGATAGATCGGCGGGGGCGGCGACGGTGCAGGCCCGGCGACTGGGATGAGAAACATCAATCATTGTTATTGCTCCTTTAATAGGCGTGTTATCATTTACAAACCAGAACTTAGCAAGTACAATTGCCGCCTTCAAGGAAAAAATATCAATTTAGCGGTGTTTGGACCTATTATGCTTTTGGGAAGACGGCGAGCAAACAGGCTCAATGAGTTGATGGCAAAAGAAAAAACCGCCTCGCGGGGAGGCGGCTGGGGGGCCGAAAAAAATGGCTTGGCGAAATTCAAGTCGTCTTTGGCCGGCGAGGCCTAGCGCGTGTCGGGTCCAATCGGACCCGCTAGACACGCGCGACCTTATTGGAATCGATCACGTTTTTCATGTTTGATCGAATCCGATCAAACACGACGTGATCTAGGACATCGATCTCGCCTTCTTTGGGTCATGTCAGTGTGGTTGAAACGACGTTCCTATCCTTGATCGGGTCAGGTAGGGAGAGGGGCGTCGAACCCATATGCCACAAGAGAATGGATAGGGGCCTCGCGCGCCATTCAAATCTGAACGGCGCTAATCGGACCCGTTGGACAAGCCCTATCCTATTGTAATCAATCGCGTTTTTCCTGATTAATCGGATTCGATCAAACGGAACGTGATTTAGTGCAGGTGATCCTTGCGGGCTTCGTCAACGGCGGCCAGCATGGCCTCGGCAGCCTCCAGTTCCCGTTCGGCGCCACGACGCTCGCCATCGGTTCCGGCATCCATGAGCGCATCATTGGCCTTTTGCACGCGCTCATCGGCCATTTCCATGGTGATATTGCGTAGTGTCACCGCCACTTCCACCAACACGGTACAGCTTTCCGGGGTGACTTCGGCAAAGCCGCCCTCGACGAACAAGCGCTCGGCAATCTTGTTGTCCTTGCCATACAGGGCAATGGTCCCCGGACGAATGGTGGACAGCAGCGGCGAGTGCCCCGGCAATACGCCGAAATTGCCTTCGCCGCCCGGGATCACCACCATATGCACCTGCTGTGAAACCAGCAGGCGTTCCGGGGTCACCATCTCGAACTTGACTGTATCCATTTCGGCCATGTCGGGGTCCTTGCCTCGGTTTGACGAACGGAAGCCTTACGCGGCTTCGGCGGCCATCTTCTTGGCCTTTTCCATGGCCTCTTCCATGGTACCCACCATGTAGAAAGCCGATTCCGGCAGGTGATCGTATTCACCGGCGCAGATGGCGGAGAAGCCCTTGATGGTATCTTCCAGGGAGACGAACACGCCCGGCGTGCCGGTGAAGACCTCGGCCACGTGGAACGGCTGTGACAGGAAGCGCTGGATCTTACGGGCCCGGGCGACGATCAGCTTGTCGTCTTCGGATAGTTCGTCCATGCCCAGAATGGCGATGATGTCCTGCAGGGACTTATAGGTCTGCAGCACCTTTTGGACTTCACGGGCTGTCTTGTAATGTTCGTCACCAACCACGCGCGGATCAAGCACGCGCGAGGTGGAGTCCAGCGGATCCACGGCCGGATAGATGCCCAGTTCGGCAATCTGACGCGACAGCACGGTGGTGGCATCCAAGTGCGCAAATGAAGTGGCAGGCGCCGGATCGGTCAAGTCATCGGCGGGCACGTAAATGGCCTGCACCGAGGTGATCGACCCTTTCTTGGTGGAGGTGATGCGCTCCTGCATGGTGCCCATATCGGTGGCCAGGGTCGGCTGATAGCCCACCGCCGACGGAATTCGGCCCAGCAGTGCCGAAACCTCGGAACCAGCCTGGGTGAATCGGAAGATGTTGTCGATGAAGAACAGCACATCCTGGCCTTCTTCGTCGCGGAAGTACTCCGCCTGGGTCAGGCCGGACAGGGCGACGCGGGCACGGGCGCCCGGCGGTTCGTTCATTTGGCCATAAACCAGGGCCACCTTTGATTTGGCGCCTTCCAGGTCAATAACCCCGGATTCGATCATTTCATGATAGAGATCGTTGCCTTCGCGGGTCCGCTCGCCGACACCGGCAAACACGGAATAGCCGCCGTGGCCCTTGGCGATATTGTTGATCAGCTCCATGATCAGCACGGTCTTGCCCACACCGGCACCGCCAAACAGGCCGATCTTGCCGCCCTTGGCGTAGGGGGCCAGCAAATCCACCACCTTAATACCGGTGACCAGGATCTCGGTGTCGGTGGACTGATCGAGAAATTCCGGCGCGGACCGGTGGATGGGGTAGGTCATCTTGGTGGTGACCGGTCCCCGTTCATCCACCGGCTCGCCGATGACGTTAAGGATGCGGCCCAGGGTCTCGGGTCCCACCGGCATGGTGATCGGCTGGCCGGTATCGGCGACTTCGCGACCGCGGACCAGGCCCTCGGAGTTATCCATGGCGATGGTGCGAACCGTGCTCTCGCCCAAATGCTGTGCCACTTCGAGCACCAAGGTCTTGCCTTGGTTTTCCACATGAAGGGCGTTCAGGATCGCGGGGAGTTCCCCATCGAAACGGACGTCCACCACGGCGCCCATCACCTGGGTCACGGTGCCGACACTCGGGTTATTTGCCATTTTTAACGACTCCCACCAAAACAGATCGTGATCCGAACCTCAGGCGCTACAGCGCTTCGGCACCGGAAATGATTTCAATAAGCTCACTCGTAATGACCGCCTGACGGGTCCGGTTGTAGGTCATGGTCAGGCTGTCGATCATGTCGCCCGCGTTCCGCGTGGCATTGTCCATGGCGGTCATGCGCGCGCCCTGTTCGGAGGCATTGTTCTCCAACATGGCACGGTAGACCTGAACGGATAGATTTCTGGGTAACAGCGCGGCGAGAATTTGTTCCTCTTCCGGCTCATAGATATAGACCGCTTTCGGGCCATCCGACGTATCGACCACTTCTTTTTCCGGGACCGGGAAAGGGATGATCTGCTGCGGTGTCACCACCTGAGAGATGGCCGATTTGAAACGGTTGTAGTAGATCGTGCAGATATCAAACTCGCCGCGCTCGTACATGTCGCGGAGGTTTTGGGAAACCTGCTGGGCTTCGGTAAAGGGAATGCCTTTTTTGCTGGCGATCCCGGTTACTTCCCCGACAATCAAGCGACCGAATTCCCGGCGTAGGGCATCCGAGGCCTTGCGGCCGACACACATCAGCTTGACTTCCTTGCCCTCGCCTTCCAATTCCAGAACCCGACGGCGAACCTCGCGCACAATGGACGAATTAAAGCCGCCACACAGTCCGCGGTCGGAAGTAAAGGCAACCAGCATATGGACATTGTCATTGCCGGTTCCGGCAAGCAATTTCGGTGCGCCATCCATGCCGGCGGTGCTATGGGCCAGGGACCCGAGCATGCGTTCCATGCGCGTGGCATAGGGACGTGCTTCTTCGGCCTGAGTCTGGGCGCGCCGTAATTTCGAGGCGGCAACCATTTTCATGGCCGAGGTGATCTTCTTGGTCGACTTGACCGAAGCGATCCGAATTCTGAGGTCCTTGAGGTTGGCCATCGATGCTCACTCAAGCTGGTCCGTGGGCACCCCGGAATATGTCCGAGGCGGAGGGTTTAGGCGAAAGACTTGGCGTAGTCCTCGATAAAGGCTTTCAGCTTGCCCTCCGTGTCGTCGGAGATGTCTTTCTCCTCACGGATGGTTTTCAAAATGCTTTGGCCCTTTTCGCGCACATCGTCCAACAATCCCTGCTCGAAGCGGGTGACGTCCTTGGTGTCGATGTCGTCCAGATAGCCTTTCACGCCGGAGAAGATGGAAACCACCTGTTCTTCCACCGGCAGCGGTTGGAACTGCCCTTGCTTGAGTACTTCGGTCAAACGGGCACCGCGGGCAAGAAGCTTCTGGGTCGCCGGATCCAGGTCCGAGGCGAATTGGGCGAAGGCCGCCATTTCGCGGTACTGAGCCAATTCCAGCTTGATCGACCCGGCCACTTTCTTCATCGCCTTGACCTGCGCGGCGGAACCCACGCGGGACACCGAGATACCGACGTTCACCGCCGGGCGGATGCCCGAATAGAACAGCTCGGTTTCCAGGAAGATCTGACCATCGGTAATGGAAATCACGTTGGTCGGGATATAGGCCGACACGTCCGAGGCCTGGGTCTCGATGACCGGCAGCGCGGTCAGGGACCCGGCACCGCTGTCTTCGTTCATCTTCGCGGCGCGCTCCAGCAGACGGGAGTGCAGGAAGAACACGTCACCCGGGTAGGCTTCGCGGCCCGGCGGGCGACGCAGCAGCAGCGACATCTGGCGATAAGCAACGGCCTGCTTGGACAGATCGTCATAGAAGATCACCGCATGCATGCCATTGTCGCGGAAGAACTCACCCATGGTGCAGCCGGTAAAGGGGGCCAGGAACTGCATAGGGGCCGGATCCGACGCCGTGGCGGCCACCACGATGGCGGTATCCATAGCGTTGTTGTCTTCCAGCATCTTCACGATCTGCGCCACGGTGGAGCGCTTCTGCCCGATGGCTACATAGATGCAGTAAAGCTTATCTTTTTCATCCGTGGCCTCGGCATTGATGCGAGCCTGATTGATGATGGTATCGATGATGATCGCCGTTTTGCCGGTCTGGCGGTCGCCAATGATCAACTCGCGCTGGCCGCGACCGACCGGGATCAGGCTATCAATGGCCTTGAGGCCGGTCTGCATGGGTTCATGCACCGACTTGCGGGGGATAATGCCCGGGGCTTTGACATCCACCGGCATGCGCACATCGCTGTCGATGGGGCCCTTGCCGTCGATGGGATCGCCCAGGCCGTCAACCACCCGGCCCAGCAAACCCTTGCCCACCGGCGTATCGACGATGGCGCCGGTCCGCTTCACGGTGTCGCCTTCCTTAATGGTGCGGTCTTCGCCGAACACCACCACGCCGACGTTGTCTTCTTCCAGGTTCAGGGCCATGCCTTTGATGCCCCCGGGGAATTCGACCATCTCACCGGCCTGGACGTTGTCCAGACCATGGACGCGGGCAATGCCGTCGCCAACGGCTAGAACCTGACCCACTTCGGCGACATCCGCCTCGGTTCCGAAGTTTTCAATCTGCTTTTTCAGAATGGCGGAAATTTCAGCGGCCCTGATTTCCATCACGCGACACCCTTCATAGTCAGCCGGAGCTGTTCAAGTTTTGTGCGGAGCGAGCTATCGATCATACGAGAACCCACTTTGACGATCATGCCCCCGAGCAAGTCCGGATTGACCGTGACATCGACGGAAACGTCTTTGCCCATGCCTTTTTTCAAGGTTGCGGTCAGGGATTCGGTTTGCTTGGCGGTCAAGGATTTGGCCGCGACCACCTGAGCCGTGGTCTCTCCGCGCTTGGCGGCGAGCAAGGCTTGGTAGGCACGGATGATGCGCGGTAAAGCGGCAAGGCGCCGCTTTTGCGCCACCAACCCGACAAAATTGCGGGTCAGTTCCGCCATCTCGGCCTTTTCGACAAGAGCGGCCATGACGGCGCTTTGTTCGGCCCTAGAGATAACGGGAGATTGGATGATTCGGCGTAGTTCGGCGCTTTCGTCGAACATAGCCTGGAGCTGAGCGAGATTTTCGGCCACCGAGTCGAGAACCGAGCCTTCTTCGGCCAGTTCAAAAAGCGCTGTGGCATAACGCCCCGCGAGTCCGGTTACGGCTGTATCAGCGGACGACAACTGGGGTTTCCCTCGATAATCGCGTGCGAACCGGAGATCGGTCCGACCATTGAAACAATACCTTGATGAAGCAAGATCCCGATTGATGCAAGACCCTGAAACTCCTTCGCCCCAGCACCGGATCCCCCTGTGCGGAAACGGTCGTTAACTAGCATACTCCCAAAGGCCATGCAAGACGCCATGGCGCAGTGCAAAAAAACAAGAAATACCAAGCCCAAAGACGATGCTTGAACGCATCCTGTCACAAAAATCCGTAGGGGTCCACGTCCACTTGCACCCGCACCCCTTTGATCTTGCGGACCGAAGCGATCCAGCGGCGCAATATCGGCTGTAGTCCGACGTCCCGCCCCACTTTCAACAAGAGTCGGCGGCGATGGCGGCCGCGCAATAAAGCCAACGGTGCCGGGGCGGGACCCAGCACCGTGATTCCCGGACCATGCGGCGCCGCGCGGGCCAGGGCAGCGGCGGCGTCATCCACCGCCGATTCATTTGTCGCGGATAGAATCAGGGCCGCCAGGCGGCCAAAGGGCGGCATCCCTGCCGCCTCGCGGGCCGCCGATTCTGCCGCCACGAAGCCATCCCGATCGCCGGCCGCCAGGGCCTCCATCACCGGATGATTGGGCAGCGCGGTCTGTAACAAGACCCGGCCCGGCTTGCTTTCTCTTCCGGCCCGCCCGGCCACCTGATAGAGCAGCTGGAAGGTGCGCTCGGCGGCACGCAAATCGCCGCCCGCCAAACCCAAATCCCCATCGACCACCCCGACCAGGGTCAGATGGGGAAAGTGATAGCCCTTGGCGACGATCTGGGTGCCGATGAGCAGGTCCACCTCGCGCCGTTCCAGCCGGGCCACCAGATCGGCGGCGGCACGGGGATGGGTGATGGTATCGCTGACGGCGAGGGCCTGACGGGCCTGGGGAAACAAGGCGGCGGCCTCCTCTGCCAACCGCTCCACCCCCGGTCCGCAGGCCGCGAGCGTGTCCT
Source organism: Magnetospira sp. QH-2 (assembly GCF_000968135.1). Taxonomy (NCBI): domain Bacteria; kingdom Pseudomonadati; phylum Pseudomonadota; class Alphaproteobacteria; order Rhodospirillales; family Thalassospiraceae; genus Magnetospira; species Magnetospira sp. QH-2. Next base: position 361,243 of record NZ_FO538765.1, on the reverse strand, counting down.
CGGCCCCACAACCGGGGCAGGCCTTGGGCAGCGGGGCCTGATGACCGCAGTGATGACATTGCAGGCGACCCGCCAGACGATGTTCCACCAGCCAGGCGGTGCAATGGGGGCATTGCAGTCTCTGGCCACAGGCCCGGCACAGAGTCAGCGGCGCGTACCCCCGGCGATTGAGAAACAGCATGGCCTGATCCCCATCGACCAGGGTTTGCTCCACCGCCTCGCGTAGGGCCGCCGACAGCCACATATCCCGCGCCGGGCGGTCGCGGGTCAGGTCGACAACCTCCAGGCGGGGCATCAGCGCACCGCCGTGGCGCTCGGGCAAATGCAGCAGCCGATAACGGCCCTCGCGGGCATTGGTCACCGTTTCCAAGGAGGGTGTGGCCGAGGCCAGGATGATGGGCCGTTTTTCCAGGTGCGCCCGCACCACCGCCATGTCACGGCCGTTGTAGATCGTGCCGTCACCTTGTTTGAACGACGAATCGTGCTCCTCGTCGACGACGATCAAGCCCAGCTTGGGAAAGGGCAGAAACAACGCCGAGCGCGCCCCCACCACCACCCGCGCCTCGCCGAACGCCACCGCCCGCCAAGTGGCGCGTCGGGTGGCCTGAGTCAAATCCGAATGCCAGACCGCCGGGGCGCAGCCGAAGCGTTGCTTGAAACGATCCAGCCATTGGGCCGACAGAGCGATTTCCGGCAGCAGAACCAGGACCTGCTCATCTCGTCGCAGGGCTTCGGCCAGGGCCTCGAAATAGACCTCGGTCTTGCCTGAGCCGGGCACGCCATCAAGCAGCGTGCAACTGTAGCCATCCCCCAATCGTCCGGCCAGTTCCGTGCCCGCCGTTGCCTGGGCCTTGGACAATGTGGGTCCACCTCGATTCGGGTCAGGCAAATCGAAAGGCGGTGGCGGCTCAAGGACTAACGAAATCAGGGCTCCGGCATCCCGCAATCCCTTGACCACCCCCGGCGACACACCGGACTGGCGGGCCAACTCAGCCATGGGACGCGGTGGTCCGTGACGTAATTCTTCCATGACCCGTTGCCGGGCAGCGGTTGGCTTCAGAGACTCGGGCCATTGGGGCGCCGCGGCCACGGCGGCGGTGGGCTTGGGCGGGTCCAGCGCTTCGGGGACGCTGATGGCCATGCGCAGGACCGCGCCGGGTCGGGCCAGACAATACCCGCCTACCCACTCAATGAATCGCCGCAGGCGGGGAGAAAAGGCCGGCGGGTGGTGGCGCTCGAGAATATCGCGAATCTTCGACGGCGGCAGTTCGCCCGACCCGGGCCCCCAGACCACGCCCGATTCCCGCCGTCCGCCCAAGGGCACCCGCACCAGCGACCCATCGGTCAGTTGCATGCCGTCAGGCACCCGATAGTCATAAGGACCATCAATGGGCAGCGGCAGCATGACAGCCACCAGATCGCCGGGACAATAGGAGGGAACCGATTCGCTCATAAACGCCACTTTACGGGAATCGAATCAGCAGCGGTATCATGGCATTAGCGAATTTGGAATCGGGAATGTGTATTAAATACACATCATAGTATTGGACCCCGGCTCATCAGTGTGTATCATATACATACTGTATGCATACAGCGGTGCCGGGAAACCGTGACGATGGATAGTCGGGACATCATTAAGAAGATTAAGAAAGACGGCTGGGTAAAGGTCGCGCAGCAAGGGTCTCATTCCCAGTTCAAGCACCCGATCAAACCCGGTCGCGTCACGGTTCCACATCCCAAAAGAGACCTTCCAATCGGCACGATCATCAGCATCGAAAAACAAGCCGGGATCCGGCTTCGGTAGGTTTTTGGACAGAAAGGAGAAAGACAGTCATGAATCGCCAGTATCCCGCCGTTATCCATCGTGACGAAGGTAGCGACTATGGCGTTTCGTTTCCGGATTTTCCGGGCTGCGTCAGCGCCGGGTCGACCATTGAACAGGCCGTCGCCGAGGGGATGGTTGCGCTTTCTTTGCATGTATCTGGAATGGCCGAGGATGGCGAAGCTTTCCCCGATCCGACCCCGGCAGACCAGGTTCTTAAAGGCGCACACCGGGAAGGATTTATCAGTCTTGTCATGATCCCGGTGAACCTGCCTGCGCGTGCCAAACGCTACAACGTGATGTTACCGGAAGATCTGGTCGAGCAAGCCGACTTGATTGCCCCCAACCGATCCGCCTACCTCACCGAAGCCTTGCGCGCCAAACTGGCCACCGACCTTGCGGGGAATAGCCATCGTGGTGGCGCCCTTGTTCTGGAAAGGCAAGCACATTCAGGTCGGGTCAGGTCAGTAAAACATCCTGTCCGGAAATCGGCCACCAATTCCGCCGTCTAGAGGAGCGTCTGATAACGCCACCTTAACAACATGCGTTCATTCTGGGTGTCGCAAATGGAGACGGGTCATGCATTACAACGCCGCCGAGGATCTGCGCGCCGCCATCGCCGCCTGGCATGCCTGGCTGGCCGATGAAAAACGGGTCTCGGCCCATACGTCCAGCAACTATGGCCGCGACCTGGGCTTTTTCCTCGCCTTTATCGGCGAGTACCGGGAAGTGGTCCCCGACATGGCCTTGCTCGATAAGCTGGAGCCCATGGATTTCCGCGCTTGGCTGTCGCGGCGCATGGGCGATGGTCTGTCCAAGTCCTCCACTGCCCGGGCGCTGTCGGCGCTGCGCTCGTTTTTCCGGTTTTTGGAGCGGCGGGGCTGGATCGGCAGCAGCGCCGTGCATGCCCTGCGCACACCCAAGCTGCCCCATTCGGTGCCCAAGCCTCTGGCCCCGAACGATGCCATCGAGATGGTCGAGGCCATTGGCGATCTGGCGCTGAATGAATGGGAAGGCAAGCGCGACGTGGCGGTACTGACCTTGCTCTATGGCTGTGGCCTGCGAATCTCCGAAGCCCTCACGCTCAATCGCAATCAGATTCCCAAGGGCGAGGTCCTGCGGGTCACCGGTAAGGGTAACAAGCAACGGCTGGTTCCCTTGTTGCCGGTGGTGGTCGAGGCGGTGCGGGATTACGTGGACGCCTGCCCCCATCACCTGGAGCCCGATGGGCCGCTGTTTGTCGGCGCCCGGGGCAAGCGGTTGCGGGCGGAGATCATCCAAAAGCAGGTTCGCGGCACACGTATTCTGCTCGGCTTGCCCGATACGGCGACGCCCCATGCCCTGCGGCATTCCTTTGCCACCCATTTGCTGGCCGGAGGCGGCGACTTGCGTACCATTCAAGAACTGCTCGGCCATGCGTCGCTATCGACCACCCAACGCTACACGGAGGTGGACCGGGAACAGCTCATTCGGGTCTATGAGGATGCCCATCCCCGGGCGCGTTGATAAACCCTTTGATAATTCTCCTTATTCCATCCGTAAATACCGACTCGCCGGAACCGGTACTTCCTGGTACCCTCCCGGCAAATAGGGGAAGCTTAGGGAACATCCGGTCATGATCCGGGAATTTTTCGCCATCTTTTTTGCCGTATTTTTTGGCATGGCTTTCAGTCAGGTACCACCGCTCATCCAGCAATACGAACAGCGCCTGGGCGGTGCCGTGGGCGAACTGACCACCCTGGCCGACCAGTATGCGGAAAATGCCAATCGCTCCAACCTGACCCTTGGCACTTATGTCAGCCGCCATATGGTCAACCCGGACCCGGTGATGCAAAAGACCGGTCGCACCATGCGTCGCTCTCTGGATCGCCTGGACGCCCTGGAGCGTGGCATGGATGCCCTGGATCGGGCGCCAATTTGGAAGAAACCCTGGGTGTTGGTTCAAAACAATGATCAGCAGATCATGCAGGATACCTGGTCGAAATTCGCCTTCACCCTGACCATCGATTTGCGCTTTGGCGCCGTCGGGGTATTGTTCGGCTTCCTGTTCAACCACTTCCTGGTGATGCTGCTCAGACCGCCCCAGTCGCGGGGATATCTGTGATCACGTCTTCAATTTGTATCCCGTCGAAATCATCCGGTGCACAGTCAGCCAGAGCACCAGATTGACGCCGATCAGCACGGCCGCGCCCAGGGCCAGCGGGGCATCCGATTGGCCAATGAAGCCGTAGCGAAAGCCATCAATCATATAGAAGAACGGATTGGCATGGGCCAGGGCGCGGAAGGTCTCGGGCAGGCGCTCCACCGAATAGAACGTGCCCGACAAAAACGACAGCGGCGTGATGATGAAATTGGTCACCGCCGCCATATGGTCGAACTTGTCGGCCCAGATGCCGCCGATCAGCCCCAACAGCGACAACATCATGGAGGCCATCAGCCCGTGAAATAGAATCCAGCCCATGTGGTGGATGCCCATATCGACGAAAAAGGCCATGGCCACCGCCACCGCCAGCCCCACGGCCAACCCGCGCACCACGCCGCCCAGGGCCAGACCCAAGGCCAGTTCCACAGGGGTCAGTGGCGGCAAAAGCACATCAACGATATTGCCTTGGACCTTGGAGATGATGACCGAGGATGATGTATTGGCGAAAGCGTTCTGCGCGACCGTCATCATAATCAATCCCGGGGCCAAAAAGGTCATGAAAGGCACGCCGTTGACCTCGGTCACCGCGCGGCCCATGGCCAGGGCGAAAATGGCCAGGAACAGTAAGGCCGTGACCACCGGAGCGCCGATGGTTTGAAAATGCACCTTGGTAAACCGCCGCACCTCGCGCAGGAACAAGGTCCAAAGACCGATCCAATTGACAGCGCCCATGGGCGGGCGCGGGGCAGGCAGAGGCTGAGTCATGATGAAGGGTCCGATCCCGGGCAAGGTATGGGGTTCATATAGTACCCAGGGGTCGATCTGTCATCCCCGCGCCGCGAATGCCAGCTTCCCGGCCAGCAACAACAACGCGCTCCCGGCCCCCCAGCGGAACAGCCGTTCGCCGCGGCCGCCGCCAACCAGGGCGGTACGCAGTTTCTTGGCCAGGATCACCAGGCCGGTGGTGACGATGGTGGCCACGGCCATATGCACGGCGCCCAGCAGCAGCATCTGAAACAGAACCGCCCCTGCCGGATCGATGAAGTGCGGCAGCAGGGCAATGAACAGCAGCGCCACCTTGGGATTGGTCACATTGACCATCACCGCCTCGGCGAAGATCATGGTTAGCCCGCCGGAGCGTGGTTGAGCCCCGTCGGTGCGAATGCCCCGGCGCAGGGTGCGCAGGGCCAGATAGATCAGGTAGAACACCCCAACCACCTTGAGCACCAGAAAGGCGGTTGCCGATTCCCGGATCAATAGGCTCAGGCCCAAGGCCACGCCAATGGTATGCACGGCGATGCCCGTGGTATTGCCCGCCACCGCCGCCAATCCCGCCGCCGAGCCTTGTGTCACCGTGCGGCTGATCACATAGATCCAGCTTGGCCCGGGAGTCAGGGCGATGACGGCGGAGGTGACAAAAAACAATAAAAGATCGGGCATGATGATCATCCTGCGCCCATCAGCCGCCCTTCGCAAGACGATGGCGGCGGGCTATGATTGGCCCATGAGCGGACAACGGAAAATTCCCCGGGAAGCCACCCCGGAACGGCTGGAAAAAGCAGCGCTTCACTACCTGGAGCGCTATGCCTCGTCCATCGAAAACTTACGCCGGGTGCTCATGCGGCGGGTGCGGACATCGGCCCACTACCATGGCACGGACCTGGAACAGGGCGCCGCGGCCATTGACGCCATCATTGAGAAGCTGGTCAAGAAGGGGTTTCTCAATGATGCCCTCTATGCCGAAGGCCGGGTCGCCGCCCTACGCCGACGCGGCACCGCCGAGCGCATGATCGTTCTCAAGCTGAAGGAAAAAGGCTTGGACAACGAGACCATCCGTCAAGCCCTCGACCGCTGGGCGGAAGACCAGGGAACCGAGGAAGGAGAATTCGCCGCCGCCGTCAACCTGGCCCGCCGCCGCCGTCTTGGGCCTTGGCGCGATCCGGCCAAACGGAGCGATACCCGGGACAAGGATTGGGCAGCCCTGGCCCGGGCCGGATTTTCACCGGATCTAGCCCGAAAAGTGGTGGATGCGGAGTCGGTCGAGATTCTGGAAAATGGAGAGTCCGATTAATCTGCCTTGGCAACCTTTTGGCGGGCCGCGCATCAATGGAGGGAACGCCTTTTTCATGCAGCGCAAGGGCCTCGCGGGTATCGATCTGGTGGGCCCTTTGACCGCCGCCGGGGCAATACCCTCACGAAGGCGATTCCGGTGAGTTTGCAAAGCCGTTTGAATATGGCCAAGGCTTGGTCCCCCGTTGGATTGATCGGGGGAATATCGAACCATAAATCAGTCTGTTTGCAGGAAGTTTTCCTGCGGGTGTTCTGCAAGTCCGCCATAAAAATGAAGGAGACCGCCGGGGGCAACGGTCTCCTTCGACTTTATGGTCCCGGCGGTAGGGGCTTTCCATGGATCAATGAAAGCGACCGAGCCGGGCCGGCAGGAACCTTCTCGGGAAGGCCCGAACCTAAATGTAATGATATAACATATTGATAAGAATTGCAAGACGCATTCGAGATTATGCATTAACTGCCTTGAAAATCCTCGCTTTCCCAGACCAGACCCATGGCCGCCGTGCGAGTCAGTTGCGAGGCCGTGGGACAATGCCGGCATCCTTGCGGTGTCGGGGGTCGATCGCAGCCGAAGCAGGCGGCCACCCGTTCCCGAGCCTCGGCCACCTGTTCGGATAGACGGCGGCATTCAGCCATCTTAATTTCCAGATCCCGTTGCAGGTCATCGAACAACGCGGCCACCCGACGCCCGGCCTCATCCCCACTTTGGCTGGTCTGTCGGCTTTCGGCCAGGTCACGGAGCTTGACCAAAGGCACCCCCAGGTCGGCCAGCCCTCGAACCAGTGCCAACCGGTCCAGGTCGGCGGGCCGATAGCGCCGTGTCCCCTTGTCTGTCCGTTGAGGCGTCAACAACCCTTCGGTTTCGTAATAGCGCAAGGCACTAGGCGCGACCCCTAGCCAAGCCGCCGCCCGTCCAATGCTCAACAGGCCGTCATCCGCCATATCACGCTCCGATCAATCGAAGAGAATCACAAGCTGCCCCGGTTCTCGCCTGAGCCAACAGATCAACGCTTGCCAATTTGGTTGGATCATAGAAAACCTGAAGCACACCTGGTCGGTCCGGGTTGAAACGCACTTTGCCCACGCCGTCAAGGTCGGTTAGTTGTTGCGCCAACTCCTGCCCGAATCCGAGGTCAAAACCACCTTTGGCATAGATCAATACATCCACCTGATTCATGAGTAACCCCCTTTATTAAATTTAAACTTAACTTTATATTTCTTGGTGAGCAAAGTCAACCGGATTCCGAGCCCCATGGAACATGATAATCAGAAATGGAAAAAAAGGCGCACCCACCAATCTCTGCCGCCTGCTATTCAGCCCCAGGCTTCAAGAGCAAAGTATCGTCGTTCCGGCCAACGGGAAAAAGGCCAAAGCCTTTCGCGTTTCATAGGACCCATTGTGATGGTCTCCGGTGAGTCAAACCGCCAGAAAAGGTCTCGAAAGGGATGCGGCGCATCGGTGAGGCAGCTTGACGCCGCGGGCGGCCACCGGAGGCTTTTGCCTAAGAGGCGGATTTAAAAGTATCCTTTAGATATCAAGGCAGTAGATTTTTGATCTGGCCAGGAAAGGCCGACGACACGGGGCGGCGCCCCGTTAGGAGGTCTTGACGCCGCCAGAGCGGAAATATACGCCCTGGAGATCAAAGGAATACTTTTGAATCCGCCTCTAGCGCGTGTCGGGTCCAATCGGACCCGCTAGACACGCGCGATCTTATTGGAATCGATCACGTTTTTCATGTTTGATCGAATCCGATCAAACACGACGTGATCTAAGGAAACGCCGTGTTCAAAGGCCTTACAGAGGACCGCACCCGATCACTCGCTCGGACAATCAGAATCTTCTTGCATCAACGGCGGCAACCACAGAGGCCTCTAACATGTTGAAAGTTCAAAGGCCCTCATGCTGAGCTTGTCGAAGCATGTGTCGCCACAGGCTCGAAATCGGACTATTTCAGCAGCCTGTTAGTCCGGCAGTCGGGCTTTAGCCCAACCCGCCGCATCCCGGACCAAGTCACTGGGGTCATCAAGGAGCGCGTCAATCACCGGCCGTGATTCTTGGTCTCCGCCATTGCCTAAGGCAATCAGTACATTGTGCAGGAAACGGTCTCGACCGACCCGCTTGACGGGCGATCCGGCAAACAGCTTGCGAAAACCCGCATCGTCCAATTGCGCCAGATCGGCCAGGCGCGGCGCGGTGAGTTCCGCCCGAGGGAGCAAAGCGGTCTCGTTGGTGGGTTTTTGGAATTTGTTCCAGGGACAAGCGGATAGGCAGTCGTCACAACCGTAGATGCGACTTCCCGCAAGGGATCGGAATGCTTCCGGTAGCGGCGTTTTTGCCTCGATATTTAAAAATGAGAGGCAGCGGCCCGTGTCCATCTGATAGGGCACGTTAAGCGCATCGGTGGGACAGGCCCGCACACAGGCGTCGCAGGACCCGCAATGATCGGGCATATGGCGATCGGCCGGTAATTCGAGAGTGGTGAAGACTTCCCCCAGAAATAACCAGGAACCGTAGTCCCGGGAGACCAGATTGGTATGCTTTCCGATCCAGCCCAGACCGGCCTGCCGGGCCAGAGGTTTTTCCATTACCGGGGCGGTATCCACAAAGACTTTGACCTCAGCCTCGAACGTCTCATGAATCCAGCGAGCCAAGGCTTTGAGCCGCTTTTTGACCACATCATGGTAGTCCTTGCCCCGCGCATAGACACTCACGGCGCCGCGATCGGAATGGCGATAGAGATCCCTGGGATCGTGACCCGGGCCGTAATTCATGCCCAGCGCAATGACGGTTTTTGCCTCAGACCATAAGGCACGCGGGTCGACCCGGCGGTCGGCGGTATCGGCCATCCAGGCCATATCCATATGGCGGCCCTGGTTGATGTAAGAACGCAGGGCGTCGCGGTCCTCGGCCCGGCTCTGGGCGCGGGCAAAGCCGCAGGCATCGAAGCCCAGGTCCAGCGCCTTGGCACGGATATTGTCCCGTTGATTGCGGTGACTGGTTGTCAAGGATTTGGCCTTTGTCAGGCGGTGGCGAAGTGGGCGCGGACGCCTCGCTCCAGGGCAGCGGCGATCAGCCGGTCGATGTCCAGCCGGTGGCGGATCAGTTCGAGCATGCGCATTTCCTCTTGATGCACTTCGCCGTCGGCGGCGGCCACGTCGAGGGCCAAGGCGTAAGCGGTTTCCCGCAGCTTTTCGGGCAGGGCGGCTACGACGATATCCAAGGCCTTGTCCAGGCCGTCCTCGTCCACCAGAAGGTCGGCACAATGGGAAGCGGTTTCGGTGAGGCGATCCGTATCATAGTCGGCGAAAACCGGTAGGGAATGGACAATATCACCGATGATGCGCAGTTCGTTGTCCGTCATGTCATTGTCGGCGGCGGACAACAGCACCATGCAATAGACCAACGCGTCGTGGTGAGTAATCATGATTCCCTCGGGGTTCCCATGCGGATGAAATATTATTTCACTTGTGTATTAAAGCGCGCTCTGCCTCGCTTGGCAAATCGTTTGTCACTTTTGCGACAAGAAGGCCCGGGTCAGATCCACCGCCTCGGCCAATCCGATCCGCTGCACCTCGACCCCCTCGGGAAAAGCCCCCAACAGCCGCGATGGCAAGCGGGAATCGAGCATGACGAAGACGCCCCGGTCATCGGCCCGACGAACCAACCGGCCATAGGCCTGTTTCAGTTTCAACCGAGTCAGCATGTCGTCGTAGCGACCGCCACCGAAGGCTTTGCGCCGTGCTTTGTGCAAAAGATCGGCACGGGCCCAGGGCACCCGGTCAAAAACAATGAGACGGAGCGAATTGCCAGGCACGTCGACCCCGTCCCGCACCGCATCGGTGCCCAGCAGGCAGGCGTTTTCCTCGGCCCGGAAAATGTCGATCAAGGTGCCGGTGTCCAGGGCATCCACATGTTGGGCATAAAGGGGAAGCCCGGCCTGATCCAATGGTCCGGCGATCTTGCCATGCACCGCCCGCAGCCGCGAGATGGCGGTAAACAATCCCAGCCCTCCGCCATGGGCCGCCAGGAACAATTCCCGATAGGCCGAGGCGATCAGATCCATGTCCTCGCGCCCCAGGTCGTTGACGACCAGTACCCGCGTTTGCGCCGCGTAGTCAAAAGGCGAGGCCACCGCGGCACGCTCGGCGGCCTTGAGCAGGTGTCGGGTACCGGTGCGGGTTTCGGCGGCGGACCAGTCGGTGTCCACGTCGCCGGTCCCGTCGCGCAGGGTTGCCGAGGTGATCACGAAACCTTGGGCTTGTTGCGACAACACCTGGGCAAAGGGCCGTACCGGATCCACCCAATGTCGATGCAGGCCCACGTCCACATCCCGGCCTGCTTGCCGGTCCACGCTCAGCCAGTCTACATATTCCGGCGGCGTTTCCTCGCCCAGGGCGCGCAGCATGGCCCGCCATGCCTGAGCCGGATCGACGCAGCGGCGTTCCAGCGAACGGATCAGTACATCGATGCGTTGACGGGCCTGGCTGTCAAGGTCGGCGGCCTCATCGTCCATGAGCTTGGCCAGGGCGCGAATCAGGCCGCGGGCCGGGGTCTCCAATTCCTTCAGATCCCGCTCCAGGTCCACCGCTGTCTCGATCAGGCCGGGAATCGGCGGCTGGGTCTCGGCTTCCAGGCTATAAGCGGAGTTTGATCCCTTTGCGCGGGCATAGACCTGCGCCCGCACCCGTTCGAGGAATTTCTCCGCCACACCATGCGGCTGTCCCGAAGACAATCGTTGATGCCAGCCCAGGCCGGGCAAAATATGGGCGGCTTTCAACAAGCCTTCGAGGGCTTCGAGCAGATCAGGCTGAGCGGCGACCAGGTCTTCCATGCGCGCCTTCAATCCCCGGGCGCGGGAGCGGTCGCGGTCCTCGGCACCGAGCAGCCATCGGCGCAGTTCAGCGCCTTCGAAACCAGAGAGATGAGCCGCAAAGGCCTTGTCGGCCGCATCAAACAGATGATGTCCCTCGTCGAATACATAGCGGGTCGGAAGGTAGGCCTCGTCGCCGCCGCCCAGGGCCGCCTGCACCATCACCAGGGCATGGTTGGCCACCACGATCTCGGCCCGGCGGGCGCGGCGGATGGACCGTTCCACATAGCATTTTCGGTAGTGGATACAGCCCGAATAAAGACATTCGCCCCGGGTATCGGTGAGGTCCATGGTCAATCGCCGTCCCACCAGATCGGCCAGCCAGCCGGGAAAGTCGCCGCCGACCATGTCGCCGTCGCGGGTCGCCGCCCCCCAGCGGGCCATCAGCCCGAGCCCCACCGCGTCCGCCGGACGCAAGGGAAGGCGTTGCACCGCTTCGTCCAGATTCAACAGACAGAGGTAGTTCTCCCGCCCCTTGCGCACCACCGCCTTGGCGATCTTCTCGCCGCGGTCGGGATAGAGACGATCCAATTCGCCATCCAACTGCCGTTGCAGGTTGCGGGTATAGGTGCTGATCCAGACCGGCCCGTGATTCTTGCGCGCCCAGACGGCGGCCGGCGCGATGTAGCCCAAGGTCTTGCCCACGCCGGTCCCGGCCTCGGCCAGCACCACCGAAGGCTCGCCCTCCGCATCGCAAGGATCGAAGGCAGTGGCCACAGCAGCCGCGTAGTCTTTTTGCTGCGGGCGGTCCTCGGCGCTGTTGCCCAGCAACTTGACCAGTTGCGCGCGGGCCTCCACAGGTTCCACCGGCAAATGCCCAGCGGGCGGTTCCGGCGCATGTTCCGACCAGTCGGCCCGGCGGGTCCAGACCTTCAGGCCCTCGGACAAGTTGCGTGAATGGGGCAGGTCTCCTGATTCGCCCAGGGCGGGGAGCACATAGGGAGCCCAGGCCCAATTGCCCCGGGTCATGGCCCAGGCCACCGGCCCCGCGTCGCGACCGGGATCCCCCCGAGACAAGTTCGACAGCAGAGTGAGTGCCGCCTGGTGCAATAGGGCGGCCTCTTCGGCCAGAGTGGTGGGAGGAGGCAGGTCCAGCGCACCGGCCAGACCAGCGGGCGTGGGCAGACAAAAACAGGCCGGTCGAACAAAGGCAAACAGTTCCAGTAGATCGAGCGCTGGAAAACTTGCCGTCTTCAACCGTCGCGCGGCTGCGGGGGCATGGCAAACCAGCACCGGGCCCCTATCATGAATCCGACGGGCGGCTTCGTGCAGACCGAGGCTTTCCGGTTCTTCTCCCGGCATGCCCCAGGCAACACCGCGCAGCCCCACGGCCAGAGCCGGAAGCTGCGGGAGACGAAGGAGAGAATCGGCGTTGCCTGTCATGGCCGGAGTATAGGCAGGCCCCCGGCCGGGGAACAGGGTGATGAGGCGAAATCAGCGGCAGGCGCAGCTCAACTGGGAAGTCGGGCGCATATGGGCGCGGGCCTGATTGATCACCGAGCGGATATCCTCGGCCACCAGACCATCGCGGCGCATGACCGCATGAATGATCGGATCACTCAACAATTGTTCGAGGCTCGGTTCATATTTCGACATGGATCGGGTCCCTCTGTTTGTTGGTCCCGTCGGCCACCACCAAGGAGCGATGCATGGCCGACGGGACGGAGTGATGTTGGTCCCGCTGGGTTTCGGCGAACGGGTCCTGCGCCGTTGGCGGATGTCCGGTGGGCCTCCGGGATGAGCCATCCTCCAATACCAAGTAATTTACTCAACAATAGATCGAAATACAAGGGTACTCATGTCTATTACCGCATGAGCTATGGGGGTAAATTGTTGAGTGTAAAATAAGGTTATACCGCGCCGGACCGCAGATTTCCTAGGCGATGGCAGAGCTCCTGTAGCCGGGCATCGGATTCCGGTTGATCCCGACCGGCGCGACGCAAGGCCACGGCACGGAGGACACCTCCCGCCCGCTGGTCCAGATCCCGCGCGCGAATCGTCTGACGCAGATCGGTCAAACGCAGGGCACCCCCCGCCAAGGCAATCCGCCGCTGTTCCACAGGCGGTGCCTCATAGCGGCGATGCAGGCCTTCAAGGCGCGATATTTTCTCACAAAGGGTCTTCATTCCCGTAAAATAGAATATTTACGGAACACCTGTAAAGGAGAAATCACCGCCTCCGAAGGAAGCGGCGATATACACGAATCAGGTACCGAAACGATGGCTTATTGACTAGCCCAGATGATCCGGGCCATCCATTCCACCTCGTCCATGGAGAGCTCGCGGTCCGCATGGTCCGGGTTGAGTGAGCGTAATTCCACCTTGCGGGCGGTCATGCGCACCAACTCCTTGGCCATAACCTCGCCCAGACGAGTCTTGGCTATCAACCGGTCGCCGCGTCGGATGGTGGCGCCGGGCGAGACCAGCACCCGATCCCCATCCCGATACACCGGCTCCATACTTTGCCCGGTAATCTCAAGGGCATAGCATTTAGGGTCGCCGATTTCCGGAAACGGGATCTCGTCCCAGCCACTGCCGGCCGGATAGCCCGAATCGTCGAAGTAGCCGTCATCCCCTGCCTGGGCCAAACCAATCAACGGCACGTTGCGAAAAACGCCCAGACCCCGCGATTCGCCAATATAGGACACGAATTCGCCAATGGTCGCACCGGTGGCGTTCAGCACCTTGGAGACGGACTCCGTGCTCGGCCAGCGCAACTTGCCATCACCCGTGGTGCGCTTGCTCTTGTTAAAGGTCGTCGGATCCAGCCCCGCTTTTTTCGCCAGGCCCGAAGCCGACATGCCGTGTTCCTCGGCCAGGCGGTCGATGGCCCGCCATACATCTGCATGTCTTAGCATGGGAACATCTTCACACAATTTTGCGCCGTCGGCCATAGGAAAATACAACAGAAATACGTTGACATCGGATGTTTATCCCAGGTATCAGGGAAAAGTTGTTGTATTGTTCACTTTTCTCTTGGGAGGTCCTCCCCGTGAAAAATCCTAAGTTCGCCCCACGTCCCATCCCAGAGCGCCAGATCGAGCCTTTTACCGATGTGGAGCAGGTCTGGTTCTGGTTCATTCACAACCAGGAAATGCGGCACGATGGAGCCCGCCCCGAACGACTGTTGGATATCGCCCGCCCCTGCGACCCGGACGACATCTATGTGATCGTGATGACTCTGCGGCGCATCGGCAAGATCGCTCACCATCATTTACAAGTCCTGTTCGAATTCGGGCGCTCCGGGCGACCGCCGGACTCCCGGGCCCGGGAGGAGGAGATCGCCGCCCGACTCTGGGATGAAGCGCTGGATCGGATGATCACTCCCTTGAAAGCCAAAGGGATCCTGGAATGACCATGAACGAAGGCATGAGGCGGGACTGGAAAGAAGGGGACGCCATCGTCGGTTTCGTGGCTCATACGGATATATGGTGGCTGTCATGGCTCCGTCCCGGGTTCCGGCACTGCTTCGTCCTGGTCAAGGAAGCCGACGGCTGGGTTCTTTGTGATCCCCTATCCCATCAGACCGTGGTGCGCCGCTGGCCGATCCCTTCCGGATTGGGGACTCTCGTCTGGTTGCATGAAAACGGCTATCGCCTGGCGGTGACCAAGGTTCGGGAAGCCCCGAAACGCATGGCCCCCTTCCGCCTATATACCTGCGTCGAGTCCGTAAAAAGGGTTCTTGGCCTACATAATCGCTGGATTCTGACTCCCTGGCAGCTGTTTCGATACCTGATCCGCCAAGGCTGAACCCGCCGCAGACATCTTTCACCTCTCTCATCATTCGGTTCTTCCCAGATCCCCTGATTTCCATGCGAGATCAGGGGATTTTTCGCATAATGTTCTTTTTCTGATCTGCATAAATATATATGAAAATCTTATTTAGTGAAAAAAAACGTATTTTTATATTGACGAACGGACACATGTCCGGTTATAGGTGGACTCAACGACCACCAGTAGTGCGTCCGCATTTTGGGAAACCCCGGCAGGGGGGGTCGTTAAGATCCATCGATCAGCCCGGCATTGGCCGGGCTTTTTTTATGTCAACCAGACCAAAAGGAGTTCGACCCATGGGTGGAATTTTCAGTGCACCGTCCGCGCCAGCACCGCCGCCGGCCCCGCCGCCAGCCCCCGATCCGGAGGAAGAGGCACGCAAACTACGGCTTGAAAACATGGAGCGCCGCCGCCGTGGCCGTGCCGGCACCGTGGCGACCTCGGAAAAAGGGCTGCTGAGTGAAACCAATCCGCCGCAAGGCAAAACCCTGTTGGGAGAATGATGATGACTCATCCCAAGACTGATCCCATCAAGGCGTCCGATATCCTGGCCCGCTATCAGCGGGCCAGGGAGCGCCGGACCACCTGGGAGTCCCATTGGCAGGAATGCTACGACTTTGCCCTGCCCCTTCGTGACGGAAGCCTAATCGCGGGTCAAGCAGGCGAGAAAAAAGCCGATCACCTGTTCGATGGCACGGCCCCCGATGCCGTGGATCAATTGGCCGCCAGCCTACTGGGTCATCTGACCCCACCGGGCGGCCACTGGTTCGGTCTGAATGCCGGGCCGAACGTCACCGACGAGTCCCGCGAAGAGATGGCCGATGAACTCGACCAGGTCTCGCGTGTTCTACAAACCCATTTCGATCGCTCTAATTTTACCGTCGAAATGCACCAATGCTATCTGGACCTGGTAACCGTGGGCACCGCCTGCCTGCAATTCGAGGAAGCCGCCATTGGCGATTCCTCGGCCTTTCGCTTCACCGCCGTGCCGTTGGGGCAAGTCGTGTTGGAAGATGGTGGCAACGGGCGGTTGGATGTGGTCTACCGTCGGGCCGAATTAACCTCTGGCCAATTCAAGGTGCGATTCCCCGAAGCCTCCCTGCCGGAAGACCTCCGGCGGCGCCAGGAGGAGAACCCGGACGAGCTGATTCCGGTGGTCGAAGCGGTGATTCCCGAGGATGGGACCTACGCATATTGGGCCATCTTGGAAACCGAGGACGGAGTCGACGGCGAACCCGCCATCTTGCGTCAGGGCCGTTTTGCTCACTCCCCGTTCATCGCTTTTCGCTGGGTCAAATCGCCCGGTGAAAACTATGGGCGCTCACCGGTGATGAAAGCCCTGCCAGATATCAAGACCGCCAACAAGGTGGTCGAACTGATCCTCAAGAACGCCTCCATTACCGTGACCGGGATCTGGCAAGCCGACGACGATGGCGTCCTCAATCCGGCAACAATCAAGCTGGCGCCGGGGACCATCATTCCCAAAGCCGTCGGCTCGGCGGGTCTGACGGCGTTGAAAGCCCCGGGCGAACTGCAGACCTCGCAAATCGTCCTGGAAACCCTGCGCACCAACATCCGCAGAGCTCTTTTGGCCGACAAGTTGGGCCCGGTGGATGGTCCGAAGATGACCGCCACCGAAGTGGTGGAACGGGCCGGAGACATGTCCCGACTGCTGGGGGCGACCTTTGGCCGCTTGCAGGCGGAATTGCTTAATCCGTTGCTCATGCGGGCCCAGGCCATCCTGCGTCGGCGGGGGGAAATCCCCAACCTGCGCATCGATGGCCGCGAAGTGGTCTTGCGCTACCAGTCCTCTTTGATCCGGGATGCGGCCCACGAGGAAGCACAGAAAATCTCCTTGTGGATCCGCACCCTGGGAGAGATCGGGGCCGACGTGCAGACCATCGTCGATATCTCCGCCGCTGCCCGGTGGCTCGGTCGGGCTTTCGATATCCCCGAGGAATTGGTCCGCGCACCGGGCGAGGTGCCGAAAGAGCCGACGTTGCCATCGCAACCATCACTGCCATCGGATCCCGCAGCCCTGGCGGGCGCCAACGGGACCGAGTTGATGACCCAGGCCCTTGGCGCGGTCCTGCCCGCTGTGACAGGCCAAGCCTCGGGAGGCTCTCATGGAACCTGATCAAGACGGCTGGAACTGGTTCAGCGCGGCCCCGGATCGCAAGTCCCGTCGCCAACAGGCCGCCTTGCAGCAGGATCTGGCTCTGGCCTGCGCCCGCTGCTTCACGTCGCGGGATGGCCAACGGGTGCTGGCTCACTTGAAAGCCATCACCATCGACCGGCCGTTGGGCCCGGGTGTTGACGCGGCAACGCTTCGACATATGGAGGGGCAGCGTCACCTGGTGGCCTACCTTCAGACCCTGGTTCAACGGGGCCAGCAAGGCGAAGGCCAATGACTTTTTTTCAATTCCCCCTTTACCTCATGAGGAGAAATTTCAGATGACCAAGGAAACCCCCATCCCTGCCAAGGCGGCCAGGGCCGCCCCGACCGCCAATGTCCCGGCAAAATTCCGAGACCCGGCAACAGGCGAAATCCGCGTTCAACCCCTGCTCGATTCCTATCTCGAGTTGGAACGGCGCTTCGGTGCTGCCCGGGGCGACGGCATTCCTGGCTCTCCCGAAGACTACCAGATCGAAACGGTCAGCGAGTTCCTGGCCTCCGATCCGGAAGTCAACACGCGCCTGCATCAGGCCGGATTCACCCGGTCCCAGGTGCAACTGGTCTACAGTCTGGCGGAAGAGAAAATCCTACCGGCCGTGGTGGACCTGGTCGCCGACCAGTTCGCACAGACTCAGCTTCAGCGTCTCATCGAACGCTTCGGCGGCGAGGACAAATGGGCCGAGGTGTCGCGCCAGTTGGCAATCTGGGGACAGTCGAACCTGCCTCAGTCCACCTTCGCCGAGCTGAGCACCACCTACGAGGGGGTGCTGGCTCTGTTCAATATGATGAATGGGGGCGAACCGGGCTTGGTCACCGAGGGTGGTCGCCATCAAGGCGCCCTGAACGAGGACGATCTGCGCAAAATGATGGATGACCCCCGCTACTGGCGGGATCATGACGAGTCCTATGTGGCCAAAGTCACCGATGGCTTCAAGCGCCTCTATCCCGATTGAGGCCACTCGGCGGTGGATGTTGTTTCGGCAACGCCCCGCCGCTCCTTTTTTCCCGCAGATTTTCTGCATCGAACGGCGGAGTCGAGCGCGTTTTTCCTTCCTGCACGCGCTCCTCCGCCTTTGGGCGTCGGCTCCTTGCTCCCCTGGGAGCCGACGCCCTTTTTTCTTTTCCAACCCAATGGAGTCCCCCATGTATCGCATTCCCCACCCCCTGAATGAAGAATCCCTCAATCGCCTGATGGCCGATGATCGCTACTGGCGAGACAACCACCCCGAACACGCGGCCTACCAGGAGTTCGTCACCGAGGCCTTCAAGCACTATTATGGTACCCAGCAAGTCAGCGCCACGCCCCACGTCCATGCCGCCGTGGACATGGAAACCGGACAGGTGCGCGTGGAAGGTGAGGGACCCGCCGAACGGGGCCAGATCGCCAATCGTTTGGGCCTGAACGGCCCGGCCTAAGAAGACGACATGATCATCGCCCACCTGACCCCGGGCGAGATCGTCATTCCGCCATCCCTGCAAAGCCCGGAGTTGATGCATCTACTGCAAAGGGTTTTCGGCTCTCGGGAGATGCTGCTGCGATTCACCGCCGGATCCGGCCATGAGCAGGTCAATCCGGTATCGGGATATGCGGCGTTCTTTGATCTTTTCGAGACCGTGGAAAATCTTGCACGCCGGGCAGCAAGGAGACTTGATCAGCTGAAGGGGCAACTTGAGGGGTATCCGGAAGGATGCTCCCCAAGTCTATCCGCTGGCCGCAACTTTTGCTATCAAGAGGATGATCATCAAATGTACGAAGAAAAAGATGGCCGATGGGTACCGGGCCACCCTCTTCCTCCAAGTGATGGAACCCGCGGTTGAGCTCTTCCTTAGGGTCGATACCATTGTTGCCGCGCAACAGTGGTATCGGTACGACCTGAGCATTGACAATATAGATTATTTTAATAGCATGCTTTCTGCAACCATAATGAAGATACGCATTCAATGGTTTATCGAGTTTGCTTTTTCATAGCTGCAATCTTTACCCTGGGATCGCATCAAGTGGAATCAGAGCCCATTTCCGGGGGTATTTCTGCCTACTACCGTAGCGACTTTTCAAAGGCGCTTACAATCCTCAGGCCCCTGGCGGAACAAGGCAATCCCATCGCCCAATACAGACTTGGCGTGATGTATGACCGAGGAGAGGGGGTTCCAGAAAACGACCAAATAGCCTTCAAGTGGTTCGAGAGGGCAGCGGTCCAGGGGCACCGGGATGCCCTGTTCAACACGGGCCTGTGGCTTCTGAATGGCATTGGTGTGGAATCGGACCCGCCGAGAGCGATCCTCATGCTGCGTGAAGTTAATCGATTTAGGAACGGCGATTTCGAAGCCCAATTGTATGCCGATCTGTGGGAGCGATACCAAGAACTCTTTCAACGCATGAAACCGGCCCTTGGTTTTGTGCTTGGCAAGGCCAAAGAGGGCGATGTTTGGGCCCAAACTACCTATGCAGAGGTGCATAGGCGCTGGCGAGTGGATCGTGATACCGCAAGGCACTGGTCCCGAATGGCGGCGAACAATGGCAGCATGAAGGACAAATTCTATACTATTGTCGATGACGTGCTGTTCCAGGGGCGACCCGCCACCGAGGATGATCTGGCGCCCCATGTGGAACAGTTTAATGAGGCGGACTATGCGCCCTTCTTCATCTGGTTAGCCTCCGGACGGGTCGAAAAGGGTGAACGGCACCAGGTGGTCGATATGCTGGATGTCATTCTCCAAACGTCTTATTCGGAAGGAAACCAGACTGCATTCGAGCGAGATTTGCTGGTAGCGAAAGCCATTAGGTGGCTCCTAACGGCGTGGGAGGCGGCGGAAAACGGCCAATTCATTGGTGATGAGGTTCGGCTGCTCAAGGGCACGATGGCGGAAATGACCCGTTGGGACCTTGAGCACGGGTCCGGTGAGGGCAGACCATCGCTCGAAAACACAGGTCTCGCGCCCCATCTCGCCCATCTCTATCTCTACGGCGTCGGTGTGCCACAGGATGTGGTGGAAGCCCATAAGTTCAACCTAATATCCGAAGGGCGCAAGCCGAACTGGAATGCCGATATTCCGAACTTTCTTAGCATCGACTTCGATCGCCAGGAAAAAGACCTAGCCCAGTTCGCCAGCCCCGAAGTCCTCCGCGAGGCACGCATCCGGGCGGCGCAATGGTGGCTGGAAACCCTCCGCAAGCCTTGAGTTTGCAGCTCTATCCTGACGAATTACGATCCTGGTACGGATCCTTGCCTAATTCAATAGAAACCGACAAAATATAAATTATAGATTGCGCTGCCCATGTGGCTGCCGTGCCGGAGAGAGGTCTCACGATGACGATGTTTCGATTCCTGCCCATTGTCGCGATCTTGTCGGTCATTCACGCCGCAACGGCCCTATCCGAAACCCTTTCCCAAGGCCTTGCCGCCTATGACCGAAAGGACTATGCGACCGCTTTTCCAGTCCTCAAGGAATGGGCAGAACGAGGTAATCCCATCGCCCAGTTCCATTTCGGCGCCCTGTATGATCGGGGCAACGGCATTGCGAAAGACCAAGAAATTGCCTTCGAGTGGTTTGAGAAGGCAGCGGCGCAGGGGCACCGGGATGCCCTGTTCAATGTGGCCTTATCCCTGTTGACCGCGGGAGGGACCGAAAAAGATCCGGATCGGGCTCAGCTTCTGTTGCGCGAAGTGGACAGGTTCGGCAAGGGCGACATGGAGGCCTACCTTTATTTGGAACTGTGGTCCCGCTATGGGAAGGCCTTCGAGCGCTTGCCTCCGGCCCTTGATTTCCTGCGGGAAAGAGCCGATGCGGGCGATGCTTGGGCGCAAAGCACCCACGGCCGTTACATTCAGCGATGGCAGAACGACCGCGAGGAGGCTCTGAAATGGGCGTGGAAAGCAGCTGATGCTGGCAGCATGACCGACAAACTGGCGGTCTACGTCGATGCCCTGCTCCATGAGGGCATCGCCGCCAATCATGCGGCCCTGTCTCCCCATATGGAGGATCTGGCCCAGGCCAAGGACTTAGGGTATGGGCTATGGGGTGTGTACCGCGCCATTGAGGGTGGGGGTCTTGAACAAGCATCGGTTCTGGCAACGGCAATGCTCCAAGGTCCCAATTCCGATCCCACCATGGAAAGGACCCTGCGGAGCAAGATCCTCCTTCGCGCTGTTGATAGCCTTCTCGCCCTTTGGACGGGTAAAGACACTCAGGGTGAAGCCCCACCAATTGACCGCCTATTGGCAGCGAACAAAGACTTTGTTCTCTTGTACCTGGATCGCGACCAATTGCGAGCGGATTTCATGTCCGCAACCGGCTGCCTCTCTCCCTATTTGGTCCAAGTGTACCTCTATGGAATTGGGAGCCCGCAAGACGTGGTGGAAGCGCACAAATTCAATATATTGGCTGAAAAATGTCGACTGGAACACGCAGACGACCTACCCAACGTTTTTCGCATTAATTTCCGACGTCAACAAGATGATCTGGCTCGTTTCGCCAGCCCCGACGTCCTCCGCGAGGCGCGCATCCGGGCGGCGCAATGGTGGCTGGAAACCCTCCGCAAGCCATGAGTTTAGAGCTCTATCTTGACGAATTACGATCCTGGTACGGATCCTTGCCTAATTCATTAGAAACCGACAAAATATAAATTATAGATTGTGCTGCCCATATGCCTGCCGTGCCGGAGAGAGGTCTCACGATGACGTTGTTTCGATTCCTGCCCATTGTCGCGATCTTGTCGGTCATTCACGCCTCAACAGCCCTATCCGAAACCCTTTCCAAAGGCCTTGCCGCCTATGACCGAAAGGACTATGCGACAGCTTTTCCAGTCCTCAAGGAGTGGGCGGAACGAGGTAATCCCATCGCCCAGTTCCATTTCGGCGCCCTGTATGATCGGGGCAACGGAATTGCGAAAGACCAAGAAGTTGCCTTCGAGTGGTTTGAGAAGGCAGCGGCGCAGGGGCACATGGACGCCCAGTTCAACTTGGCGCTCATGTTGTTGAACGGTCGGGGAGCGGCGCGTGATCCAGATCGGGCCGTGGCCTTGTTCAGGAAGGTGGACCGATATGGCAAGGGGGATTTCGAAGCCCGTGTCTACGCCGATATCTGGGAAAAGTATGGAGCCGCTTTTGAGCGATGGAAGCCGGCGGCTGATTTTCTACTCCAAAAGGCGGAGGCCGGAGATGTTTGGGCCCAGAGCCTCTATGCACGGGTTGATCTGCAACTGCACTGGAATCATGACCGCCACATGGAATGGATTCGCAAGGCGGCTGGAAACGGCAGCCTTGCTGATCAATATTCTCTGTTCATCGGTGGTTTTCTGTCCGGCCAGTGGAAAGAGAATGACGAAACCTATGAAACCCTGGTTGCCGATCTGGCGCGGGCCAAGCACCCCGGATTCGCTCTGTGGATGACCTATCTCACGATTGAGGAAAAGGGTATTGAAGAGGCCATAACTCTATCGACAAACATGTTGAAAGAGCTTGATCCGGTATACGAGTTGGAGCGCGATGCCCGGAGCTTGTTGTTGCTCAAGGCGACAAATTCTTTTTTGATGCTTTGGGTGGGTCTGACCCAGGGTCAGGGACCCAAGCCTTTGGAAAGAATACTGAATGCCCACTGGAATCTGACTCTGCTGGATTTGAATCGCGATCACAAAAAATATCCGCTGTCCGGTTCGACAACCTGTATCTCTCCCTACTTAGCCCACCTCTACCTTTACGGAATAGGTGTACCGCAGGATCCGAAAGAGGCGCACAAGTTCCTCTTCCTCTCGGGCGACTGTGAACCCTCTCATCCGAGCGATTTGGTCAATTTCCTTGATATCGATTTTGAACGCCAAAAAAAGGACTTAGCCCAGTTCGCCAGCCCCGAAGTCCTCCGCGAGGCGCGCATCCGGGCGGCGCAATGGTGGCTGGAAACCCTCCGCAAGCCTTGAGTTCGCAGCTCTATCCTACCGAATTACGATCCCGGTACGGATCCTTGCCTAATTCATTAGAAACCGACAAAATATAAATTATAGATTGTGCTTCCCATGTGCCTGCCGTGGCGGAGAGAGGTCTCACGATGACGTTGTTGCCCAACGGTTCGTACGCCGGTGGACCCGGGTCGGGTGGGTCTATGCCATCCGGACATTCGAACTCACCTCCGAAGGCCTGTATCTCAGGCGGGAAGGACGGTCCCACCTGCTGGCCTACGGCACCGTGGGTGAGGTCGAGGTCTCGCCGGATGGCTGCAAGGTGTTGTTCGTCACCGGCGGGGAATGGCATCGCCGCTGGACTCTGGACCGGTCCGACCGGCACGCCCGCATGGTGGAAGTTTGCGCCCACCGGGACGACATCCTCTAAATTATCATTATCAACCCCTATCAATGGAGTAAGACGATGACCGAACCCAAGTCATTGGGCGTTTCGCACGTCCGAGATTTGGGAACTATGAAGAGTAAATTCATAATAATAAATATATATCCATATAGATATAATATTATATTCTAATGCTTAGTATGGCAAATATAAATGGCCATATAAACAACAATATAGAAGAATATATTGTGTACATAAAATTCTTAATGTCTGATCCGAATACAAAAAATATAGAATATATATAAAAAAATATCAATAGTACTAAATTTATATGATACACAACCAACGAATTTATTGCGCTATTATCTTTATACGATATTGAGATAGAAAATATCTCAAATACATAAATAATAATTAATGAATATAACGATGTGTATATAGACAATAAATATATGTATATTCTTTTATTACATGCTATTGAACTTAGATTTGTGAACAGGTGAAAATAAGATAAAAATATAATGGAAACAATGCCAAAAAAAATAAGAAACGAGCATAATTCAAAAATACACCCAAAAACCCCATTATTATTTGCTGACATGACCAATGCGAAAGTGCAGTAAATTAAGAATAACGATGATATCTTGAAATAGTTCATGATCAATTATCCTATAACAAATAAAGGAGTGGAAAAATGTCATCTTGGCAGAATGGTTTATGGACAGAAGGAATTTATGTGGAAGCAAAAGAGGTGCAACTAGGTAAACTAGATACCGGAAAATTCCATGCTTATCTTACGTACATAGATGCAAACGGTCATATACAGGTTATTCGAGGCGGACCGGGTCCTTATTTTACTTTTGACAATATTGTCATAGAGGCGGGGATACCCCTGGATCAATCCTCAGACGCGTATGGTCCCGGTGAAACGCCTCAATCACGTGGTCGCAAAGCACTCGAAATCGGCAACAGGAATCCCAACAAAGTTTGGGGTCAAATGGTGAGCGATGCAACCAAAATTGAAAATATGGATCTAGATTACAATCTCAACCTATGGCGTTCCCAGAACAGTAACTCTGTCATTGCCCATGTCTTGGAGAAATCAAACATTCCGGTTTCCATTGATACCCTGCCCGCCGGGCTGGATATGGATGACCTGCCTGGCTACACCAATGATCTAAAGGCAATTGGGCCTCAAAGCCTGTCAGCAATGGTGGCCCGAAACCATCAATCCCCCAGCCACCCCATCTCCATTCTCGACGGCCATCGACCGACCACCGCTCCCGACCGCGAGCGGGATTATCATCCGGGTGTGGAGTTCCAGGGGATTGGCTCCCATGGGGCGCCGCTGGTGGATCCCTCTTACGATTTCCACCCGGACACCGAATTCCAGGGCCTGGGTTCCTCCGGCGCGCCGCTGACCGATCCGACCCGGGACTACCATCCGGGCGTGGAGTTCGACGGCCTGGATGCCTCGGGCGGGCCCTGGGCCGGGCTCGACACCGAGGCCGCCGTCCAATCCCTGGGCCTGTCGCCCATGCAGGCGGCGGAGACGTTGGCGCAGCAACCGGTGTCCCGGCTGTCGGAAAACGACTTGGCTTTCGGGCATATCCTCGATATCCGCGAGAACAAGGCCCATCCGCAGAACGCCAAGGCTCAGACCCTCATTGGCGACTGGGTCAGCCTGTCCATAGAAAGCCACAAGGGCAGAAGACTGACGTTTCTACAATTTATAAATTAATATATGAATAAAAAGCTCTCATAGGTAATTTTCCTGACATTGCGACCAGGACACCGGTGCTTCATGTCATGGACGGCCAGCGATGCGCCGTAGCAAAAAAAACGTGGTTTCCATTTGAGCATCAAGTAAAAGATCAATGGTGAGAATTATTAAATTGCCATTCTCGATATAATCATTATCAACAAGATGAGTGACGAACATATTGAAATTATTATAGATAAAATAAATGCTAGAAAAAATATATATCTGCTTGTTTTTTTATAAAAAGTATATTCGAAATATAAATAAAATGATAAATGACATAATAGAAAAATAATATATATAAAAAATATAGCTGGCCCGTAATTTCTAAATTGCATCGAAATTAACAAAACAATTTGAAATATATATGATGGAGCGATAGAAAAAACTATCACCTGAAAAATTGATGTATATATGCATGAAAATTTATCTTCGAAAATTGATGTAAATGCATTGAATAAATACCTTAAGAAAAATATAAGTGTTAATGAAATAATAGAAGAATACTTATCATCAATATTGTATACGCTACCATTTATCCCTTCGCCAATACCAATGGCAAAATATGTATAAAATAATGAAAATATAAATAAAGATGGATAAACAATATGTCTGTATGAAATATTTGATAATATTTTCATTATATTTAGCATTTCTATGTTTGTCCATATCTGATCTAAGGAGCTTTTGATATGCAAAATTTTTTAATCCAAGACCGCCTGCCGGAAGGTATCTATATTGAATCGCGGCCCGCCCCCGCGCCGTTCGGCCTCTTTTATCATCATTCCTATCTGACTTATCGCGATGGAAAGGGCCAGGTCGAAGTTATTCGAGGGGGACCAAACACTCGATTGGCTGAAAATGGCACAATCGTTGTTGAAGCAGGAATACCTCTTGAGCACTCGAAAGATGCGTATGCAATTGGAGAGGACGGGGCATCGCGGGGCGCCACAAAACTCAATCTCGCAGGCCGGGAAGCTAAAGAAGTATGGCAAACGATGATTGAAGTTGCAAGGGCTGTTGAAGCTTTGGAATTAGGATACGATGTAACGAACGAGTTTATACTCGGCGAGCCAATGCGAAACAGCAATTCCGTTGTTGCTCATGTCATGGAAATGTCCGGTGTTCCAGTTACTTTTGGGGTGTTGCCTCATGGGCTAACGGTCGAGGATTTGCCTGGCATTGAAAACAATCTTATCACCTTCGATCCAAGAGCCTTTTCCAGGTCTCTCAGAGTCGGACTCAGAAAGAAGCTTTCGAGTTCAATCTCTTGCTAGACGCCGGGTGAGCTGGCGTATACTGGCGATGGTAATCCAAGCGACGGCGCTTTCGATGGTCGCCTCGAAATCCTTGGCCAGTCTACGACACCGACCGAGCCAAGCGAAGGTACGCTCCACGACCCAGCGCCGGGGTAGAACCTCGAAACCGTTTGCCGCATCGGAGCGCTTGATCACTTCAATGGTCCATTGTCCGATCTTTTCCAGCGCGCCGCGCAGCTTTTGTCCAGCATAGCCTCCGTCAGCGAAGACATGGCGTAGCCAAGGGAGGCGGCTGCGAAAGGAGGCGAGGATCCCGGGAGCACCGTCGCGATCCTGGATATCCGCCTCGTGCACCATGACGGCAACCATGAAGCCTTCGGTATCGGTGACGATGTGACGCTTCCGGCCTTTGATCTTCTTGCCTGCGTCAAAGCCCCGGGGGCCGCCGCTCTCCGTGGTTTTCACGCTCTGGCTGTCGATCACTCCGGCACTTGGGGAGGCCTCCCTGCCCATCGCCTCGCGTGCCGCCATGACAAGATGATGATTGATCGTCGCCCACCGACCGTCGTCGCGCCAATCGTAAAAATATCCCTGTACCGTCGAATAGGGCGGAAAGCATTTCGGCAACAGTCGCCACTGACATCCACTCGCCGCGATATAGAGCAACGCATTGACAACCTCCCGCAAATCCGTCTCGCGTGGCCGACCCAATCGGTTCGCCTCGGGTAAATGCGGCTCGATCCATTCCCATTCCTCTTGTGTCAGGTCGCTTGCATACCGGCTGTTGTTGCGCTCATACTTGGGACGAGTGGTCTCGGTCCACATCTTGTGTCTCCTTCATTGTTTGGTCACAACGATAGAATCACAAGTGACTGATTCCACTCAACTCTTTTTCAGCCAGCCTCTCAAGGCCGCCACCCCCCTTCCCAGCCACCCCATCTCCATTCTCGACGGCCATCGACCGACCACCGCTCCCGACCGCGAGCGGGATTATCATCCGGGTGTGGAGTTCCAGGGGATTGGCTCCCATGGGGCGCCGCTGGTGGATCCCTCTTACGATTTCCACCCGGATACCGAATTCCAGGGCCTGGGTTCCTCCGGCGCGCCGCTGACGGATCCGGCCCGGGACTACCATCCGGGGGTGGAGTTCGACGGCCTGGATGCCTCGGGCGGGCCCTGGGCCGGGCTCGACACCGAGGCCGCCGTCCAATCCCTGGGCCTGTCGCCCATGCAGGCGGCGGAGACGTTGGCGCAGCAACCGGTATCCCGGCTGTCGGAAAACGACGTGGCTTTCGGGCATATCCTCGATATCCGCGAGAACAAGGCCCATCCGCAGAACGCCAAGGCTCAGACCCTTATTGGCGACTGGGTCAGCCATTTCGTCCAGGGCGGGCCGGTCAAAACCGATGCCGCCGGGCGGATGGAGAAACCGGCCTACAAGACCGAGCCGCCCAAGACCTCGGCCCTGGCGACCCTGGCCAATCAGCAGGCGCGCCGGGACAAGGCCGCGCGGCAGGCCCGCACCGCCCGCGTGGCGGCGGAGAAACAGCGCACCGAGGACATCATCAAGGCCTCCGGCGAAATCCAGAAGGCTACCGACAAGGCGGCCAAACAGGATGCCAAGGTGGCGGCCCAATGGGCGGACTATCATGAAAAGACCCGTTCCGCCGCCGGTGCTTATGACTCCACCCCCTTGGGTCGCGCCGAACATGTGGAAGCGCGGGGCACGCCCCTGGCCGACAAGCTGGGCGGTGGCCTCGGTCTGGACAAGGTCGGAACCATGGAAACCTCTCCGCAGCCAACCGAGACGCCGCAGGGCCGTGCCTCGGAGCCCGAGGTCTCGAACCGGCAATCGTCAACCGGCCTGAGTGGCGGCGATTCCATCCATCAAGCCGAGGCGACCCTCTCGCCCGCGCCAGGCCAACCGAAGCCCGGTACCCAATGGCATACGGGCAAAACCTATGGGCCCGGCGAGTTGACTCCGGCGGATACCGAATACTATGTGGTCGGCAACAGCGAGGCCGCGCCCTCGGATAATCTGAGCGACCGGGTGATCTGCACCGAACTGTATCGCCAGGGCCTGTTGGACCGTCCTTTGTATGTGCTGGACCTGCGCTTTACCGCAAAACACCTGAGCCCGGCTCATGTGCGCGGCTATCATTTCTGGGCCCTTCCCCTGGTCCGCGCCATGCGCCGCTCGCCCCGGGTCACCCGCTGGGTACGGCCCTTTGCCATCGCCCGGGCTCGCGAGCTGGCCCACCGCATGATGCCCCACCGCTACCCGCCCCATTGGCCGGGTAAGCTGGTGCGCCTGATCGGAGAGCCCGCGAGTTGGCTCCTCGGTCAGCTGGTCGGGCCGTCATCGCTTCAAGTTTCGCGGCCAGACGCCGTATCCCGAACCTGACTTCCCAAGCACGGCGGAGTTCGGTCGAGCGCCTATGAGGCGCTTTTTTCATGCCTGGATCATTTCGGTATCCAGGTCTTTTTGTACAAACCATCAAATACGAGGAGATTTCGATGCAAGACACCAATTTGCGCGACTATGTGTTGTCCGCGCTCGGTCATTTGTCCTGGTCCGAGCTGGACGAACTGGATGAGGCCATCACCCCGCGGGTGGCGGAACTGCTATCCAAGGCCTTTGGGCCGCAGATGCGTCAGCTGCTGGCGCCGCTGATTGCCGGAGAGCGGTAAGCGCGCGTCGCCCCATCCGGCGGCGGACGATTTCTTGTGTATCTTTCAGGCAGTACATAAGAATGACCGCCGTTGGCCACCGACCGGGGACCCCCATGACCCCGGTCGGTGGGCTCTTTCCCCCTCCCCATTATTCGTTAGGAAATTTCGGCGCCGGACAACCCGCTGTGGCGGGCCCGGAAGCCAATCCCATGCCCAAAGTGGCCCGGGGCGGTGCGTCCTTGCAGCGCATCCCAACCCCTTGGGCCAGGCATGTTCCCCATAGGACCGGCCAATGTTTTTGACCGGTCAATCACACATTCCGAACAGGAGAAAATCCCATGACTGTTACAGTCGACCAACATTTCGTGAAGCAATACTCGCTGGAAGTACAACAGAATTTCCAGCGCATGGGTTCCAAGCTGCGCAATACCGTCCGCACCAAGAACAAGGTGCAGGGTTCGACCTACGAGTTCAAGAAGGTCGGCAAGGGCGAGGCCACCGTCAAGGCTCGCCACGGTAAGGTGCCGGTGATGAATCTGGACCATGAGACCATCTCGGTTTCGCTCAGCGACTTCTATGCCGGTGAGTGGATCGACAAGCTCGACGAGATCAAAGTCAACCACGACGAACGGGCTGTTGCCGCCCGGGCCGGGGCCTATGCCCTGGGCCGCAAGACCGACGACCTGATCATCGGATCCCTGGATACCGCGACCGCGGCGCAGAATGCCGGCACCAATGCCGACGGCCTGACCAAGGACAAGGTTCTGGAAGCCTTCGAGATGCTCGGCGCCGGTGACGTGCCCGACGATGGCCAGCGTTACGCCATCGTCGGCTGGAAGCAGTGGTCCGATCTGCTGGGCATCGCCGAATTCGCCGATTCCGACTATGTCGGGGCGGAGGACCTGCCTTGGAAAGGCACTCAGGCCAAGCAATGGCTGGGCGCCCTGTGGATGCCTCACTCCGGTCTGCCGTTGAACGGCACGACCCGGAACTGCTTCTGGTACCACAAGACCGCCGTCGGCCATGCCATTGGTCAGGAGATCCAGGCCGATTTCACCTGGCACGGTGATCGCGCCGCCTTCTTCGTCAACAACATGATGAGCATGGGCTGCGGTCTGATCGACGAGACCGGCGTGGTGCGCATGCCATGTCTGGAAAGCTGATCCGCCTGACACGGGTTTGCTGAATCAAGCGGACCGGCGGGGGTTCCGCCGGTCCGACCTCTTTTCAAATCACAGGAGAAATTAATCATGGCTTACGAAAGTAAGAACCTGAGCGTGTTGGCCTATGCCAACGGCTTCACCCTTTGGCACTACACCACCACCGACCTGAACACTCAAGTCGATGACGTCAGCTATTTCGATGACGCCGCCGATATGCTGCGGGTGGGTGACATGGTCATGGCCAACACCGATACCGGAGAAGGTGGCACGCCCATCGCGGCCTTGTACGCGGTGGCCTCCAATGATGGCACCACCGTTGATCTGACCGATATGACCCAGATCGGCGTACTCAATTCCGATTAAACGAAGTCGGAATACCCAAAAAGAAAACCAACCATTGCAACCTGCGGTCCGTCCTCTTCGGCTTTTTGAGAGGGTGGGCCGCCTTTTCATTAAAGGATAAACGTCATGACACACTCCCTCCCCCTGCGCGGGACGGTGGGTCGCGGCTATGCCGTGGACCTCACCGATGCCCTGGCTTCGAAGCTGATGTTCAAGGCCCTGGGTTACTACCGGACCCCCGACTATGGTCTCACCCCCTATGCCGACGAGCAACTGTCCGAGGCCCTGGAATGGTTCCAAAGGGACCACGATCTGTTCTGTGACGGTCGCATGGACCCGGACGGCTCCACCGCCCGGGCCCTGGCCACCCGCATGCAGGACCTGGGCCGCAACGGCGATACCCTGTTGATCCATGTGAACCCGCAAGAGGCTCGATTGCTGCACCAGATCACCGACGGCGCCACGGTCAACCCCCATACCGGCCTGTTGGAGTTCGCAGACGATTCCTGGACCAATGAGAACTTGATGGATGAGCCCGATTCCGGCGGCGATCGCCCCGACGGCGACGCCTTCGGCTGGGACGATTCGGACCCGGTGGACTACGGCCATGACAGCCCCCCTGACCCCGGTCCCAATGGTTCCAAAAGCGGCGGCATCGACGATGACCGGGTGGACGGTGGCGGCGTGGACGCGAGGGGCACCTATATCGACGGTCTGTTCGGCGGCAAGGTCTATGGCGAATACACCCACGAGGGCTGGAAGTC
Organism: Magnetospira sp. QH-2; assembly: GCF_000968135.1. Lineage (NCBI taxonomy): Bacteria > Pseudomonadati > Pseudomonadota > Alphaproteobacteria > Rhodospirillales > Thalassospiraceae > Magnetospira > Magnetospira sp. QH-2. Next base: position 330,147 of record NZ_FO538765.1, on the reverse strand, counting down.
CTTCGATAAGATCGACCAGGAAATGAAGAATTCCATGGCCCGCAACCGCAAAGCCGCCGAAGAGCGCGACCGCCAGGTCCGGGCCAAGATGCTCGAAGAGGAAGAGGAGAAAAAAGCCAAGGAGGAAGCCGCGCGCCGGGCGGATCGCGAGAAGATCCTTTCCGAGGAGGAGCGGCGCCAAAGGCAGGCGGAACGCGAAGCCCGCCCGGCCTCGGCGGAGCCCTGGTTCGGTCGCATGCTGGGCCTCAACCGCACGGCGGAAGAGATCTCGCGGCAAATGGCGGGGCTAAGTACCGGTGATTGGCGAAAGTCCTATACCAAGTTGGGCCGCCGGTCGCCCAATGCGCCCCGGGTCCAGGGCCCCACCCTGGCCCATCGGGCCGCCGCCCGGGCCAACGCCCGACTGCGCGAGACCAAGGCCAAGAATGCGGGCACCGGCCTCCTGGCCCAGACCTACGCCCCCTATGCCCCGGCCCAAAAAGAGCCTTCCATCTTCGATCCCGACCGGCCCGCATTGGCTCCGGCCCAGACCTTGGGCAAAGCGACCCAAGCCGCCAAGCCCACCGGAACCTCCGTGTTCGATCCCAACTGGAATGGGGTCTATCGGGATCCCAAGGCCCCCACCAGTCCATCCCCCACTGGCCTGACTCCCACCCGGGCCAATGCCGCGCGGTTGGACGCCACCCGGCCCACCGGCCCCTTGCCATCGCCCACTCGCGACCCGATCCTCGACGAACCCGCCATCATCGACCCGGCGGCCCTGGACGGCCTAGTCGGGGCGCTGGGGCAAATCCTTGGTGGTCCGCCGGAGGCGCCGGGGGTCCGGGTGGCCGAGAACAGGGTCAAGCGATCGGATTCTCATAAATCCATTGTCGATCTGCACACGGGTGAATCGTTGTCCGTGAGCAGCAAGCCTGGCAATAATCCGGGCTTGGGAACCAGGATCAGCGAGAGTCCCGGCGCGGCTTTGGACGCCTTGAAGAGCTCGGCCCGCTTGACGGTCGATCGGATTGAATCCCTCGTTTTCCAGCCTGAGGGTCCATTGCCCGAGGAGCTAATCGTCAGTACCGGGATTTTCTACGATCTGATCGAAGCTGGGGGGCGTCTGGCGGGCTATACGGTCGCCGCCGACAATCTCGCCCATTTCCGGGCCGGAACCGGCGAACCCCGGTGGATCGACAGCGACTGGCTGCGGTCCAAGAAGTCAATTGAAGAGGCGGAGTTGGAAAACCGATACTCGGTTCTCGCCTCCGCCCGCAAAGACCTCCAGTCCCGGCTCGGAGATCTACCCGATGGCGGTCGACTCGGGGTCGGCGGTTCCCGCGTTACAATTATTGATGCCGAGAAACACAAGGGTCAGAACGACTTGTTCTACGCCTCCAATCTGTCCAACCTGCGCTCCGAGGGTCGCTTCACCGCCCATCGCCAAGGCAACAGGGTAAGTCTCTCGGGCTGGGTCAACCACGGTTGGAGCGACCGCTACGACTGGCACAATAATAAGATGGCGACAATTCTCGGTGTCGATGTTCCCGACTATCTGGGTAATGTCCTGCGTGACCATCGGGGCGCGAAGGAATTTGACATGCTGTCGCATTGGCAGCAGACTGTCACGATCCATGCGACCATTATGTCGGACGGCACCCTCGAATGGGACGATGACCAACCGGATTGGCAAGACCTCGACTGATATCCTGGCCCTGGGCCGGGGGCACCTCTGGTGCCTCCTGCTCGTGGCCGGACTTATTTTCGCCACGGGGCTGGCCTCCTGGTTCTGGTATCGGCTGGAATACCAGATGCCGACCCATGAGGTGCTGGTCTATTGCCGTGATCCCGGACATCGCCACTTAAAAACCACCAACGGGTGGAAAATGCGCGACCGCTTTTTCTCGAACTATGTCCAGCAGTTGGACGAATCGAACATCACCTATATGGCGATTGATGTTGTGGAGGAGACCGTCCGCAAAAATGGTATCACCAAAGACCTCCGAGAAAAGGTCAATAAAATCTGGTGGGTCCGGACCGACCCGGATTTGCTTGCATTCCCACAAGAATCAAGGCTAGCCGCCATCGAGACCCTGAAACAGGACCGGGCCGCCTGCCGTAAGACCATCACCCTTAGGAGGGAAAATGAACGGGTAGAGTTCGAGTTGGTCGAACCCACCTGCGCCGAGATGCGGCAAATCGCCTTCTGGCGCGACCGGGAGGACCAGCGCAAGCTGCCGGAGTTCGACATGGACTGTTTGGCGCGGAAGAAGGCCGAAAAATCGAAGGCTCCGTAATCGCTCCGCCAAGGCCTCCTTGCGGGACCGCATGGCATCTCTCGCCCATACGAGCCCCAATGCCTTCCAGACCTTGCCGGACCTGGTCCAGGTCTGGTCCCTGGATGCTCGCGACCATGGGATCGAGGTCGCCGACCAACGCAGTCTGGCCCATTCCGGGCTGCAGGCCTTTTTCGGTGTGCTGGGAAACGCCCTGGCCGATCTGGTCGAGACGATGAACAAGAGTGGCACGGGAAAGATCGTCAAGACCGTCAATCCCGATGAGGTCCTGCGCGGCGAGCGCTGGGCCCGGGACCTGCGTGATTGGTCCCGGGAAAGCCGCCGGGTGCCCGGTCACCATCGGGGCCGCGCGACTGTCAGTCGGGCCCAGCGGGTGGCGGACCTGACCGTGAGCCTGGTCAAAACGGCGGTCAGTGTTCCCGGTGTCTCGACCCTGAACGGCATGATGCAGGTCTATGACCGGGAGTTGACGCGGCAACGGCAACAGGGCGTCCCCGAGGCCCAGGCCCGCCACGCGGCGGCGATCGATGCCGGGGTTCACGGCGTCGTCAACGTCACCGCCGGTCGGGTCGCCGGTTCCCTCACCAAGGAGGCCAGGAACGAGTTCGTCGACCTGCTCGGCGACGTCACCGCCGGCATGGTCGCAGACAAGGTCTATGAGATGTATGAGGAGTGGATGGAGGAGCGGGATCTCGAAACACAAGACATCGAGAAAACCGAGGAAGGTCGCTGATCTTTCAAGGCCAACAATCTTCGTCCATCGGATAAGGCTTGGCGGGCAGGGGCTCGACCTTTGCCCGCCAGGCATCCGCCATCTTCTCGCCTTTGCGATAGAGCATCATTTCCTCATCACTCATTGAGGCCTTCATTTCATGGAGTTTCCTGGCCGCAATTTGATCACCCAACTTCGCTGCAAGAATCATCTTCATATAACCCTTTTCGTTTGGTGTGGCGGAAACTTCAAGATGAAGCTCGCCCATAAATCCCAGAGCAAGTTCATTTCCTTGGTCGGCAGCCCTATGGCACCAGTTGTTGGCCTCCCACCGCAACCAAAAATTCGATTTCCAAAAATAACTAGAATTCTTAGCGAGCAACAAACACAACGCCCATTGCGCACTATCATAATTGTTCTTCGCCGAAATCTCGTACAGGCAGGCCGCTTTGTCGATGTCCCTCGTGACGCCTTGCGCGTTGTTGACCATATACCCCAACGCATAGACGGCGCGGCGATAGGTATCCACGTCCTCGGTCTGCCTGGCGGCCTTGCGGTACCAGTCCAGAGCCGCCTGATAGAACACCGGCTGGCCGAGCCCGAAGCGATGAATGTCGGCGATCCAGTACTGCGCCCTCGGATCCCCGGCCTCGGCCAGGGGCAGCCAGGTCTCATAGGCGGTCTCGTAGTCCTCGGCCTCGTAGGCCGCCATGCCGGTCTCGAAATCCGCCCGCGCCGGGACGGTGGCGAACAGAACGAACAGAATGACCATAAAAACACGCATGAGAGGAGTGTGGCACCGATCCGGGCCCGGCACAAGGCCGCCCGGGCCAATGCCCGCCCCGAGCCTCGACGACGTCCCGGTAGTCGATCCGGCGATCCTTGATCGCTCGAAAGTGAAGCCTGCGGCGGAAGACTCCAAAGGCCTTGGACATATATGCAAAATATTATAACCTATTGTTTTGTTGATATAAATAAAGATTAACTGCCATATGGTTAATATGGTTCCAGGCACCTTTCGGGGTGCCTTTTTTTCGTGCCGACCCCCAACCAGAGAAAAGGAGAATCCCATGGCCCTTTCAGCCATAGCCCTGTGTTCCCGCGCCCTGTTGAAAATCGGGGCTCGATCCATCGCATCCTTTGACGAAGGAACCGCAGAGGCGGAGGTTGCCGCCAACCTCTATCCCTCCACCCGAGACGCGCTCGTTTCAGCCTACCCATGGAGCTTTGCTACTGGCCAGACGGAGCTGGCTCGCTTGTCAGCCGTGCCGGTGGCCGACTACACCTATGCCTATCAGCTGCCCAACGATTTCCTGCGTGCCCTGTCGGCCGGAGCCGATGGATCTGGCCGCGGGATGATCTATCGCATCGCCGAGCACCGTCTGCATTGCGATGTCGATCAAGTCATTCTGACCTATATTTTCCGGCCCGATGAATCCGGCTTTCCCCCATTCTTCGATCAGGCGCTGATTGCCCGGCTCGCGGCCGAATTCTGCATCCCCATCACCGAAAGCACCTCGCGGGCGGACAAGCTGATGGCGCTTTCGGAAAAGTCCTTCCATGAGGCGAAGAACATCGATGCTCAGCAAGACACGCCGCAGACCTTCGATGACTACACCCTGATCGGAGTGCGTTCGTGATGTCCAACATGAAAGCGACCAAGACCAGCTTCGCCGCTGGCGAGGTTTCGCCCCGGCTGTTAGGTCGCGGCGACCTGCGATCCTTCGAAAATGGCGCCAAGACCTTGCGCAATGTGTTCATTTTCCCCACTGGCGGTCTGACCCGTCGGCCGGGATTGCGCCATGTGGACAGCGCCCTGGGCAAAGGCCGTCTGGTGCCGTTCGAATTCAACACCGAACAGGTCTATCTGCTGCATTTCACCGACCAGACCATGACCGTCTTCAAGGATGGTGCCAAGGTTCTGGACGATGGGTCTCCGCTGGCGGTGACCATGCCCTGGACCGAGGAACAACTGGCGCAGATCAACTGGACCCAGAGTGCCGATACCTTGCTCGTGGTGCACCCGGACGTCGCGCCGCAGAAAATCACCCGCACCTCCGATGAGGATTGGACCATCACCGAATGGACCTATCTGGACGAAGAGGACGACGACAAGAAATACAATCGTCTCCAGCAGCCATTCCACAAGTTCGCCGACGACGAGGTCACGGTGACACCGAGCGGAACCGCCAAGGACAGCACCGTGACCGTCAGTGCCTCGGCGGATGTTTTCACCGCCGACCATGTGGGGCAGCGGCTGCGCATCGCCAACAAGGAACTGGAGATCACGACTTTCACTTCCGCCACTGTTGTTTCGGCAACGGTGAAGGAAGCGCTGGTCGATACCCAGGCCAACAAGGATTGGGAGGAGCAAGCCTTTTCCATCAATCATGGTTGGCCCGTTTCCTGTTGTTTCCATCAGGATCGACTGGTCATTGGTGGATCCCGGGACCTGCCCAACCGGTTGTGGATGTCCAAGTCTGCCGATCTGTTCAACTTTGACCTGGGTGAGGGCCTGGACGACGAAAGTATTGAGTTCGCCATCCTGTCTGATCAGGTCAATGCCATCCGGGCGGTATTTTCCGGTCGCCATCTACAGGTCTTTACTTCGGGTGCCGAATGGATGGTCACCGGCTATCCTCTGACCCCGGAGAACGTGCAACTCAACCGCCAGACCCGGATCGGCTCGCCGGTGGACCGGACGGTCCCTCCGCGTGATGTTGATGGCGCAACCCTCTTTATCCCGCGCGGTGGTCCCGGGGTTCACGAGTATTTGTTCACCGATGTGGAGCAGGCCTATCAGTCTTCGGACCTGGCCATGTTGGCCCATCACATTATGGGCAAGACCACAGACCAGGATTTCGATCAGCAATCCCGTATTCTGCATTTTGTGCAAGAGGACGGTGGATTGGTCAGCCTGACTTTGTATCGCACCCAGGAAGTCACTGCCTGGTCTCGGCAATCCACGGATGGATTGTTTGAATCCGTGGCGGTGGCCGGAGAGCGTACCTACGTGGCGGTGAACCGCAACGGTATTCGAACCATCGAGTATTTCGACGACACCTTGTCGCTCGATGGCGCACTAACCGGCGCCGACACCACGCCTAAAACCACCTGGACCGGTCTCGACCACCTGGAAGGCAGAGACGTCAAGGTGGTGGCCGACGGTGCGCCGCGCGATAGCGTGACTGTCAGCAACGGCGCGATCACCCTCGACTATGCCGCCTCGGAGGTGGAGGTCGGACTGCCCTATACCCATATCGTCGAACCCCTCCCGCCAAGTCTGGCCGTGGCGGGCTCCGGCGGCCAGGGGGGCCGGGTGCGGTTGATCAGCGCCACCTTCCGGCTGCAAGACACCCTTTCCCTGCGCCTCGACGTGGGGCGGGGCCTGGTGGAAGTGCCATTCCAGCGTTTCGGCGCGGCGGCCTTCGACACCGCGTGGGAGCCCTTTACCGGCGACAAGACCATTCGTGCCTTCGGCTGGAAAGACGGTGACACGGAATCTCTATGGCGCATCGAAAGCGATGCCCCGCTGCCCTTCACGCTGCTTTCGGTGGTCGCCGAAATGGCCGTGAACGGGTGATTCTAACCCCAAACGAACAGGAGATCTCCATGGGAGAATTTGTCCCACTGATAATTAAAACCACGATGTCCGCGGCCTCCATGGCGCAACAGCAACAACAGAAAAAGGCCGCCGCCGCGCAACAACAGGCCGCTGCCAACCGCGAACTGCAGCAGATATACCAAAAACAGGCCATTGAGGACCGCAAACGCCAGGAAAAGCTGCGCAAGGATCAGGCCTCTGCAAGAGCTCGCTTCGGCGCCAGCGGCCTCTCCGCTGCCGGTGGATCGGCGGCGGCGTTGGTGCAAGGCATGGAAAAGGAAGCGGCCCAGGAATCCCGAGATAGCTGGGACATGACTCAGCATGCCGTCGAAGACATCAACATCCGCACTAGAAACCTCTTGGATTCCGCCAAGACCAATCCGCTGGACATCGCGCGATTTGCCGTTGGCACGGCATTCAAAGCAAAAAACGTCTTGGATGACTACAATGCAAAAGCAAAACTGGAGCAGTAAACAATGACTGAACATATTAAAATAAATGACTACTCGCCCCGTAAACACTTGCACGCGGTTGATGGTCAAGTCGACTTCCCATTTGAGTTCCAATTCTTTTCCGATGGGGACCTAGAAGTCTTCGTCGACGGAGAGGAAAAGAACCTAAGCGTTGACTATACCGTAACGGGTGCCGGTGAGACCGCTGGTGGCAGCGTGATCTTTACCGAGGCGATGGCCGGTGGTGAAAGCGTGGTCATTGTTCGTAAGATCCCCTTGGAACGCACCACCGATTTCCAGGAAGGCCAGGGCATCCGCTCACAAACCTTCAATGATGAACTGGATCGCCTTGTAGCCATGGTACAGCAGGTCAATGAGGCTGCTACGCGGCTGGTGGGATTGCCAGTCACCTATGCTGGCGACGTCGAACTCACGCTGCCCGATCCGGCCTCCAACAGCCTGATCGGTTGGAATGGAGACGCCAGTCACCTGACCAATTTCGATGCCTCCGCCTTCGTCTTCCAGCCTTCCGGCGAGCCTGCGCTATATGTGACCACGGCGGAAGACGGGCGAACGCTGCTGGAATTGTCCGATGCCGCCAAGCTCGGCACCGCTCAGACCTGGACTGCCCCCCAGCGCTCGACCTTGGCATCGCTGACCGCCGTGGCCGATGTGTTCACGCCGGAATTCGCCACGGCCCAGGACTTCTCTTTCACCGTGGACGCGGTGTCCACCCTGGCCGATCCCATTAATACGGGCGACGCGGGCCCCGAGCCCCTGGCCCCCGGTCAATCGGGATCGATCTTCATCGAACAGGGTACCACCGGCGGCACCTTGTCCTTTGGCACTGCCTGGAAGTTTCCCGGTGGCGCGGCACCTAGCCTTTCCGCCACCAGCGGCGCCGTGGACCGGCTCGACTATATCGTCCGGGCCGATGGAGACGTCCACGCACAACTGACCCAAGACGTAAGGACTCAAGCATGAGCATCATCAAACGAAACATTCTGCTGGCCGGAGGAGACTCCGGCGGCAGCGCCTCAGTATCCTATCCCGTGGATAACGGCTGCTTGCTCAATGGTGCAGCCGCGTTTTCGAAGGTATTCGGCAGCGCGGGTAGCGGCACAGTCATGACTTTCAGCATCTGGTTCAAGCCATGTGATATAGACGTAAACGCGACTCTGTTTGGTCATTACAAAGATGCCAACAACCGTTTTTATATTGATCGCTCTGGCAACCGGATCGATTTGTACCTCCAAGTTGGCGGGACCCCGGTGTGCAGCTACACCACCAATGCCGTCCTGCGGGATGTTTCGGCTTGGTATCACTTGGTTGTGACCGTCGATACTGGTGAAGCGTCAGCGGATCGTGTCAAGATCTGGATCAACGGCGACCGTATTACCGATTGGAACACAACCCCTACTTTGCATACGGGGGTGGCCAGCACAAGCTGGAACGTGGACACGGTTGAGCCTAGTTATGTAGGCCGCTGGTCGAGCAGCAACTATTTTCATGGCTACCTTGCCCAAGTGGCTTTCGTGGACGGCTCCGCGTATTTGGCTACTGATTTCGGTCAGTATAATGACACATCAGGTTCTTGGGAACCGATCAACCTCTCCGGCATTACCTGGGGCGCTCGGGGCTTCTATCTGGATTTCGCCGACGCCAGCCCCAACTTGGGAGATGATGAAAGCGGGAATACCAACGACTGGATCGAAGTTGGCTCCCCCATCCAAGTGGCCGACACTCCTACGAACAATACCTGCACCGGCAATTACCTCGATCAGACGGATGGCAACGGTCCTGCTTCCGCCAACTTACTCTCAGGCGGCAATCTCACCATGCGGGCGGATGGGGGTAACAACTGCGCAGTTGGGGGATCAATAGGTCTCCCTGTCACCGGTAAATGGTACTTCGAGGCCGAAGCTGTTGGTACTAATAGTTTCATAGGCGTCGGCCAATCTGGTATCTGGAAACTGACAGTAGGTACCTTCACCAATTGTCATCTGTATAAGCAGAGTGACGGCAACAAGATCGACACTGCAGGCACGTCCTCTGCCTATGGTACCGGCTACGCGAACACGGATGTTATCGGCGTCGCCGTTGATTGCGACAATCAAGCCATCTATTTCGCCAAAAACGGTACATGGCAGAACTCCGGCGACCCCACCAGTGGAGCCTCCAAGACCGGTGCTGCTTTCACGGGACAGGATTATGCCGGATGGGTTGCCATTTTCGGAAATCATGGCAACGCGTCTACAGGTTGGAATATCCGAACTGAGGACGACTTTACGGGAGCCATCCCTACTGGGTATTCCAGTGTCGGCACAGGCAACTTTCCTGCGCCTGCTGTCGCTGATGTCTCAGGCCTGTTCGTGCAGTCCGTCGGCACACATACCAATATCGAAAGTGCCATCGCCTCACTCCGCAGCGGCTGGGGCAGCGACGAATATGTAGAGTTTTTCGCTGACAGGGATACTTCTGCTAACGCAGAAAAGTTTAGGTTCAGTTTTGACTCAGCGAACGAAACGATGCTCTACACGTCGGAGACTTACCAAGCGGTCAGTACCCTCTCAGGCACCAACCATTTTGGCATGGCAATCCGGTTAAACGCTGCTTATGGAACCTACGGGGCTGCGGTTGCGGTTGATGGTTCAGGACAGGCTACTGTTACCCACAATCTCGGCACAGATAAATGCGCTATCTTCCTGTTCAGACAGGCAAGTGGCGGTGAACTACTTGGCTATCATCCCGCCGTTGATAGCGGCAAACTGATTTCCTGGTGCAACACAGCTAATCAAATAGTCAGCGGCGCGATTACGAACGTCCAAGCCAACAGCTTCGATATCGATGATAGCGGGTTTACGGGCACCTACAATGTGCTTGTTATTGCGGAAACCGAAGGCGTTTCCGCTATCCGTACCTACGAAGGCAATGCAAATGCCGATGGAACTGTTTGTGACTTAGGTCTGTCTCCTGAGTTTACGCTTATCGCCGCAATTGATAACGCAACCGCAGAAGGGCACTGGAACTCATCGCAGTTTGGTGTGGCTGGAACGCTTAACGATATCAGTAATGGTTTCACTTCCGGGGTAGACGACCTAACAAAAGATAAAGACTGGCTGTCAACAGGCATGAAGTGTCGGTCTACGGCTGCTGGAGTAAACGGTTCCCAGACTTACGCCGTTATTGCGTTTGGTACTCCTTTTAAATATGCGAGAGCGCGATAACCGACGGTCCGTCGTCTAGCGATCAGCAAGGGTTGCGACCGTGGCATTCGCCAACCCGCCGGTTCCAACCGACCAATCCCCAAATATGCCGACCTGATGGCACTACTGTCCAAAGGCTTCAGTTGGGTCCGTGGCAACGCGGCTACCAATGGCAACCGGCATATCATCACCTCAACAACCTCCGCCGCGCACCCGTTCGGCGGATTATCCATCACCCCCAGAACAGCGAGGTAAAACATGTGGTGTGAATTGACTTGGCAGGAAGCCGAACAGGCGTTCGGTCTTCCGGTGAAACGTATTTTCAAAAGGCCCCTTCCCGTGGTCGACCGCAACGGCATCCAGCATCCGTCGGACGTGTTCCGGCGCTGGCCCGATAACAGGTTGACGGCCATTGGCTTTGCCCGTTTCGAGGAGACCCGCATACCCCGAAATCAGGTCTCGAACGGCCTGACCGATATTTTCGACGGCGACCGTCACAGGGTGGTGCGGTCTCACGATCTGGTACCCAAACCAGTCCCCCCGGCGGACCCGGTGACCGAAGCGCGAAAAGAGCTAGCCGAACTGGATCGCTTCTTGCGTCGGGACGTGGAGGAACTGGCCGATGCCGCCAGCCTCACCTTGTCTCCGTTCCTGGAAACCAAGCGGGCCCGCAAGGCGGAACTGCGGCAAATCCTGGCGGAACAGACGCCTCCTGACTAGACTTAAATTAACTATACCGTCCCTCGAAAACAGCGGCCCCGTCCTGGGCCGCTGTTTTCGTTTCTTTCCTCACTCTACCTAGGAGGCCGCATCAGACCATGGCTAGAAAAACAACAATTCGTCGGCGCAAGGGGCCGGACCTGGATACGGTCCGCGACCGCCTTTCTTCCCTTCTGCCGCCGCTGATGGAGAACGCGGCGATCAGCTACCAAGCCTTTGCCGCTCTTGACCCGCCCGAGGATGCCAAGGGATTCTCCGCCCATCATGCGGCCTGCAAGTCGGCCTTGGCCCATCTGGACCTGCTGGCCAAACTGGCCCGCTGGGCCTCGGGCAAGGAAGAAGTCCCCGCTGCCGGGACCGATGAGTCCGACGAAACCATCCGCCTGCTGGCCGATGCCCAAGCAGCGCTGGCCGAATTCGCCGACGGCGACGACGAGGAGGACGACCTGTCATGAGCCCGCCCCGTCAAACCGCCAACTTCCCCGAGTTTGTCTTCATCTGGACCAAGCTGCAAGGCATGGAGATGCCCAAGCTGCATGTGCGCATGGCCCGCTGGCTGGCCGCCCGCTGGCGGGCCGGAGACCGGGAACTGTTGCTCATGGCTTTTCGCAACTCCGGCAAGTCCACTTTGGTTGGCCTTTTTTGCGCCTGGATGCTGTCGCGGGATCCGGACCTTCGCATCCTGGTGCTGGCCGCCGACCTGGCCCTGGCCCGCAAGATGGTGCGCAACGTCAAACGGATCCTCGAACGCCACCCTCTGACCAAGGGATTGAAGCCCAAGCGGGCCGACCAATGGGCATCGGATCAATTTACCGTCAATCGACCGGGTGAACTGCGCGACCCTTCCATGCTGGCCAAAGGAATTGGGGCCAATGTCACCGGGTCCCGCGCCGACGTGGTGATCTGCGACGATGTGGAGGTGCCCAACACCTGTGACACGCCGCCCAAGCGCCTGGACTTGCGCGAGCGCCTCGACGAGATCGACTATGTGCTGGTTCCTGGCGGCTTGCAGCTTTATGTGGGCACGCCCCATACTTACTACACCATCTACGGCGATCAGGTGCGTCCGGAATCCGGCGAGACCCAGCCCTATCTGACCGGATTCAAGCGCCTGGAAATCCCGTTACTGGATTCCAAGGGTCGCAGCCGCTGGCCGGAACGCTTTCCGCCCGAGCGGGTGGCCGGAATCCGCCGTCGCACCGGCAAGAACAAGTTCGAAAGCCAGATGATGCTGCGCCCGGTCAACCTGGCCGACGGACGGCTCGACCCGGATCACTTGCGGGTCCATGACCATGACCTGGTCTATGGCGAGGGCAACGGCGAAAGCCTGCTGACTCTCAACGGCAAGCGCCTGGTTTCGGCCTCCTGCTGGTGGGATCCGGCCTACGGTTCACCGGACAAGGGCGATGGCAGTGTCATCGCCTGCCTGTTCACCGATGAAGACGGCATGTACTGGCTGCAAGGCCTGGAATACATCCAGCACGACCCAACCATTCTCGACCAGACCGACGAGGCTACCCAGCAATGCCGCAAGGTGGTGGCTTTCGCCCGACAGTATCATTTGCCCGCGGTGACCCTGGAAACCAATGGATTGGGCCGCTTCCTGCCCGGTTTGCTGCGGCGCGAACTGACCCAGGCGGGATTGGCCTGCGCGGTCATCGAAGCGGCCTCCAAGCGCAACAAGGAAATGCGCATCATCGATGCCTTCGATGCGGTGCTGGCGGCGGGTAACCTGTCGGTGCATCGCCAGGTCTGGTCGACGCCCTTCATCGCCGAGATGCGGGAATGGCGCCCGACCACCAAGGGCCGCGACGACGGTCTGGATGCCGTGTCCGGATGCCTGTTGGCCGAACCTGTGCGCTTGACCGGGCGCCTGCCCGCCGACCCCAACGACCTACAGTCCCATGCCGCCTGGCGTCGGGGCGGCGGCCAGTTCGATGGATCAACGGAGTTTGATCCATAAGATGTCCCTTTATTATTAGTTCCCTCAACCAACGCCGCCCCCGTTTGGGCGGTTTTTTTATGAAAGGAGACCCGCCATGGGTTCCACCGAACAATCAGCCATGCCGGAAACCAAGAGCCCCGCTGCCGCCGCTCCGGACCTGTCCCCGCCGTCGTCACCGGCCTTGGCACCGGCCCCCGCCTTCACGGCATACTCCCCGGACGACGGGCCCCTGGGCAACCAGTCGCCGGGCCTGGGCGGCGGCAACGATTGGCTGGCGCCGTCCTCCAATCAGGCATCCGTCAGCCCGGATATCGCGGAGTCCCTCGCCCTGGCCAAACCCAAGACTCCGCAACCCGCCACCGGTGATCCTTCCCAATCGGAGAACAATCGCTGGGCCACCCAACAACTGGAGAAAATGGCCAAGGAGAAATCCAAGCCCACCGTCCAGCCGGTGGGCTCGCAAGAGGACTATAAGACGGACTTCCGGAAATCCCCGGTGACCGCGCAGGCGGTCGCCGACGAGATTGTCGCCTGCAAGGATCCCCTGGACTGGTCCTGCACCGAGAACCAGAAGGTGATGACCGCGCCGGGCTACTTCAAGGACGGCCACCCGAAAAACGACATCGTCCGGCCCAAGGTGGATCAATGGTTCAAGAACACCTTTCCGGGCACGGTGGACCTGTCCGGCGGCCAGTCGGCCAGGGCCGTCGCCGATTCCGACCCGGACTCGCGGCGCAAGGTCGATGACCATATCAATGCCGGCAAGGGGTTGCGCCCGGCGGCAACGGGGGCCGTGGGCGACACCCTCCAAGGCAGCGTCCAAGGCGACCTGATTGGCGGCTCGGGCGCGGATGATCTGTCAGGGTCAGGGTCAGCTCAACCATCAGGCCTGCTGAGCAGCACGTCGGAGGCCTTTGTCGATGGGCTGCTGCAATTGCACCCCGATAGCCTAAAAGCCCATAATCCGAACCTGCGCGAGAAATGGCATGCCGGGCTCATGGATCTGTCCATGAAGGCCGGGTTGGACAAGCATCAGGCCCGGGATCTGGCCGACCGGATCGTCGGTCGATCGGATGGCAGCGGTAAAAATCCTTTACCCCTAGTCGACTTCACCCCCGCAGGAGTCGCCACGGCGGTCAACGAGGCCCTGCATGATTTCAAGAAGGGCGACTGGATCCAGGGCGGCGTGACCGCCGTCGCGACGATCCCCGGCCTCGGCGCGGCGGCCAAACAGGCCAACAAGGGCCTCAGGAATGCCCTCGCCAATGCGCCTCAAGGTCGTAGCAAACAGAGTAACTCCCTTGCACAAAACCGCCCGAACATCTATAATCCCCCCAGTGGGACAACCCGTCCCTTCGAGGCCGACTACCCCAATGGAGCCAAGACCGATGAGCAAGGAAACCTGACCCATGACATCGACGGCAGAAAGCTTGAAACTGACGGACGAACAGTGGGCCGAAAAGTGTATCAAGGCGACGACCAAGCTCTTAGATCAACCGAACTTGGACCCATTGCGACGGAAGCAACTGGAAGAGCACCTCGATACGCTGCGAAAGGTGAAATCGGGAGAATATTTGGTCAGACGGTAATCGACGCAAACACTCGAAAACCTCGGTGTGTTCTGCTTTCAGAAAGCCTCCTCCCCGAAGACCTCCCCAAGGTCTACGCCCACGAAGTGGGCCATGTGATCGATCAGGCGGCGGGGGAGATCCCCGTCAAGGGCCTGGAGGACGAACTGGGAAACCTTTACCACACCCTCAACGCCCCCGAGCGGGCGGGGGAATTCCCGGCTCCTGGCCAGCCCCGCTTCACCCCGGAACGGCACGGCTACGACGGTGACGATCCGCCCCGGGAACTGATGACCGAGGCCATCCGCGCCTATATGGCCGACCCGGCTTATCTGAAAACCGTGGCGCCCAAAACCGCCAAGGCCATCCGGGCGGCGGTCAACGGTAATCCGGCCCTTCGCAAGATCATCCAGTTCAATTCTGCCGCCGGGCTCGCCGCCCTGGGGGCCGATGACGACGAGGATTGATCCGGCCTCGTTGGACCGGAGTGGGCCGGTTGGTCCGCTCCGGGTCCGGGGCGATACGGAAGTCGCCCTGGGCCATCTGACGCAGATGGGCCTGGACAGGGTGAAGCTCAACAAGGTCCGCAAGGTGCTGGAAGCCGGTGGCGCGCAAGCCGCCCAAGACCTGGCCAAGGCCATGCCGACCATCGGTGGCACCTGGATGGCCCAGGACCTGGCCAAGCGGGGGCTGGCTCGATCACGTCGTGCTGAATCGGATTCGATTAGGCACGATAAACGTGATCGATTCCAATAAGGTCGCGCCTGTCCATCGGGTCCGATCGGACCCGACAGGCGCTAGGCCGGTGGTCAGCGAGGCCATCGCCCGGGGCTTGAAGAACAACTACAGCCCCGCCGAGGCCCTGACCTACGGGGTGTTCTCGGCCCATGCCAAGAACAGCCTCAACAAGGCCACCGAGGCGGTGATCGGCAAGGGCAAGGAGTTGAGCAAGGTCGCATTGAACTCTGAGCAGAGAGAGCGTGTTCGCGAGTTAATGGCCGATGATCTGGTCCAGTCCGGCGCCGCCTATCTCACCGATGTGAGGAAGGAGGTGCAGAATCGGATGGTGCACAATGTATTGGATGAAATTTTCCGAAGTCCCACAAGATCCATCGACAAAACACAATAGCGATATCAAGGCCAGCAGTCTGGCGGAATGGCATTGAGTATGGCGGGCAGTTCCTCTCGAACTGCCCGCCAGCGCCCTGCAAGATCTTCGGCTTTTTGGAGGGCTTCCCGAACTTTAAACTCCTTTATCGATCTTTTTCGAGCCACTGCGATACGCTCCATCGCAAATTCGTTTCCTCGTTTCAAAGCCAGAAGAACGTGCATATAGCCAATGGCATCATCAATGCCCGGATTCAAAACTTCAATATCTCCCAACCGAAACAGGGCCTGATCCTGCCCCTGTTTTGCCGCGCGTTCAATCCAAGAAAAGGCATTGAAATCGATGCCCGGCTTGTCGCGTAGTATACGAGAGTAAGCGAACTGAGCATTGGCATAGCCATTCTCCGCCGCCACCCGATAGAGGCATTCGGCCTTGTCCAGATCTTTGGGCGCCCCTTGCCCGCGCTTGACCATATACCCCAGCGCATAGGCGGCCCGGCGTAGCATGTCGCCGTCTTCGGTCTGGCGGGCGGCCTGTTTGTACCAGCCCATGGCGGCCTTGAAATCCTGCGCCACGCCTTTGCCGAAGCGATAGAGATCGCCCATCCAGTATTGCGCCCGGGGGTCCCCCGCCTCGGCCAGGGGATGCCAGGCCTCCCGGGCCGCGACAAAGTCCCCGGCCTCGTAGGCCCCCATGCCCGCCGCGAAATCCGCCCGCGCCGGGATCGACCAAATCAGCAGATATATCAGAATCATAAAAACACGCATGGGAGGAGTATAGGGGCACCCCCGGCCCCTGCCAATGCCATCGTCGAAAAGGGCGATTTGGCCATCAGGGCAATTGGAGTAATCGGAGGCGATCGTCAGAAGCTGGACGACGTCCTGTCCCAAGGCAGAAAACAACTGGTGTCAACAACTTCCTTTACGGCCACCCGCAAAGGAAGTAAAATTCATATCGATGGCGTGGTCGTCCACGACGGCAACCAGAACTATGATTTCGAGGCTGGCGGCATCGGGGACGCTAGCGGCGCCAAGTCCCTACAGGATGCGGGCGAGGCTAAGACGTTCAAGGAAGAACGCCTGTGGCGGCAACGGGTCACCGGCACCGTGGACATTGGCCCGGACAACAGCCTGAGCAACCCGAGGATCACATGGACGGACCTGAATTGACCGACAACCCGATCGGTAAATCAAAACAGACCAGGAAGTGGCGCCGCCGCTTCCTGGTCCTCGTCGGCCTTTTCCTCGTCTTGCGATATGTTCCCTTCATCCCCCATGCGCCCACTTGTGACCTCGAGACCTTTGGCACCGGCCTCAACGGGGACTATCATTATGAGCTGGCTTCCGGATTTGTCCTGTACGATGTTCCCTTCTATTCGGTGGGCAATCGCGTGTTTTTGACCGTAGGCGGTTGGTTGGATTGGGACAATTGGGTCCTCAATGCCATGAACCAGATCGTATATGGCGGGGCGTCAAACGCCGCGAAGGATTTTCCGGAAAGCAACCTGGGCAAGGCCCATCTAGCCCTCGTAGCCCTGAAGCAACGCATTGAGTCATTTGAGCGCGGCAACGATCTGGCACGAAAAGAAGGCCGCCCCGTACGTCCCTACTGGGAAGAATTTGACCCAGATACGTGGGTGTATGGAGTACGAAGGGCGAGGTGCGCCATCATGTCGATTGTCGTGACGCCATCGCCCGGGGCTTGAAGAATGGCCACAGCCCCGCCGAGGCCCTGACCTACGGGGTGTTCTCGGCCCATGCCAAGAACAGCCTCAACAAGGCCACCGAGGCGGTGATCGGCAAGGGCAAGGATCTGAGCAAGGTTGTGCTTTCAGAGGCCCAGCAGGCCCGGATCCGCGACGCCATGACCGACGACCTCCTGAAGTCAGGCGCCGCCTATCTCACCGATGTGAGGAAGGAGGTGCAAGACCGTATGGTGAAGGAGGTCATGGACGGGATATTCGGTGAGGGTCGCTCACAGGACAAAGCAGCAAGATAGTCCGTTAAGGCCAGCAGCCATCCGGCACCATAAACAGTTTGGCGGGCAGAGGCTCGATCTCTGCCTGCCAAACCTTTGATCTATGCTCGGCATCCTGGATCATTGCGAGTACCTCCTGATCATCCGTGTCCCTGTAGTCCAGCATTTTTTTGATTGCATACTTGTTGCCCCTTTCCGCCGCCAGAATAATAAGGACCAGTCCTTCGACCGTATCACCAAATGGGCTCAATACTTCAGCAAAACCTGTTGCAAACAATCCCTGATCCTGGCCCTGAAGTGCCGCTCTGTCGGCCCAGTCCAGGGCTTCGAAATCGATGCCCGGTTTTTCCCTCAGAAACAAATGCAAGGCTGCCTGTGCATTGGCATAGCCATTCTCCGCCGCCACCCGATAGAGGCATTCGGCCTTGTCCAGATCCTTTGGCGTTCCGCTACCATCCTCGACCATATACCCCATCGCATAGGCGGCCCGGCGTAGCATGTCTCCGTCTTCAGTCTGGCGGGCGGCCTGTTTGTACCAGCCCATGGCGGCCTTGAAATCCTGCGCCACGCCTTTGCCGAAGCGATAGAGATCGCCCATCCAGTATTGCGCCCGGGGATCCCCCGCCTCGGCCAGGGGATGCCAGGCCTCCCGGGCCGCGACAAAGTCCCCGGCCTCGTAGGCCCCCATGCCCGCCGCGAAATCCGCCCGCGCCGGGATCGACCAAATCAGCAGACATATCAGAATCATAAAAACACGCATGGGAGGAGTATAGGGGCACCCCCGGCCCCTGCCAACGCCGCTCCATTCGGGGCGGTTTTTTTTATGAAAGGAGACCCGCCATGGGTTCCACCGAACAATCAGCCATGCCGGAAACCAAGAGCCCCGCTGCCGCCGCTCCGGACCTGTCCCCGCCGTCGTCACCGGCCTTGGCACCGGCCCCCGCCTTCACGGCACACTCCCCGGACGACGGGCCCCTGGGCAACCAGTCGCCGGGCCTGGGCGGCGGCAACGATTGGCTGGCGCCGTCATCCAATCAGGCATCCGTCAGCCCGGACGTCGAGGGTTTCCAGACCCTGACCAAACCCAAGACCCCGCAACCCGCCAGCGGTGATCCTTCCCAATCGGAGAACAATCGCTGGGCCACCCAACAACTGGAGAAAATGGCCAAGGAGAAATCCAAGCCCACCGTCCAGCCGGTGGGCTCGCAAGAGGACTATAAGACGGACTTCCGGAAATCCCCGGTGACCGCGCAGGCGGTCGCCGACGAGATTGTCGCCTGCAAGGATCCCCTGGACTGGTCCTGCACCGAGAACCAGAAAGTGATGACCGCGCCGGGCTACTTCAAGGACGGTCATCCGAAAAACGACATCCTCCGGCCCAAGGTGGATCAATGGTTCAAGAACACCTTTCCGGGCACGGTGGACCTGTCCGGCGGCCAGTCGGCCAAGGCCGTCGCCGATTCCGACCCGGACTCGCGGCGCAAGGTCGATGACCATATCAATGCCGGCAAGGGGTTGCGCCCGGCGGCAACGGGGGCCGCGGGCGCGGTCTATGACGATTCCAATCCTCCGACTTTCGCCGAGACCATCAAACGGCAAACCGGATACGACGTGGCACCGGCGGTCCACCGACCGGATCGCGACCCCCAGGTTCAGGTTCATCAGGCGGGCGGTCGCGAGCGCAAGAAGGCCCTGCGGGAAATGCATCGTACCGAGCAGGTGACCCCCGAGCAGCGTCGTCGCCTGCGTCAGGCTTTTAGCGACAGCCCTGAGCAGCAGCAACTGATCGATCAATGGGCCGACCTGGAGACCAAGACCGAGCGGGACCGGTTCCTGAGCGAGCAGGGAAACCGGTTGCGCCAACCGCCCCGCACCCCGGCGGAAAAGGCCCTGGGCGATTTCTACGGCGAGGCCCTGGGCGGCGGCCTGGGACGGCGGAGACCGGAAAAGGGGCCGGGGGCACCACGTCCTGGCGATCCGGGAAAAGCCATCGGCGGGCCCAGAGCCAAGGGCTGGGACGACTACCGCGACACGGTCGCCCACAGGGCAGACAAGGCCTTCCGCGAGGAGGCCCAAAAACACGCACGCCATATTCGCACCCCCTATGGCTTTATTGCTGACAACGCCAAACCGGCGGATAGCAGGAAGCTCCGTCGTGAAGGCGTGAAGACCATCGAGATGGAGGGCGGCAAAAAGGTCTACCTGAAATGGGACGACAATCACGGCGGGGAATGGGAGATGTATCTTCCGAAGGGCAAATTTCTTCGACATCAAGGCGTTCTTGACCCCGTCACAGGGCAGCAAATCAAACCTCCGGATCCGGAGAAGAAACCGATACGTATGAGTGACACTGGTGATGACAATACATCCTTCGCATGATATTAAGGCGGAGGCTGGATTATCGATCCGGACTCCGCCCTTCTCATTCGTTTGGGCCATATCCATGTATGACTATCTCTCCGAGCGCCCCGTCGTCTTCGATACTGTCGGCATGTGCTCGGAATTGAAGGCCGCCGTTGAAGCGCCAAACGTGGCTCTAGTGCATATACCGCAAGACAGGCATGTGGGGCTGATTCGCGAATATCCCCTGCAGGAGGAGGGATACAATATCGAATGGGTTTGGTACCCCTTCAATGGCCCCCTTTCCCAGGAGATCGATTTTTGCCCCTGGACGGGCAATCCCATGGCCGGATATCTTGGTCAAGAATGGTGTGAGGTGCTGTTCGAGGATCACGGAATTGACTGTGAAGCTTTCCTGGAAGCGCAATGGAAAGCCAATCCGGAAGGCGATGAGCAGTTTGACCGTGAGGCCTTCGCCAACCTGCCCCAGGAAATGCAAAGCGAAGCTTGGTGGCGCACCCGCAAATGGCCGGTGACAAATCCACATTTGATGCCAGGTTCGATCATCTCTCCGTTTCTGATAGAAGATCCGGAGATTAAGGAGCCCGAGTTTCCTTTCCCCAGGCCGAACGAACGACCGGAGAGACACATTGGCCTGGATGGATTGGCCCATCCCGGGTACGCCCGACCGCCTGGCCATCCGCCCCATATGTGCAACAAAATGAAGCCATTTTTCGATGACGAAGAATGTATGATCGCCTACCTTCCCCACGTGCGTGAGTATGGCATCCGTAGGGTGGCGGACCTCTCGCGCCCTCTGGGTGAGCAACCGCTTGACGTGATACCCATCAGTTTCTGCCCCTGGTGCGGGCGGGCTTTGCCGCCAAGCCTGCGGCCCCGATGGGAAGCGGCCCTGGCCAAGCAGAAATTGACACCAGACTGCTCCGATATTCCCGAGGACTATCTCACTGAGGCCTGGTGGTACGAAGGTTAAACAGCCATTAGGCCCGGGATCTGGCCGACCGGATCGTCGGTCGATCGGATGGCAGCGGTAAAAATCCTTTACCCCTAGTCGACTTCACCCCCGCAGGAGTCGCCACGGCGGTCAACGAGGCCCTGCATGATTTCAAGAAGGGCGACTGGATCCAGGGCGGCGTGACCGCCGTCGGAACTCTCCCCGGCCTCGGCGCGGCGGCCAAACAGGCCAACAAGGGCCTCAAGGGCGCCCTCGCCAATGCGCCTCAAGGTCGTACCAAGCAGAGTAACTCCCTTGCCCAGAACCGCCCGAACATCTATAATCCCCCCAGTGGGACCCAGCGTCCCTTCGAGGGCGACTATCCCAATGGAGCCAGGACCGATGAGCAAGGACGACTCACCCATGACATCGAAGGACGGCCCCTCCAAGTCGAGAATCGAGTGGTGGGCAGAAAAGTTGATCAAGGACCTGATCAACCGCTTGGAGAAAGAGAACTTGACGGAATTACAGAGGAAGCAACTGGAAGAAAAGCTGCATTTGCTTCGCACGAATCCCTCGAAGGAAATTGGGCTGAGACACCGTATCACCCCAAATCAAAACAACCTTTAGGGGTTGCGCTATCGGAAGATCTCACCCCCGAAGACCTTCCCAAGGTCTACGCCCACGAAGTGGGCCATGTGATCGATCAGGCGGCGGGGGAGATCCCCGTCAAGGGCCTGGAGGACGAACTGGGAGACCTCTACCACACCCTCATCGCCCCCGAGCGGGCGGGGGAATTCCCGGCTCCCGGCCAGCCCCGCTTTACCCCGGAACGGCACGGCTACGACGGTGACGATCCGCCTCGGGAACTGATGGCCGAGGCCATCCGCGCCTATATGGTTGATCCGTCCTACCTGAAGACCGTGGCGCCCAAAACCGCCAAGGCCATCCGGGCGGCGGTCAACGGTAATCCGGCCCTGCGCAAGATCATCCAGTTCAACTCCGCCGCCGGGCTCGCCGCCCTGGGGGCCGATGACGACGAAGAATGATCACGTCACCCTGACACAGCTATTCGAGCACTTTCTTCGAATTCTCAATTCCTCTCCATCCTGGAGAGGGGGCAACCCCGGGCAGTCGTCCGGGTTTTTTTCGTTACCCAACCGCATGAGAAAGGAATGACCATGCAACAGACATTTCAACAGAACCGGCAGCGGTCCAAACGCCTGCGCGACTTTGTATCCGGACAACCCGACAATACCGGTGGCCCGCTTCCCGAACAAACCCCGGATACCGAACGGGCGGCCCATGAATTGGCTGAAAAGGTCCGGGCCGAGTTCTTCGCCACCCTCGCGGAAGCGCCCAAAGGCGCCGACGGCATCCTTGCCAAACGCACCGAGGACTGGACCGAAAAGGAAGTGGAGACCCTGACCGGCTCCGATCAAGCCATGCTGGCGGGCCATCCGGAATTCGAGCGGACCAACGATCGCCTTACTGAATGGCACAAGCTGTTCTATGGCACCGGCCCGGCAGAGACCGATGCCACCGGTCGAATGGTCCCACCGTCCTACAAGGTGCCACCCCGACCCAACGAGACGGCGGCCCGTGATCCCCGGGGCCGGAGCGCGCAACAGGGCGTGATGGGCGTTGGCCGTCAGGTGGCCCGCATGGCAGAGAAGGAGCATTGGTCCGGTGCCGTGGATTCCTTGCAGTCCGGCATCAATTTGCTCAATACCGCTGCCCCGGCTGGCCGCACCCCGGATCTTCAAAACCTGAAGCGCGATGGAGAGTTCGGGCCTAAGACCAAGGGGGCGCTCTTCCGCTCGGTCGCCAGATTGGGACCGGACTCGGTGGGCGAGGCGGTCGGCTTGGCTCGGTTCAAGGACCATGTCGCCAAGGCCCGTCTCGGTGAAATCAAGCCGACCGGCAGCTTGGCCCAGGCTGCCGATGAGGCCTTCTCCCCGCTTCTGCTGCCCACCGGCAAGTTCGATGAAAACGATCGCCGCCCCAAACCTTGGGGCTATGGCATCCAGTCCATGCTCAACGACATGGGCAAGGACAAGGATTCCGATTGGCAGGCCATCAAAGAAGACGGCTGGATCGGCCCCAAGACCGAACTGGCTTTCCAGAGCCTGCTACCGCAAGTGGAGGATGATGACTTGGTCGGCACCCTTTATCACCACCTGGGTTTCATTGGCTGAGGCCTCCTTTATGCCAGTCCGTCGATGGGCCGCGCTCCCGGTAATGGGATGCGGCCCATCGACGGTCAAACCAACCGGTCTGCTCTATCGATGGCTCCGATCTTGTCATATTGCGGGTATTATAATACATTTTATACTATGAAATGAATGGATGGGAATGCTTAATGATGGATATGGCAAGTGTTAGAAGGTTATTCTCGTATTTAGTTTTAGTGAGCTGCATACCCATTTTTCATGTCCCTGCCGCCGCGAGCGAAGACCGGATCACGTTCTTCTACCGGTCCGCCCAGCTGGAATCTGTCCCTCAAATTATAAAGGACATGGAACAGGCGGACATGTTTCGCGACAATAAGCGTCGGCCCCCAATCATCGGCTTTTTTGCCGGATTGGCGGCGAAATATCCCGATCGGACAGCGGTATGGCTCCTGGGTGACTACCAACGACCGACCGTCTCGGCCCTTTCCCTTTCCCTGCTCTTTGCCGGGCAAAGAGACAAGGCCGAAGCCTATGCCCGGGAAAAAGGCCATTGGGAGGCCGTAGCGAAGGTTTTTGCGGGCTCCTATCCACCAATCCAAGCCACTCCGATCAGTTCCAGCCAGGATCTGGACTTTCTTTGGGGCGCCGCTTTCGCCACCGGGGACGCCGTCTATGTGACCCACATCATGGATTGGATCTACGACATGCAGGCCTCTGGGAAATACGATACCGAGGATATGTTTGCCGTCACCCTGGCGCGCCAGAACAACGACCGGGAGGCACTCAAGGCCGTCCTGGGCAAGTATGAACCGACGGAAATCCGGCCTCTGGCGATCGGTGCCTCGGCGCTGTGGTCCCTTGGTTCCAACGCGCGCCAGCATCCCTTCGTGAAGGCGGCCATGGAGAAGAGGCGTGCCGAGGCCCCGTCGTCGTCGGTGGGAAAAACGCTTGGGCGGCTTCTCTCCCGCTAAGTTGATATGGGCAAAGGGTCGGCCCAACAATCCAAGACCCGTGCCGAAATCACGGCGCGGATCAAGGTTTATCTTCCCCGGTCAGTCCCAGCTCCTCATCGGTCAGGTCGCGGACCACGCGGAAGCCACCGTCTTTGTCGCGTTTCAGGTAGAGGTTCCAGCCTCTGTCGAATACGGGTGTGTATGTTAGCCTCGAGTTCCAATCAGCTCCCCGGCCCGTACCTCTGGTACAATCGCCATCAGTTCGGGGAGCGCCGTCGGCAGGCGCGCCTTCATAGCTGTCGTTCCAGCAGTCGGCGACCCACTCGTCAACGTTGCCCAACATGTCGTACAAGCCAAAAGGGTTGGGCGGAAAAGAACCGACAACCCTGAGCCCTCGTTTTTCCTCTCGCGGCAAGCAAACACCGCAGTTCGCGCGGCCATACTCCATAGCGTCGCCCCACCAATACCGTGTTGTGGCGCCGCCGCGAGCAGCGTATTCCCACTCCGCCTCGCTGGGCAGGCGATACTGGCGGCCAGTTTTTAGTTTAAGCCAATGAAGAAAACCCAATGCCTCAATATACGTTTGTTTGACAACCGGCATTCGGGGCTTGGTGTCCCTTCGTAGGTTTGCTCCATCGAGCCAACACAAAGCGTCATCCATGCAGGCTTGAAACTCTTCCACGGTCACTTCGTACCGCCCCATGGCGAAGGGGAGCTTGATTGTGACCCGGCGCACCGGTTTGGTGCTGACGAAGTCATCACCGTGAATATGCTCGTCCGGCTGATCATGCCCCATCATGAAGCTACCCGCCGGGATGACGACCATTTCGGGGCAAACGGGGCAATCCTTGAAGACATCGCCGGGCTTGAGCGGTTTCGTCTGAGCTTCAATCGGACCAAACATCAAGAATAACCCAACCAAAATTCCAGCCCGAGGACCGGCGCCCGAAGCCCTGGGGCATCGGTCTGCAAACGGCGATCAACGACCTGGGCGCCGAAAAGGACACCGACTGGCAACCGATCAAGGAAGACGGCTGGATCGGCCCGAAGACCGAATTGGCCTTTCAATCGGTTCTGCCCAAGGTTCAAGACGACGAATTGGCCCAGAGTGCATCCCACGCTCTGGGATTTCCAGGCTGACGCTCCCTTATTCACCCCCAAGCCGAACAGCCGACGGGCCGCGCTCTCACCACCGAGAGGCGGCCCGTCGGCTGTTCGGCCCCCAACCAAGAAAGGAACTATCACCATGACCTCAGGAACCCCCATGGACGTGATCTGGTGGATCACCGCTGTGGAACTCCCCGCGCTGGCCGGTTTGTTCTGGCTGATCTGGCGCACTCGAAAAGAGGCGGAAGACGCCCTGGACCGCAGTTGCCATGAAATGGAAAACCAGGTCGCCCGCGTCCGCGAAGGGCTTTCCGCCTACAAGCTGGAGGTGGCCAAGTCCTATGCCTCCATTTCTCACCTCAAGGACGTGGAAAAGCGTCTGACCGACCACCTGATCCGCATCGAGGACAAACTCGATGGCGCCATCGGAGGAGCCTGACATGACCAGCAAACAAATCCTGAAACACTTCGAGGACGAAGCCGACTACGAGCGTCAGGTGGATATCCTGGCCCGGACCCTCTATGGCGAGGCCCGCGGTGAACCCCCCGAGGGCGCCGAAGCGGTGGCTTCGGTGATCATGAACCGGGTGCTGCGCGGCCGACGTCGCCGCAACGGATACTGGTGGGGCGAGACGGTGGAAGAAGTCTGCCAAAAGCCTTGGCAATTCTCCTGCTGGAACGAGGACGACCCCAACCGGGACAAGATCGAAAAGGTCGGCCCGGGTAATCCGATCTTCGACCGCTGCCTGTGGGTCGCCCGCCGGGCCGTGGATCGCAAGCTCAAGGACCGCACCTTTGGCGCCACCCATTACCACGCCATGGGCATTGATCCACACTGGGCCTTTGGCAGGGAAGCCTGCGCGCTGATCGGCCATCACCTGTTCTATAACGATGTGGAGTGAGGAAGATGATCGGAGCCCTGATCGGCCCGCTGCTGTCGGGCCTGTTCTCCGTCGTCGACAAGGCGGTGGAGGACGAAGACGAAAAAAACAAAATCAAGGGTGAGCTTCAGACCATGGTGCTCACCGGCCAGATGAAGGAAATCGAACAGGCGGCCAGCATCATCGTCGCCGAGGCCAATGGCGAAAGCTGGCTACAACGCAATTGGCGGCCTTTGCTCATGTGCCTGTTCGGCGTCATCATCGCCAACAACTACATTGTCTCCCCCATCACCGGCTCGCCGATGATGCCGCTCCCCCCCGACATGTGGGAGTTGCTCAAGATCGGTGTCGGCGGCTACGTGGTCGGCCGCTCGGTGGAAAAAGGAGTCAAGGTCTGGAAGGAGGGCGGGAATTGATCCCGCTCTCCCAACGCTTTTTTTGTGCCCAAAAAATGCCGCAGCGCAAAATTATCCATTGCATCGCAAAATCCCCTCGGTCAGACTCTTGGGCCTGAATCAACAGGGACCGCAAGCCAAGGGGAGAGACGACCATGGAAGAATTGAACGGCTATTATTTCGAGGATCTGGACGAGGGCATGACCGATCTGTTCGGCAAGACGGTCACCGAGGCCGACATCGCCGCTTTTTCAGGGGTATCGGGCGACACCAATCCAGTGCACCTGAACGAGGACTATGCCTCCCAGACCATGTTCAAGGGCCGCATTGCCCACGGCATGCTGTCCGCGGGTCTGATCTCCGCCGTATTCGGTACCAAGCTCCCCGGGCCGGGCTGCATCTATGTCAGCCAGAACCTACGTTTCAAGGCCCCGGTGAAAATCGGTGACACGGTCATCGCCCGGGTGACGGTCACCAAGCTGGTCCCGGAAAAGGGTTTTGTGGAATTCGATACCGTCTGCACCGTCGGCGACAAGAAGGTGCTGGTCGGCGAAGCGACGCTGATGGTGCCCAAGCGGGGGTAGGGGGCAAATCTGGGTCCTGGAGCTATTACCGCAAGGCTTTCGGGAGCCCCGTCAATACGGGA